>NZ_JAGIQD010000003.1:0-272803 GCF_017815045.1 Burkholderia sp. CpTa8-5
ATGAAGGATTCGAAGGTGATCGTCGCGATCAACAAGGATCCCGAAGCACCGATCTTCAGCGTGGCCGACTACGGCCTCGTCGGCGATCTGCACGAGCTTGTTCCGGCGCTTGCCGCGTCGGTTTGAATCCTGCCATCCGTCAGGATGCATCGAGCCTGCACGCGCGCCGCGTCATCGCGACCGGCGCGCGATTTACGCGAAGAACCGTGACCTGATGTCGGCGGTTCGAGCGAACTCCCAAGCGCAGTTTTCCACCGGTCAGGAGCCGAGCATGGAACGTACCGCTTTACCTGTCGCCAATACGTCGCTGATCGAGCGCCGCTCGATCGACCATATCCCCGATGCCGAGCGCCACGGCAGCCTGTTCAGTCAATTTACCCTGTGGTTCGGCGCGAACCTGCAGGTAACGGCGGTCGTCGTGGGCGCGCTGGCGGTGGTGCTCGGCGGCGATGTGTTCTGGTCGTTGATCGGCTTGCTGGCCGGTCAGGTGCTCGGCGGTGCGGTGATGGCGCTGCACGGCGCGCAAGGGCCGCAGCTCGGACTGCCGCAGATGGTCTCGAGTCGCGTGCAGTTCGGCGTGTATGGCGCGATCGTGCCGCTCGTGCTCGTGTGCGTGATGTACGTTGGATTCTCGGCTGGCGGCACCGTACTCGCCGGACAGGCCATCGCGGAGCTGCTGAACGTCGGCCATACCGCGGCAATCCTCATCTTCTCCGCGCTCGTCGTCTTGCTCACGGGCCTCGGCTACCGAACGATTCATGCGATGGGGCGCGTATCGAGCATCGTTGGCACGCTGGCATTCCTGTATCTGTTTGCGAGCCTGCTTCACGGGCACGCTTTCGACACATTGCTCGCGAATCGCCACTTCACGCCCGCATCGTTCCTGCTCGCGGTTTCGTTGTCCGCATCCTGGCAGATCGCCTACGGCCCCTATGTCGCCGACTACTCCCGCTACTTGCCCCGCACGACGTCACCCGCGAAAACCTTTGCAGCGGTGTTCTGCGGAACCGTGATCGGGGCGCAGGTATCGATGACGTTCGGTGTGCTGGCCGCCGCGCTCGCCGGCGAGCGCTTCTCCGGACACGAGGTCGCCTTCATCGTCGGCCTCGGTGCGACGGGGGCTATTGCCGCCGTGCTCTATTTCACGATCGCGCTTGGCAAGCTGACGATCACGACGCTCAACGCATACGGTAGCGTGATGTCGGTCGCAGCGATCCTGACCGGCTTCGGTGGGCGGCGCCAGATCCCGTCGCGCACCCGAATCGCGTTCGTACTGCTGAGCGTTGCGGCGTCGAGCGGCATCGCGCTGGCCGGGCAGCACGATTTCCTGAAAGCGTTCTCGTCGTTTCTGCTGTTTCTGCTCGTGTTCTTCACGCCGTGGAGCGCGATCAATCTCGTCGATTACTACTGCGTGACCCGTGAGCATTACGACGTGCCGGCGCTGTTCGATCCGGACGGGCGGTATGGCCGCTGGAACGTCGTCGGCATCGCCGTCTACGTGCTCGGCGTGCTCGTGCAGATGCCGTTCGTCGCGACGGGGTTCTACACCGGGCCGTGGGTCGAGGCACTGGGCGGCGTCGACGTGTCATGGATCGTCGGCATCGTCGTACCGGGGCTGCTGTACTACGTCGCGTCGCGCGGCGCACGCTCGAACGTGCCGGAGCGTCTGATTCTGTCCGATGCCGACAGCGAGTGACACGCGGTGCGCGCGTGTGCATCCGACGGTGCTTCGGTATCGTGCGATGCACGGCGCACCGCCTCCATCGCCCGCGCCAGCGCATCGAACACCGCCGGCCCCTTGCAGCGCGACACGTTGAAGCGCATGTACGACGACGCGCTGCGCGACACGCTGAATACGTCGCCCGGCGCGAGCACCACGTCGTGGTCCAGCGCATGACGTGCGACGCGCGCCGCGTCGAGCCCGTCCGGCAATTGCGCCCACACGAACAACCCGCCGCGCGGCTCCGTCCAGATCCCGAGCCCGGCTCGCGCGAGGCGCCGGATCGTCTCGCCCATCGCATCCGCGAGCCGCGCGCGCAGGCTGTCGAGATGGCGCCGGTACGTGCCGTCGATCAGCAGCCGATGCACGACGTTGGCGCCGATCTGCGCGTTGCCGAACGACGTCGCGAGCTTCAGGTCGACGAGCGCGTCGATCCATTCCGGCCGCGCGGCGACATAGCCACAGCGGATCGCGGCCGACAGCGTCTTCGAGAAGCTGCCGATCGACACGACGCGCGACAGCCCGTCGAACGCCGCGAGGCGCGGCGCGGGCGTGCTCTCGAAATCCGCGAAGATGTCGTCCTCGACGATCAGCAGGCCGTGCTCGGCCGCGAGCGTCAGCAGCCGGTGCGCGACGGGCGGCGCGAGCGTCGCGCCCGTCGGGTTGTGCAGCGCGGCGTTGGTGATGTACAGCCGTGGCCGATGCTCGGCGAGTGCTTGCTCGAAGCGCACGAGATCGGGGCCGTTCGGCGTGAACGGCACGCTGACGATCCGCGCACGGTGCGCGCGCAGCAGCGCCTGGAAGTTGAAGTAGCACGGATCGTCGAGCACGACGGTGTCGCCCGGCTCCAGCAGCAGGCGGCACACGAGGTCGAGCGCGTGCGTGCCGCCGTCGGTCAGCATGATCTGCGCGGGTTCCGCGTGGACGCCGTGCTGCGCGAGCCGCCATGCAAGCTGCTGGCGCAGCGCGGGCAGGCCGAGCGGCGTCGCATAGTCGGTCAGCGCATCGGCTTCGTCGCGCGACACGGCGCGCAGCGCGCGACGCAGGCTTTCGTCGGGCAGCCACGACGACGGCAACCACCCGCAACCGGGTTTCACCGACGTCGGCGCCGCTTCGAGCGACTGGCGCGACAGCCACAGCGGATCGAGCTCGCGATCGAGGCGCGGGCCCAGCTCGGCGAGCGCGAGCGGCGGTGCGTGGCCTGACACATAGAAGCCCGAACCGCGCCGCGCGACGAGCACGCCTTCGCTCGCGAGCCGCTCGTACGCATCGACGACCGTCGATTTCGATACGTCGAGCGCGTCGGCCATCATCCGGATCGACGGCACGCGCGCACCGGGCATCAGGGCGCGGCTCGCGATCCGCGCGCGCAGGGTGTCCATGACGGTTTCCACGCGCGTGCGCGACGGTGCGGGCGGAGCGGGAATCGGGGCGGAAGGGCGCATGGCGGACGATGAACTGTACGGCCGGTTGTCCAGTACAGTTTGTCTGAATTGTATTGGGCTGTAGCTTACGCCGTTTTCGCCGGCGGCGGATCATCGGTCATCCACTTTCCATTCAGGGTTGACCGTGCAAAAGACGACCGACGGATGGCTCAGCGGCATGCTGGGCGTCATCATCTTCAGTGGCTCGCTGCCCGCGACACGGGTCGCGGTGCAAGGGCTCGACCCGCTGTTTCTCACGTTCGCCCGCGCGACGATCGCCGGCGCGCTCGGCCTGCTGCTGCTCGTCGTGCTGAAGCAGAAGCGGCCGTCGCGCACCGAGGCCGTGTCGCTGGCCGTCGTCGCGCTCGGCGTCGTGGTCGGTTTTCCGTTGCTGACGGCGCTTGCGCTGAAGCACGTGACGTCCGCGCATGCGATCGTGTTCGTCGGGCTGCTGCCGCTCGCGACCGCGCTGTTCGGCGTGTGGCGCGGCGGCGAGCGGCCGCGGCTGCCGTTCTGGATCTTTTCGATCGTCGGCAGCGGCGCGGTGGCCGCGTTCGCGCTGCGCAACGGCGGGCACGCGTCGGTGGTCGGCGATGTGCTGATGCTGGCCGCGATCGTCGCGTGCGGGCTCGGTTATGCGGAAGGCGCGCGCCTGTCGCGCCAGCTCGGCGGCTGGCAGGTGATCTCGTGGGCGCTCGTGCTGTCGCTGCCGCTGATGCTGCCGCTCACGTGGCTGACGTGGCCCGCGTCGTTCGACGGCGTCGATGCCGCCGCGCTGTGGGGGCTCGCGTACGTGTCGCTGTTCAGCATGTTGATCGGCTTCGTGTTCTGGTATCGCGGGCTGGCGCTCGGCGGGATTGCGGGCGTCGGCCAGTTGCAGCTGCTGCAGCCGTTCTTCGGCTTCCTGCTCGCGGCCGGGCTGCTGCACGAGACGGTGCCGCCGTCGATGGTCGTCGTGACGGTAATCGTGGTCGGCTGCGTGGCGGGCGCGAAGTACTTTTCGAAGATGGCGCCCGTGCAGCGCGTGGGGTGATGCAGGCGCCGCGGCTGGCGGCAAGCCCGTTGCTGCCGAACGCACGATAGCGATCCTGCGCCCGGCAGCAAGACCCCAGGCAAAACGGCCAGGCTACCGGTAGCGGCAAGCCTGGCCGTTGGCGTTCGTCACGCCGCGCGCGGGTTACTCGAACGTTTCGAGCGCGAGCAATTCGCCGATCGTCTGCCGGCGGCGGATGAGCCGCGGCGTGCCGCGATCGACGAGCACTTCCGGCGCGAGCGGCCGGCTGTTGTAGTTCGAGGACATCGACGCGCCGTACGCGCCGGCGTCGTGCAGGAACAGCAGGTCGCCGATCTGCGGCTGCGCGAGCTTGCGGTGCGTGACCACGCCGCCTGCGTCCTGCGTGAACACGTCCCCCGATTCGCACAGCGGCCCGGCGATCGCGAGGTCGACGAGCGGCCGGCCGGCGGGCAACGCGCCATCGTGCGCGTGCACCGACACCGCGTGATAGCTGCCGTACATCGACGGGCGCATCAGGTCGTTGAAGCCCGCGTCGATCAGCACGAAATCGTGTTTCGGCCGACGGTTGACGGCCTGCACCTCGGTAACGAGCGTGCCGGCTTCGGCGACCAGAAAGCGGCCCGGTTCGATCTCGATGCGCACCGGGTGGCCGAGATGCCGTTCGATGCGCTTGCGCGCGGCGTCCCACTGGCTGAAGTAGTGTCCGACGTCGACGCGCGGCTCGCCGTCGCGATACGGAATCGACAGGCCGCCGCCGGCCGAGATCGCGTCGATGTCGTGGCCGAGCGACGTGACGAGGTCGACCATCGCATCGCACACCTGCGACAGGTGGCCGTAGTCGACGCCCGACCCGATGTGCATGTGGATGCCGACCAGCTTCAGCCCGTACTGGCGCACGATCTCGATCGCGCGCGGCACGTCGTCGATCCAGATGCCGTGCTTGCTCTGCGGGCCGCCGGTGTTGGTCTTGTTGCTGTGGCCGTGGCCGAACCCGGGGTTGACGCGCAGCCACACGCGGTGGCCGGGCGCGTGCTCGCCGATGCGCGCGAGCATGTCGAGCGAGCCGGCGTTCACGGTCACGCCGTGCTTCAGCACCGCCGCGAGCGTCGGGCGGTCGATCAGGTCGGCCGTGAATACGACGCCTTCCGGCTCGCCGCCCGGGCTGAACCCGGCCGCGAGGCTGCGCTCGATCTCGCCGAGCGACACGGCGTCGACGCATGCGCCTTCGTCGCGCATCAGCTTCAGGATATGGACGTTCGAATTTGCCTTCTGCGCATAGCGGATCACGTCGAACTGGCGCAGTTGGGCGATGCGGTCGCGAATGACGTCGGCGTCGTACACCCACAGCGGGGTGCCGTATTGCTGCGCGAGCGTCGCGAGCTGGCGGGAATCGAGGGACATGGCGGATGAATCGGATCGAATGAACGGATAGCCGGATGATGCGCCTGAAAAGCTATACAGTAAAATGCCTGTTTATCTTCATTCGATTCATTTTTGATATACAGATCATGCTGACGCACCGTCATATCGAGGTCTTTCGCGCGCTGATGGTCACCGGCAGCACGACGCGCGCGGCCGAGATGCTGTACACGTCGCAGCCGACGATCAGCCGCGAGCTGGCGCGGATGGAGCAGGTCGTCGGCTTTGCGCTGTTCGAACGCGCGCACGGCCGGCTGCGCCCGACGATGGCCGCGCTCACGCTGTTCGACGATGTGCGGCTCGCGTATGCGGGGCTCGAACGCATCGCGGCGACGGCCGCGCGCCTGCGCGAGTTTCGCGACGGGCAACTGTCGGTAATCGCGTTGCCGGCGTTCTCGCACGCGATCCTGCCCGGTGCATGCCGGCGCTTTCACGACGCGCATGCGGGCGTCAGCGTATCGGTCGCGACGCAGGAGTCGCCGGTGCTCGAGGAGTGGCTCACCGCGCAGCGTTACGATTTGGGACTGACCGAGCGCGATGTCGCGCCGGCCGGCACGGTGCTCACGCCGCTGCTCGAAGTGGATGAAGTGTGCGTGCTGCCCGGCGGCCATCCGCTGCTCGCGCAGGACGCGATCGACCTGCTGGATCTCGCCGATCGCCCGTTCGTGAGCCTGTCGCTGAACGATCCGTATCGCATCCTGATCGACGAGGCGTTCGCGCAACTCGGCATCGCGCCGCGCTCGGTGGTCGACACGCCGTCGGCCGTGTCGGTGTGTGCGTTCGTGCGGCAGGGGCTCGGCGCCGCGATCGTCAACCCGCTCACCGCGCTCGATTTCGTCGGCCGCGACCTGCACGTGCGGCCGCTGACGCGGTCGTTTCCGTACCGGGTCAGCGTGATCGTGCCCGAGCACCGGCCGAAGAACCTGCTCGTCGACGCGTTCGCCGATGCGCTGCGCGCCGAAGCGAAGGCGATCCGCCGCCGGCTGGCCGCCCACCTCGGCTAGCGGCACCGCCGTATGATGGGCGTTTCGCCGCCATCGCCGTCATTTTCCGGAATCCCGTCATGACCGACGCATCGTCTTTCCTCGAACAACCGACCCTCACCGGCGCACGTGTCGTCCTGCGTCCGCTCGACACATCCGACCGGCAGGCGCTGCTGGATGCCGCGGCTGACGGCGCGTTGTGGAACCTGAAGGTCACGGTCGTGCCCGGCGCGCAGACGGTCGACGCCTACATCGACACGGCGTTGCAGGGGCGGGCAGCCGGCACCGTGATGCCGTTCGTGATCGTCGATCGCGCGTCGGGCCGCGCCATCGGCAGCACGCGCTTCTGGAAGATCGACCGCAAGAATCGCAAGCTCGAGATCGGTCATACGTGGCTGAGCGAATCGGCGCAGCGTACGCGCGCGAATACCGAAGCGAAGCGGTTGCTGCTGGGCTATGCGTTCGACACGCTGCGATGCGTGCGCGTGCAGTTCACGACGGACGAGCTGAACGAGAAATCGCGCGCGGCGATCCTGCGGCTCGGTGCGAAACAGGAGGGCATCGTGCGTCACGAACGGATCATGCCGGATGGCCGCAAGCGCAACTCGGTGCGCTTCAGCATCATCGACGACGAATGGCCGGAAGTGCGGGCGCGACTCGACGCGAAGCTGGCGACGTAACGCGTGACGTGCGAGGCGGAGCGCTCGATGCTCGAGACGTGCGTCGCGCCGCCGGCAGGGGAGGCGGCGGCGCGACGGCGGGGGAAACGGTGCGCCGCGCGCGATGCGCGGCGCTGCATCGGATGAATTACTGCGCCGATGCGAGATGATGACGCTGCGCGAGCTTCTGCGCGTCCGCGTAGTGCGCCTGCAGGATCGGCAGAGCCTGGCGGGCGACTTCCTTCAGCTTGGTGTCGCGGCCCGATGCGATTTCGGCCTGGAACGCCGAGATCGCCTTCTGCTGGCCGGCGAGCGCGACCTGTTCGATATA
The DNA here is from genome assembly GCF_017815045.1 of Burkholderia sp. CpTa8-5. Taxonomy (NCBI): domain Bacteria; kingdom Pseudomonadati; phylum Pseudomonadota; class Betaproteobacteria; order Burkholderiales; family Burkholderiaceae; genus Burkholderia; species Burkholderia sp. CpTa8-5. Next base: position 7,552 of record NZ_JAGIQD010000003.1, read on the forward strand.
CGCCTTGTCGAACTCGGCGCCGCGCAGGCTCTTGATGCCGTTCAGCACGGTCGTGTCGGGGTCGTTGGCCGGCACGTCGACGCCGCGCGGGCTGGCCGCGCGCATCGCCTGGATGATCTTCGCATCGTCGGTCGACACGCGTTGCGCGAACGCCTTGACCTGGCTGTCCGACGTGCGCGCATCGGCGATGCGCGCGGCGTCGTGCTGGGTCGACACGGTCTTCGTGCCGTCGTTGATGAAGGTCTGGTCGGCTTCGTGGATGCGCGTCGCGGTCGCGGCCGGCGCAGCCGATGCGCCGGGTGCCGGTTGCGCGGTTTGCGCGGTCGCCGTTACGGCGACGAGAAGCAGGCCAGCGGCAGACAAGGCAAGGCGCGAAAGGTGGGGAAAGCGGTTCATGGGACCTCCTCGATCGGGGCTCTGGTTGAAAAACGGATCGTACGATCCGTCGCTGTGCGAGAGACCGGGCGCGCCCGGGCCGGGTTCGACTGCCGCTCTGCCGCGGCGGCGTTCGAAGTGTTTTCCGGCCCGACTGATTCTAGGAGAGCGGTCGGGTAGCAGGTGCAACCGTGCTGTGGCTTGTGTAACGGTTGGTAAGACGAAACGATGAGCACGCGCGCAGCCCGGTAGGGCGTACCTGATACGCATGTGGTGGCGGCAATTTTTGCGTGCGCGTGGCGCATGCAATGGATGAGATGCGTGCGCGTGTCATCGGCATTTCAGCGGTGCGTTGTCGTCGCGGCGCGTCGTGCGAGGGGCGGGGTGCGGGCGTGGCGTGCGTGAAAGCGTCACACGCGATCGAGCAGCGCATCGAGGCGCGGCAGCAACGGCGTCGCGCAATGCGCCTGCAACGCGTCGGGCGCGGTGTAGCCCCACGCGACGCCCTGAAATGCAATATGTGCACGCCGAGCCGCGTCGGCATCGCGGATTTCGTCGCCGACGTACAGCACTTCGTCTGCGCGCACTCCGGCCTCGCGAACGAGCGCGCGCAGACGGCGCGCCTTGCCGAACAGCGGAATGCCGCACGCGAAATGGTCGACGCGTGCGCCGGCGCGCGGACCAAGCCGGTCACGCACGATCTCCTCGGTATTCGACGTGGCGATCGCGATGCGGATGCCGCGCGCGGCGAGCGCGTCGAATGTTTCGGCGACGCCGGGGAACAGTTGCACGTGCGCGACGCGCGGCCGCATCAGGCGGCGCATGTCGATCGTCACGCGCGGCACTTTCCACATCGGCACGTCGAGCGCGCGAACGATGTCGCGCGCCGACATCCCGCGCAGCGCCGGGCGCAGTTCGGGCGTGGCGTCGCGAAAGCCGTGCAGGCGCGAGGCTTCCGTCAGCGCGGCGAGAAAACTGTCGAGCGAATCGGCGAGCGTGCCGTCGAAGTCGAAGGCGATGAGGCGGAAGGTCATGAAGCGGCGTCTCGGGTTTATCGGCGGGTGCCATTGTCGCCGAATCGAGGGTGGCAGTGCGGCTGTTCGTCCACGGCGGACTCCAGTGCCCCTTGTCCCGCCCCCCACGGCGCGGTATCGTCGATGCTCCGCCTTCCGCCCCTCGAACCGGAGAACAGACGTGCCCGCAGCCACCCCCGCCACGCTGAGAATTTCCACCGACAAGCGCGAACTCGACATCGACGCGATCTTCGATTTCCTGCATCGCGACGCGTATTGGTCGCAGGGCATTCCGCGCGACGTGGTCGAGCGGGCGATCGAGGGCTCGCTGTGCTTCGGCGCGTATGTCGGCGACCGGCTCGTCGGGTTTGCGCGGCTCGTCACCGATCACGCGACGTTCGCGTATCTGTGCGACGTGTTCGTGCTGCCGGCCGAACGCGGCAACGGCTACGGCCGCGCACTGATCGACCATATCTTCGCGCAGCAGATGGTGCAGCGGCTGCGCCGCATCATGCTCGCGACGACCGACGCGCACGCGCTGTACCGGCCGGTCGGTTTCGGTCCGCCCGCGAATCCCGAGCGGCTGATGGAGATCCGCCGGCCCGACATCTACACGAAACGCTGACGCGCGCCGCAGCGCATACAATACGCGCTTTCCGTTTTTGCCGAAGAGAAGCACACCATGACCGAACAGGAAGCCGAACAGCTCGCGACGCACCGCCACTACAAGGGCGGCCTGTACCGCTACATCGGCGTTGCGCGCCATTCCGAAACCGAGGAATCGGTGGTCGTCTACGAGCATCTGTGGCCGCATGCGCGCGGGCTGTGGGTGCGGCCGGAAGCGATGTTCAACGGCAACCTCGAAGACGGCACGCCGCGGTTTCGCAAGCTGCGCGACTGAGCGGGCGGCACCGGGGCCGGCGCCGGTGTCTAGCCCGCGCTGCCCGGCTTGTCGTGCGGCGCCTGTTGCCGCAGCGCCATCGCAAAGAAGCGTCGAATTTCATCCATCAATTCCGTGCGGGCCGACGCGAAATCGAACGCGCGCCGGTTTTCGTGCGCGTAGCGCTGGCGCCAGTCGTCGGCCGCATGCCGCGCTTCGCGTGCGCGCAGATCGTCGAGTTCGGGCGTGCGCAACGCGTGATCGGCGATCAGCGTCACGCCGTCGCGGCTGACCTCCAGCACGCCGCCCGCGACGAGCAGGCGGCGATGCTCGCCGGTCGGCGCATCGACGAGCATCACGACGCCCGGCCGGATCCGCGTGAGCAGCGGCGCGTGGTGCGGGTAGATCCCCAGTTCTCCGCTTTCCCCCGGAACGACGACGAAATGCGCGTCGCCGGCATACAGCACCGCTTCCACGCTTACGATGTCGAGCCTCATCGACGTCTTCATGCATGCTCCTTCAGACCGCCGCCGCGCCGGCGACGATTTCGCACAGCTCGGTGGTGATCTGCGCCTGTCGCGTCTTCTGGTACAGGTGCCGCAGTTCGCGCAACACGCGGTCGGCGTTGTCTGTCGCGGTCTGCATGCTGAACATCCGCGCGCATTGCTCGCACGCATAGTTCTCGACGACGGCCTGATAGAGCGTTGCCTCGACGTAGCGCAGCAGCAACGTGTCGACGACCGGTTTGGGCGCGGGCTCGTACAGATAGTCGGACGCGGGTGCGGACGCGGGCGCGCCGTCGGTCGGCGCGCCGGTGTCGAGCCCCACGATCGGCAGCATCGCATCGATGCGCGGCTCGTACGCGAGCGGGCTCGTCAGCCGGTTGTATGCGACGTGTACTTCGTCGAGCTCGCCGTTGACGAACGCGGTCAGCGGCACGAGCAGCGCACCGAGCAACTGCTCGAAGTGCGGCTCGGCGGCCAGGCCGCTCGCACGCGCGGCGATGGTCGCGCCGTGGCGCAGCAGCGGCGCGAGGCCGCGCGCACCGATCACGCTCAACTCGCATGCGACACCGGCACGGTCCCAGCGTTCGAGCGCATCCACGCATTCGACGAGCAGCCGCGCATTGAGCGGGCCGCACAGCCCGCGATCGGTGCTGACGACGATCAGGCCGACGCGGCGCACGGTATCGCGTCGCGCCATCAGCGCCGATACGTGGTCGGGACGGTCTCGCAGCACGCGTTCCGCCATCGCGCCGATGCGCGCCGCATACGGGCGGAACTCGCGCGCGCGTCGCTGCGCGCTCGCCATCTTGGTGCGCGCCATCATTTCCATCGCCTTCGTGATCTTGCGCGTGGACGAGGTACTGGCGATCTTCGAGCGGATTTCGCGTATGTGCATGTCAGGGGGGCGTTGCGGCCGTCCGGATGTCATCGTGCGGATTCATGCTATCGGGACTTCACCTGAAACGATTGACGGAAATCAAACGACTTCGCCCGGTCCCGCACCAGAATCCGTTCACGTGATCCTTGCGAAGGGGCAGTCGATGACCGAATTGCACACGCATCAGAAATACGACGCGCTGATTGCGCGTTGCCACGCGTTGCGGCCTGTGACGGTCGCGGTCGCGCATCCCTGCGACGAGGTATCGCTGGACGCGGCGGCCGCCGCCGCCCGGGCCGGGATCATCGTGCCCATCCTGGTCGGCCCGGTGGCGCGGATCACGATGCTCGCCGCGACGCTCGGTGTGGACCTGTCCGGCTATCGGCTCGTGGATGCGCCGCACAGTCATGCGTCGGCGGCACGCGCCGTCGAGCTGGTGCGCGCGGGCGACGCGCAGGCGCTGATGAAAGGCAGCCTGCACACCGACGAGTTGCTGGCGGAGGTGGTGCGCGCCGACACGGGGCTGCGCACCGGGCGGCGCCTGAGCCACGTGTTCATCATGGACGTGCCGACTTACCCCAAGCCGCTGTTCATCACCGACGCCGCCGTCAATATCCGTCCGACGCTCGAACAGAAGGCCGACATCGCGCAGAACGCGATCGATCTCGCGCATGCGCTCGGCATCGCCCGGCCGAAGGTGGCGATCCTGTCGGCGGTCGAGACGGTCAGCTCGAAGCTGCCGTCGACGCTCGACGCGGCCGCGCTGTGCAAGATGGCCGAGCGCGGCCAGATCACCGGCGCGCTGCTCGACGGGCCGCTCGCGTTCGACAACGCGATCAGCCCGGAGGCCGCGCGGCTCAAGCATCTCGGTTCCGCGGTCGCGGGCGATGCGGACATCCTGCTCGTGCCCGATCTCGAGGCCGGCAACATGCTCGCGAAGGAGCTGACGTTCCTCGCGAATGCCGATGCGGCCGGCATCGTGCTCGGTGCGCGCGTGCCGGTGATCCTGACGAGTCGCGCCGACAGCGAACGCACGCGCCTGGCGAGCTGCGCGGTCGCGGCGCTCGTCGCGGCGGCGGCGCGCGCCACGGCGGCGCCCGTGGACGCGCCGGCAGTTGCGGCCGACGCACACTGACGAGGCCGCGATGCGACATCCCGTCCTGGTGCTCAATGCCGGCTCGTCGAGCCTCAAGTTCTCGGTCTACGACACGCGCGACGATCGTTCGCTCGATGCGGGCCTGCACGGGCAGGTCGAGAACCTGCATGGCGCACCGCATCTGTTCGTGGCCGATGCGCACGGCGCGACGCTCGCCGACAGCCCGGTCGCGCGACCGGGGCATCAAGGCGCGATCGAGGCGCTGCACGCGTGGTTCGCCGCGCACGTCGGGCGGGAGGCCGGGTTCGACGGCGTCGGGCACCGGGTCGTGCATGGCGGCCCGTATTTCACCGCGCCGGTGCGGATCGACGCGCACGTGCTCGATGCGATCGCGTCGCTTTCGCCGCTCGCGCCGCTGCACCAGCCGCATCATGTCGACGCGATTCGCGCGGTGGCCGCGGTTGCGCCGAACCTGCCGCAGGTCGCGTGTTTCGACACCGCGTTTCATTCGACGGTGCCGGCGCTCGAACGGGAGTTCGCGTTGCCGCGCGCGCTGACCGAGCAGGGCATCGTGCGCTACGGGTTTCACGGGCTGTCGTACGAGTACATCGCGACGGCGCTCGCGGCCCTCGATCCGTCGTGGGTGCAGCACCGGACGGTGGTCGCGCACCTCGGCAACGGCGCGAGCCTGTGTGCGCTCGAGAACGGCCGCAGCGTCGCGACGACGATGGGGTTCACGGCCGTCGACGGGCTGCCGATGGGCACGCGCACGGGCGCGCTGGACCCGGGCGTGATCCTGTATCTGCAGCGTCACGCGGGCCGGTCGCTCGACGAGGTCGAGCATCTGATCTATGCCGAATCCGGCTTGCTCGGCGTATCCGGCGTGTCGAGCGACATGCGCACGCTGCTCGCGAGCGACGCACCGTCGGCCGCGCATGCGGTCGAGCTGTTCGCCTATCGCGCGGCCCGCGAGCTCGCCGCGCTGGCCGGCGTGCTCGGCGGTCTCGACACGCTCGTGTTCACGGCGGGCATCGGCGAGCACGCGCCGCACGTGCGTGAACGGATCTGCAATCGCGCCGCGTGGCTCGGCATCGTGCTCGACGACGCGGCGAACGCGGCCGGCTTGCCGGTGATTTCTAGCGACGCGTCGCGCGTGACGGTGCGCGTGATTCCGACCGACGAGAACCTGATGATCGCGCGCCACACGCGCCGCGTGCTGGACGACGCGATCCCTTCCACGCCGTATCCGACCCGGTGAGACCTCCGATGACAGCACGCGACACGCCTTCCCCTGCCGTCAGCGCCCCCGCGCTGCCGATTTTCTGGCCGATGGCCGCCGCCACGGCGATGTTTGCCGCCGGCTCCGAGATCACGGCGCGCAATCTCCGCTTCCTCGCGGAAGAGGAGAAGCTCCATTTCGAAGCGCATCCGGTGCTCGCATCGGCGAACCGGCCGTTGCTGGAACTGCGGACGATGACGTTCCGCGATTATTCGGTCGCGCCGGCGCACGGGCTGCCGACGATCGTCGATGCGCCGTACGCGGGGCACAGCGCGATGATCGCCGACTACCAGCCGGGGCAGAGCCTGATGCAGACGCTGCGCGAGCACGGCGTGACGCGTCTGTACCTGACCGACTGGCGCTCGGCCACCGAGGACATGAAGGACCTCGAGATCGACCAGTATCTGGCCGAGCTGAACGTGTGCGTCGACGAACTCGGTGGCCGCGTGAATCTCGTCGGCCTGTGTCAGGGCGGCTGGATGTCCGCGATGTATGCGGCGCGTTTCCCGCACAAGGTCGCGAGCCTCGTGCTGGCCGGCTCGCCGATCGACACCGACGCGGGCGACGGCCCGATCAAGCGGATGGTGCACACGTATCCGACGTCGTTCTACGAGGAACTCGTCACGATGGGCGGCGGGCTGATGCGCGGGCGCTTCATGCTGCGCGGCTGGAAGAACATGCATCCGGACCAGCACTATCTCGCCGAGCACGTCGACCTGTACGAGCATCTCGACGATCCCGAATACCTGCGCAAGCGCGAGGTGTTCGCGAACTGGTACGAAAGCCCGATCGACCTGCCGGGGCGCTGGTACCTGCAGGCGATCGTGCAGATCTTCAAGGAGAACCGGCTCGCGAAGGGCACGTTCGTTGCGCTCGGGCGCACGCTCGACCTGAAGGACGTCGCGTGCCCGACCTATCTGCTCGCCGGCGAGGCCGACGACATCACGACGCCGGAGCAGGTGTTCGGTGCGCACGATCTTCTCGGGACGCCCGCGTCGCGGATCGAGAGCCGGCTCGTGCCGGGCGGCCATATCGGTCTGTTCATGGGGACGCGCACGCTGACGACGGTGTGGCCCGACATCGCGCGATGGATCGCCGCGCAGCGCTAGGCCGGCGCGGATCGGCAAGGGAGGCGGCATGACGTTGCGACACAAGCGGGGGCTCGTCGTCGGCATTGCGAACGAACAGAGCATCGCGTGGGGATGCGCGCGTGCGTTTTGCCGGGCCGGCGCGACGCTCGCGGTGACCTGGCAGTCGGACAAGACCTTGCCGCACGTCGAGCCGCTGTTCGCGCAACTCGACGCGCCGATCCGGATGCCGCTCGACGTCGGGCGGCCCGACCAGATGGCGGCGGTGTTCGATGCAATCGCGGCCCAATGGGGCGAAATCGACTTCGTGCTGCATTCGGTTGCGTATGCACCGAAGGCCGATCTGCACGGCCGCGTGGTCGACAGTTCGCCGGAAGGCTTCGCGTTGGCGATGGATACCTCGTGCCATTCGTTCATCCGGATGGCGCGGCTCGCCGAGCCTCTGATGACGCGCGGCGGGAGCCTGATGGCGATGAGCTATCTCGGCGCGGAGCAGGTCGTCGCGAACTACGGGGTGATGGGGCCGGTCAAGGCCGCGCTCGAAGCGAGCGTGCGGTACCTGGCGGCCGAACTCGGCGGCGCGGGCATTCGCGTCAACGCGATTTCGCCGGGCGTGCTGCCGACGCGCGCGGCGTCGGGCCTGCCGGACTTCGGCCGGCTGCTCGACGACACCGCGCGCCGGGCGCCGCTGCATCACGCGCTGGACATCGACGACGTCGGCGCGTTCTGCGCGTTTCTCGCCAGCGACGGCGCACGGGCGATCACGGGCGGCACGCACTATGTCGACGCCGGCATGCACATGCTCTAGCGCGCCGGCGGCGCGCGGCGTTCAGGTCCGCGCGAATGCCTGCACGAGGGCCGGCGGCGCGTGGGCGACCGTGACCTCCGGCGTGCCGTGCCACGCCGCGAGTTTCTCCACGGCCTTCGCGACGTCGGCTGCGAGCCCGGCGCCGAACCGCACGCCCGGCTCGACATGCACGGCTTTCAGCTCGAACGTGCCGAGCGTGCGATGCGCTTTCGCATCGACGCGGCCCACCAGCCGGCCGCGATGCAGCACGGGCAGGCAGAAATAGCCGTAGCGCCGCTTGTGCTCGGGCGTATAGCACTCGATCGTGTAATCGAAACCGAACAGCGTCGACGCGCGCCGCCGGTCCCACACGACCGGGTCGAACGGCGACAGCAGCGTCGTGACCGTCGAGCGCAGCGTGTCGGCAGCGGCCGCCGGCAGCAGCGCATCGAGCGAGCGATGCACGTAGGCCGGTTCCTTCCAGTCGTCGATCTGCACCGGAATCAGGTCGCCGGCCTCGGCGAGCCGCTCCAGTTCCGCGCGGTACGAACGGCGCGGCAGCCGATAGTAGTCGGCCACCCAGTCCGCGCGCACGACGCCGAGCGCGCGGCACGTGTAGTCGAGCAGCGCAGGCAGCACCGCATCGCGCGGCGGCAGGTCGCGCGTATCGTCCCAGTCGGGCAGCACGCGTTCGCGCACGTCGTACACGCGCTGGAAATTGCGGCGTTCCGACACCATCAGGTCGCCCGTCGTGAACAGCACTTCCAGGTGACGTTTCTCGGGCTTGCGGTCCCACCAGCCGTTGCCCTTCACGCCGTCCTCGCGCGCGAAATCGGCCGACCGCACCGGGCCTTCGTCGCGAATCCGCGCGAGCAGCCGTTCGATCTCCGGACGATTCTGCTCGTGCCATTCGGCCGCATATTTCCAGCCCATCCCCGACGGATCGAGCATCTTGTAACGCATCAGCCCGAACTGCTCGATCGGCAGGAAACACGCTTCGTGCGACCAGTATTCGAACAGGCGCGCCTCGGCGAGATGTTCGTCGAGCCAGCGCGGCGGGAAATCGCCGAGACGGCTGAACAGCACGAGATACGGGCTGCGTGCGACGACGTGGATGGTGTCGATCTGCAACTGCGCCATCCGGCGGATCGTGTCGAGCACGTCGGACTTGGTCGCCTTGCGGCGCGGCGGGGTGAGCAGGCCCTGTGCGGCGAGATGGAGCGCGCGGGCGGCGGCGGGCGAAAGCGTGAGCATCGGCGGGACGGTCGAGGGTGGCGATCGGGAACCACTTTAGCGCGAAAGCGGCGCGCGCGTGCGACGTGCGGCTGCAACACGTCTGACAATGGTTGACAGATGCGTTTCGCAAGTTTCCCTATAGTGCAGTTCATGGCGCGACGATCAATGCGCGCAACGATTCCGCTTCCGACGCACATATGTCCATGGCACGCAGGAAGCGAATCCGGGATTCCCGACCCCCATCGGGAGACCCGGAGCCCTGAGCGGACATCCATGCGGCTGTGCACCGGCCCCGTGTGGATGTCCGCTGATTTTTTTGTTTTTCCGGTTTTCACCCATTGCCGCGCGACGGGTCATGCCGCGGCGCTCGTCTGTCCGGGCCGCAGCGCGCGGGACAGGTCGTAGTGTTTCGCCGCGCCGTAACGCGGCGAACCGAAGTGCCAGTCGTAATTGCCGCGAATGTACGTCCGGGCCTCGTCGAGCAGGCGCAGCGACGCGCGGTCGTCGGTGCGCGCGCGTACCTGTTTTTCCAGATCGAGATAACGCGCGAGATAGCGGTTGTGGATGTCCGCCGCCGCGTCGAGCGCGGCTTGCGGCGCGAGCCCGCGTTCGTGCATCAGGACGCAGACGAGATTGCTGCTCGATTCGCCAGCTTCTTTCGGATACGAAAAGATGTCGTTGCACAGGCAGAGGATCAGGCCGGACAGCTTGCGCAGGCGCTCGACTCCTTCGTCGGCGTAGAACGCGGCGGGCGCTTCGTAGCCGGCGGCGATATCGATCAGCGCGAACGCGCCTTCGCCGCAGCCGTTATAGGTGCGACCGGCAAGGTACTCGGCCGTGTCGGGCACGACGTCGATCGCGAACCGGCCGGCTTCCCACAGCGTCGAGAACAGGAACGTCATCATCCCCGCGACCCAGCGTGCGTACTGCACGCGCGTGGACGTCGCGGCGATACGCGCGCACACATCCTGAGTCGCCCGTTGCAGGGCGGGCAGGAACGCGGCCAGGTGCGGCAGGCGCGCCGCCAGCGCGGCGCGCAGCGGTGCCGGATCGTGGCCGGTCGGATCGGCAATCGTTTCGTACAGCCACAGGTAGAGCGCGCCGAGCTCGCCGGGCGTGCGCGCGACGCCGTGCAGGCTGCACAGGCCGTCGTCGATCGCGAAGATCCAGCCGTACGCGCGGGTCGTCGTGCACAGGCCGTCGAAGGTGGCGTGCGCATAGACGCGCGAGCAGTATTCGCCGACCTTGCCGTGACGGATGCCGTTGGCCCAGCGCGGATCGTCGAGCAGGCCATGGCCGTTCATCCACGCGAGCAGGTCGGCTTCGGCGCGGTCGGCGTCGGGATGCACCGGCGTTTCGAACGGATGGAACAGGTGCGGCAGCACGAGCGTGGGCGCGGCGGCTTCGGCGGCAACGGTTTCGGCGGTGGACATGGCGTACCTCGCGGATGGCGGGTGACAACAGGTGTCGAGAAGGGTGGGACGGCCTACATGCCGAACCGGCGCGCGCGCTTGCCGTATGCATCGATCGCCTGTTCGAAATCGTCGCGTCCGAAATCGGGCCAGCACGTCGGCGTGAAATAGAACTCCGAGAAAGCGGTTTGCCACAGCATGAAATTCGACAGGCGTTGCTCGCCGGACGTGCGGATCACGAGGTCCGGCTCCGGCTGGCCGGCCGTATAGAGCCGGCTCGCGATCAGCTCCGGGCTGAGCTGCGCGAGCAACTGATCGACGGTGCCGGCCGCGACGTGCTCCGCGATCAGCGAGCGGACTGCGCGCAGCAGGTCGAGGCGGCCGCTGTACGCGACCGCGATGTTCACGTCGAGCCCGCGCGCGTGGGCCGTGCGTTGCTGCGCGGCATCGATGCGCTCGGCTGTCGCGGGCGGCAACTTCGTCAGGTCGCCGATCACGTGCAGGCGCCAGCGGCCGCCGGCGGCGAGCTCGTCGAAGGCGTCGGCGATGACCGCGAGCAGGCCGCGCAATTGAGCGGCGTCGCGATTGAGATTTTCGGTGGACAGCGGCCACAGCGTCACGAACGGGATCCCGGCTTCCTCGCACCACGACAGCAGCGCATGCACGTTGCGCCCGCCAGCCCGATAGCCGTCGACGGCCGGCAGGCCGAGACGGTCCGCCCAACGCCGGTTGCCATCGAGAATGACGGCAAGATGCGTCGGCAACGGCGGCCGGGCCGTTTCTGATGCGGCAGGCGAGTCGATGGCGAACGTTGCCGGCGCGCGCAGAATCAGCTCTTGAGTCATGGCGACTCCTTCGAGGCGAGGAAGCGATCGAAACGTGAAACAGCAGATGGGATCGTTATGGCGACTGCCGCATGCCGGCGTGGGAATTCTGTTCGCACCGATGCGAGCGATTATTATTGATCAGTGAATTTCGGATTTTCAAGTCATTCGCATGCACCATTTCTCGGCGCGCCAGCGCAAGCGACCGAGCAGGCGTGGCGGGGTGCCGGCCGATATCGAAAGCGGTGATGCGCAGTCGATTTTCGAGCCGATGTTATTTCGACATGCGGATACGGCGAATGCTTTTTGCGTTTCGCGAGATTGAATAAATCGCGGAATTGGAAAATAAAGCGATGCAATACGCGGGCGACCGATTGCGGCGAAAACGTTTCCGCCGCGTCGGCCGTCGGGCGCTTATGCCCGCTTGCCGCGCGCGACTTCGTCGCCGGCGCCGGGCGGCAGCCGCCGCGTGATCGGAATCGACGCGAACGAGCACAGCCCGACCACGAGGAACGCGGGCCAGAAATCCGACCACATCATCGTCTGATGGCCCTGGAGCCAGTGCGACACGTGCAGCACGAGGCCGGCCACCGTCACGCCGAGGCCGAGCGACATCTGCTGGACGACGCTGCCGAGGCTCGTCGCGCGACCTGCGTCGCGCGGCGAGATGTCCGCGTAGATCATCGAATTCAGGCTCGTGAACTGCAGCGCGGGGAAGATGCCGCCGACCAGCACGATCAGCCAGATCGTCCAGGTCGCCATGCCGGGATGGAACACGCCGTACGCGGCGATCGCGAGGCCTGCGAATGCCGCGTTGTAGATCAGCACCGTGCGAAAACCGAAGCGGCGCAGCGTATGCGTGGCGGTCGAACGGCTGACCGCGCCGCCGAGCGCGGACGCGCACGTGATGAGCCCCGAGTGGAACGCGCTCATGCCGAGCCCTTCCTGCAGCGCGAGCGGCAGCAGGAACGGCACTGCGCCGAGCCCGATGCGGAACAGCGACCCGCCGACGACGCTCGCGTGGTACGTCGGGATCTTCAGAAAACTGAGGTCGAGCACTGGGCGTTCCTTGCGGCGCGCGTACGGCACGTACAGCGCGAGCATCGCGGCGCCGGCCGCGCACATGATGATGGCGTTCGAGCGCGACGTGAGCGAACCGTCGATCAGCGTGAGGCCCATCAGCAGTAACGCGGCGCCGCTGGCCGACAGCAGGAAGCCGAACCAGTCGAGCGGGCCCGGATCGGGCTCGTGCGTGTTCGCGATGTGCTTGCTGGCGAGGTAGATCCCGTAGATGCCGATCGGCACGTTGATGAAGAAGATCATCCGCCAGTGCAGGTAGGTCGTGATGAAGCCGCCGACGAGCGGCCCGACCGTGGGCCCGAACAGCGCGGGAATCGCGAGGTAGTTCATCGCGCGCACGAGATCGGCGCGCGGCACCGCGCGGAAGATGATGATGCGGCCGACCGGGACCATCATCGCGCCGCCGACGCCCTGGATGAAGCGCGCGAACGTGAGCACGCCGAGCGAGTTGGATGCCGCGCACATCAGCGAGCCGACGACGAAGATGCCGATCGCGGTGCGGAACACGGCGCGCGCGCTGAAGCGGTCGGCGAGCCAGCCGCAGATCGGAATGAACACGCCGAGACCGACCACGTAGGCCGTGATCGCAATGTTCAACGTGACGGGGTTGTGCCCGAAGTCCCTCGCCATCGCGGGCAGGGCGGTGACGATGATGTTCGCGTCGACGCTTTCCATGAACAACGCACAGGCAACGATGAGCGGTGCTAGAAAGACGGGCGACATGGGCAGGGCGCGCGGTAAAGACGCCATTATGCCCACAATGTGACCGCTGCGTCACGTACGACAACAGTTGTTCCGCATGTTGCAACAGTCGTCTTTTCCGGCGGATGGCGCGGAAAGGACGACCGCGCACGTACGAGCGATGTGCTGCCTGGGCGATGAACGACGCGGCATCGTCGTCGCGATGCGCACGCGTTTTCGATGCGAGGCCGGAGGTTGACGCGGTGATCTGCGAACCGCTTGCCGCACGGCAAGTCGACCGCGCGTTCGCGTTGGAATGCGCGACGAGCGGGGACGACGTGGGGCCCGGTCATGTCGATTCCTTTTGACGGCGTGTCCGTGCGTTTCTAGAATATGAGCACTTGCTCACATTCGAAAGCCGCCTTCCCGCCATGTCCGAATCGTCGTCGCGCATTCCGCTTTCGCCGCGCAAGGCGCCGCGCCAGCGCCGCTCGGTGGCCACCGTCGATGCGATCGTCGAGGCTGCCGCCCGCATTCTGGAGCGCGACGGCTTCGACGGTTACACGACGAACGCGGTGGCCGCGCTGGCCGGCGTGAGTATCGGCTCGCTCTACCAATACTTCCCGAACCGCGATGCATTGACGGCCGCGCTCGTCGAACGCGAGAGCGCGCATCTGCTCGACGACGTCGACCGGGCCGCCGCGCTGTCGTGCTGTGACGACGTGCTGCGCACGCTGGTGCGCGGGGCCGTCGCGCATCAGATGCGCCGGCCGGTGCTCGCGCGGCTGATCGATTTCGAGGAGGCGCGCTTGCCGCTCGGCGCGCGCACCGCGCGCGTCGCGGACCGCATCCACGCGACCTTGCTGCATGCGCTCGGGCTGCGCGATGCGCCGCGCGTCGCCGCGCCCGGCGTCGTGGCACACGATCTGCTCGCGATCGTGAAAGGCATCGTCGATGCGGCGGGCGCGCGCGGCGAGACCGATGCGGATGCGCTCGAAGCGCGTGCGTGGCGGGCGGTACGCGGCTATCTCCGCGAGTCGCGCGAATCGAAACTTGCTTGACATGCATGTTTCGTGCGACAGTCAGGCCCATTCGCACCACAACATGACGCGTATCGATCGAAGGCCATCGAGACGAACGCGCGCGCGAACGAGACCTCGTGCCGATCCACTCACCATTCGAAAGGAGGGGACACGCCATGACGTCACGTCGTGCCGCACCGCTTGCATCTCGCTTCCCGTCGCGTCAGTCACCGCCCGCGCCGCGTCCGCGCTGGGCGGCCGCACTGGCCATTGCCTATCTCGCCGTCGCCGGTTGCGCCGCGCAGGCCGACAATGCGCACCAGGCCGCCGCGCAAGCGGCGAGCCCGTCCGCGTTGCCGGCCACCCCCGCAGCCGCATCCGCTCCCGCGTCCGGCACGCTGCTGCCGCCGCCGAGCCAGCTCTACGGCGACCTGTTCGTCGCGGTGCAGACGGCGCAGCTCTATCCCGACCAGAAGACCTTCGTCGACGCCACGCCCGATACCGATCCCGCGACGATCGTGCAGTTGTATCAGCAACAGAAATCGCAGCCGGGCTTCTCGCTGAAGGCGTTCGTCGACCAGCATTTCACGCCGCCCGCGACAGGCGGCGTGACGCCGCCGCCGAACCAGACGCTGCGCCAGCACATCGACTGGCTGTGGCCGCAGCTCACGCGCACGAGCACCACGGCGCCCCCGTACAGTTCGCTGATTCCGCTGCCGAAGCCGTACGTCGTGCCGGGCGGCCGCTTCCGCGAAGGCTACTACTGGGACACCTATTTCACGATGCTCGGGCTGCAGGTGTCGGGGCGCGAGGATCTCGTCGACGACATGCTCGACAACTTCGCATACCTGATCGATACGATCGGGCACATCCCGAACGGCAATCGCACGTACTACGCGAGCCGCTCGCAGCCGCCGTTCTTCGCGTACATGGTCACGCTCGCCGCGCAGGTCGAAGGCGACAAGGTCTACCAGAAATACCTGCCGGCGCTGCGCAAGGAGCACGCGTACTGGATGCAGGGCGAAACCACGACACCGCGCGGGCAGGCGACGCGCAACGTGGTCGCGATGCCCGACGGCGCCGTGCTGAACCGCTACTGGGATGCGAGCGACACGCCGCGCGACGAGTCGTATCTCGAGGACGTGACGACCGCGAAATCGGTGCCGTCCCGGCCGGCGAACGAGGTGTACCGCGACCTGCGCGCGGGCGCCGAAAGCGGCTGGGACTACAGCTCGCGCTGGTTCGGCGACGGCAAGACGCTCGCGACGATCCGCACGACGTCGATCGTGCCGGTCGACCTGAACAGCCTGATGTTCCATCTCGAGACGACGATCGTGAAGGGCTGCGTGGTCACGCGCGACATCGCGTGCGTGGCCGATTTCTCGGCGCGCGCGGGGCGGCGTGCGGCCGCGATCAATCACTACCTGTGGAATCGTCGCGGCTATTACGGCGACTATGACTGGCAGTTGCGCAAGCCGCGCGACGGCGTGACGGCGGCCGCGCTGTATCCGCTGTTCGCTGGCGTCGCGTGGCCGGAGCGCGCGAAGGCGACCGCGCGCGAAGTGCGCAAGACGCTGCTGCAGCCGGGCGGGCTCGCGACGACGACCGAGAACACGGGCCAGCAGTGGGATGCGCCGAACGGCTGGGCGCCGCTGCAGTGGATCGCGATCGACGGGCTGCGCCGTTACGGCGAACCGGCGCTCGCGAAGGACATCGGCACGCGTTTCCTGTCCGACGTGAAGCAGGTGTACGCGGCCGAAGGCAAGCTCGTCGAGAAGTACGTGGTCGAGGGCACCGGAACGGGTGGCGGCGGGGGCGGCGAATATCCGTTGCAGGACGGCTTCGGCTGGACCAACGGCGTCACGCTGAAACTGCTGGGGCTGTACGGCGAGTAACGCACGGCGGCGCGGGCCGCATGCCCGCACGGCAAGCCACCACATGAGCCGGGCCGTCGCGCAAGCGGCCGTCCGGCCCGTGCCTCGATGCGGCGGGCATCAGAACGTGATCGTCGTGCGCACGCCGACCACCGTCTCGTCGCCGATGCGCGCGCCGGCCGCATTCGGGTTCGGGATGCCGCCGCCCGGACGGAAGAAGTGCTGCAGGTCGGCCTGCACTTGCCACCACGGCGCGACCTGATACTGGTACGTCGCCTCGATGACCGTCTCCGCGCGGCGCACCGGATAGCCGGGCGTCGTGTACGCGCCGGTGTCGCCGTCGAGGCCGCGCGCATGCGAGCCGATCTTCGCGTAGCCGATCGCGATGCCGGCGACGTCGTTGTCGCGTCCGACGAACGGCGCCTTCAGCGTCACGCCCGCATTGGCCGCGAAATCGACGATATTGCGATCGCCCGGCGAGCCCATCACGCGCGCGAACACGCCGACCGAGCGCGGGCTGTCGGCCGACGGCCGCCACACCATCTGGTCCGCGACCGCATAGAAGCCGTAGTTGCCGCGATGCGTGGCGGGCGTACCGTTGCTCGCCGGATCGGCGAGCGACAACCCGTCGGTGCCGTAGCGTGGATCGTTCGCGTGCTGCGACTGATACCAGGCGCCGAGTTTGTACGTGCCGGGCAGGCCGGCCGGCGGCGGCGCCTTCGGATCGGCGGCCGGCGCGTTCAGCGCGTACTGCACTTCGCCGATCACGAATGCGCCGCTGCGCAGGTTGAAGTGGGTGCCGTGCGCGTTCAGCACCTGCGCGTCGCCGTCGCTGCGGCCGGCCGGGTTGCCGTCGAACACGCCGACCATCGCGGTCCACGCGTCGGCCGGCTTCACGCGCAGCCGCACGCCGAGCGACGACAGCGGATACGCGGGGCCGCCGGACGGCAGGTCGGTGGACGGCAGCACGGGCCAGCCGAACGTCGCGTTCATGAACGTCGCCGCGTTCTCGCTCACCATGAATTCCTGGTCGACGCTCTGCTGGCCGACTTTCACGTCGACCTTGCCGTCGAGCAGCGACTGCTGATACCAGAGCTCCCACAGGCGCGTGGTCGAATTGGCTTCGATGCCGGTCGCGGTCTGCAACGTCTGCAGGTAGCGCTGCGAGAGGTTGGTGCCGTGGATCTGCAGCCCCGACACGTTGAACGTGCCGCCCGGCAGGCCGATCGCCTTGCCGGTGTCGACGTTGAAGCCGAATTGCGTGAGCCCCTGGTACGCGCCGCCGCGCCCCGTGCCGCCGGACGTGTTGTACAGGTACTCGCTGGTTTCCTGCAGGCTCAGCGTGACGCCGTGCTGGTCGAGCACGTCGCGCAGGCCGCCGATGTTGCCGAGCAGGTTCGAGCGCTCCCACAAGCCGGTGGGAGCGGGCGCGGCAGCATCGGCGGCCTGTTGTTGCGCGGGGGCGGCCGCATCGCGCGCGCCGGCCGCCGGTTCGGTTGCGGCGGGAGACGTCGTTTGCGCGAATGCGGGTGCGGCGGCGAACGACAGCAGCAGCGCGGCGAGCGCATCGACGCGACGCTTGCGCGGGACGGGTGCGAGAGTGTTCTTCATTTGGTTCCGTTGGCAGTTTGATTCGTTAGGCTGAAGAAACGGGAACGGGATGCGGGACGCATGGCGAGACGGCCCGCACGGACGCAGAGGGATTACGGCAGCCAGCCGCCGACGCGCCATACCTGCGCGAAGCCGACGCGTGGCGCGACCGAGCAAAGCAGCGCGGCGAGCGCGACCGCGGCCGCCGTCGCGGCGATCAGCACGCAATCGAGCAGGCGGGGCGCCGCCGGCACATGGGCGAGCGCGAAGCCGCGCCAGTTGCTCAACACATGGGTGAGCGGCGAAAGGCCGGAAACGAACGAGCGGTCGCACGCGACGTGCACGACGCGCTTGAGCCTGACCGCGAACGATTGAAAGAACATGACGCTGCCTCCGTTTCCGTCCGGCGAACGCCGAACGACGTGATCGAGCGCGGGTGCGTGACGCGACCCTGCGATCGGAGGATGGAACATAACGGAGCGTGCGACTGACGAACCGGCGATGGCCGGCCCGGAAGGAGGCGCGCTAACCCGACGAATGCGAGCTAGCGGCGAAAGACATGTGTCTGGCTGCTATCTCGCGATGGCTTGGCCGGCCTGGACCGGCATCGAACTGCAACTAGAGCATGTGTCCACGGAGGGACTCCCTTGATGAATTGGGGCGGATTGTAGTCGCGACTTTTGCTGCGGCGCAAGCAGAAAACGCACGAAAGATGCGCTGTGTCGCGTGCGCGTCGCCGCGGGGCGGGGCTGGCACTTGGCCGCCGGGCGATCGTCAAAAGGATGCGCAGTAGGGTGCCGCGGCCGTTGCTCGCACGCATCGGCGCCCGGCCGCGTGATGACGGCGCTGAAAGGTTTCGGAACGTTATTTCAAGGGCAAATCTTTCAGTCGCGTCAGGCGGGGAATTTATTTCGAAAAATGGGGTTTCAAGGGGTTGACTTCACTTTCGGGCGGTCCATAGAATCCGCCATCTTCACTCTTGGGGCCGCCGCCTTGGACGCCTGCAGTAGTCGATCTTCGAACGACATTTCCGCCTGAGCGACCGACGTCCGCGCCTCATCGACGCCGCCGTTTGTCTCCCGGGCAAACGGTGCGCGCAGCAGTATTCCGCAGCCACTCCCTACGTGCACCCTGATTCGCGCCGGTTAGCGTGATGCGTTCTCGCATGCGTTGCCCGGTTTCACCGCCGCCAGGCAGGCGGCCGCGTTCGCGCATCCGTTCTCCGGGCGCGCGAACGCCGGCCCGCCCGCCGGACGGCGGTCAACCGTGTTCTCCGGAACACCGCACAGGAGCCGCCGTGAACGACAGTGACAGTTGTCCCTTATGCCCGTTGCATACGCAGACCCTTTTGAACCCGGGTCGCGGGGACTCGCCGGCCGCCTAGCCTGACACGTCGTTCAGGCACCGGACTGGCCCCGCGCCCACGACGCGGCCGGCACGATGCCGTCGCCGCACGGAGCCAGACCATGAACTTCGGCCTTCTGCTGTCGAACCTTCCGCACGTCACGGAATCGCGCCACCACTACGACGCGATGCTGACGCTCGACGCCCGTCCGCGGGTGTTCTCCCGCCTGCTGAACCAGCTGAAAGCGTTGATCCACTGAAAAGAAGCGCCGAGCGCGCCTCGGCATGCGCACGCGCGCGCGCCTTCGAGCGGCCGTCCCGCGCGCATGCCAAGGTCACACGCTCATCGAATCGCATAACCCTTAGCCGTACGGAATACATCATGTCCACGCCCTCCAACGTCTCCCCACCGATCGCGGTCGAGCGCAGCGCCGTGCTCGACGAAGCCCATCTGGGCGACATCCGCGGTGCGCTCGGCACGATCTCGCACCACGACACCGGTGCGCGCGGCACGTGGTGGGCGCGCCTGCGCACGCTGCTCGCGATCATCGGCCCGGGCCTGATCGTGATGGTCGGCGACAACGACGCCGGCGCATTCGGCACCTATACGCAGGCCGGCCAGAACTACGGCACGACGCTGCTGTGGACACTGCTGCTGCTCGTGCCCGTGCTGTACGTGAACCAGGAAATGGTGCTGCGCCTCGGCGCCGTTACGGGCGTCGGCCATGCACGGCTGATCTTCGAACGCTTCGGCAAGTTCTGGGGTGCGTTCAGCGTGATCGACCTGTTTCTGCTCAACGCGCTGACCATCGTCACCGAGTTCATCGGCATCACGTTCGTGCTGGATTTCTTCGGATTGCCGAAGGTGGCCGGCGTGTGCGTGGCCGCGGCCTTGACGATGGCGGCCGTCAGTACCGGCGACTTCCGGCGCTTCGAGCGGTTCGCGATCGGGCTGTGCGTGCTGAGCCTGCTGCTCGTGCCGGTGCTTGTGTCGATCCACCCGCCGGTCGCGCAGATGACGCGCGATTTCTTCGTGCCGAACTGGCCCGCGCACGCGAAGCTGTCGGACGTGATGCTGCTCGTGATCGGTATCGTCGGCACGACGGTCGCGCCGTGGCAATTGTTTTTCCAGCAGAGCTACGTGATCGACAAGCGCATCACGCCGCGCTTCATGAAATATGAAAAGGCCGACTTGTGGATCGGCATCGCGTTCGTGCTGGTCGGCGCGGTCGCGATGATCGGCTTCAGCTCGGCGTTGTTCGGCGGCCATCCGGAAGCCGGCAACTTCACCGACGCGGGCGGCGTCATCGCCGGCCTGGAGCGGTATGCGGGCCGCACGAGCGCGACGCTGTTCGCGGTCGCATTGCTCGACGCGTGCATCATCGGCGCGGCGGCCGTGTCGCTGTCGACCGCCTACGCGATCGGCGACGTGTTCAAGATCCGCCACTCGCTGCACCGCGGCGTGACCGACGCGAAGGGCTTTTATCTCGTGTATTTCGGCATCGTCGCGGCCGCGGCCACGCTCGTGCTGATCCCGGGCAGCCCGCTCGGCCTGCTGACCGAAGCCGTGCAGACGCTCGCCGGCGTGCTGCTGCCGAGCGCGACGGTGTTTCTGCTGGTGCTGTGCAACGACCGCCAGGTGCTCGGCCCCTGGGTCAATTCGACGAAGCTCAACGTGTTCACGGGCGCGGTGATCTGGGTGCTGGTGCTGCTGTCGATCATCCTGACCGCGTCGGTGATGTATCCGGACATCAGCGGCGAAGCGATCGTCGACGTGCTGGTGGGCGGCACCGTGCTCGCGATCGCCGGCTATCTCGCGACGGTACTGATTCGCCGCAACAAGCGCGTCGTCGAGCCGGCCGTCGATCGCTCGCTGCGCGACACGTGGCGCATGCCGCCGCTCGACACGCTGGCGCCGCAGAACATGACGCTCGCGACGCGGATCTGGATGGCCGTGCTGCGCGGCTATCTGGTGATCGCGGTCGGCCTCGTGATCGTGAAGGTCGTGCAGATGACGCTGCTGAAGTAACGGCGATCGTCTGCCAGGAAGCGGCGCCAGACCCGGCGCCGCCCGTCCATGCCGGCCCGCGAGGCCGGCATGTGCGTTTACGCGGGCGATGACGCGCAACGGCGTTGCGCCGTCGCCGCGTGTCAGATCAGCTCGAGCTTCGACGTCAGATACGTGAGCTGGATCCGGTTCGCGACGCCGAAGCGCTTGCGCAGCTTGCGCAGGTGATAGTCGACGTTGTGCGCGCTGGTGTCGAGGCGCCGGCCGATCTCTTTGTCGGACGCGCCTTCGGCGATGCCGAGCAGCAACTCCTGCTCGAACGGCGTGAGCCCGTTGACCGCACGCTCGCGCGACGTCGAGATCAGTTGCGGCGACGCGAACTTGTGGACCGACAGCCCGATCGACAGCGCCTGCTCGATCGTCGCCGGCGTGATCCATTCGCGCGTGCGGCGCGGCGCGGTGAAGCTCATGAACGCGTGCAGCCGCGTGCCGGGCACGGCCATCGAATACATGATGCCGCTGCACATCCCGTCGTCCTGCATCGTCTGCAGGAAGCCGTCGAGCGCGGCCGGGCTCACGGACGGCGCGTCGTCGCGCTCGCGGTGCGCGCGGCGCAATTGCTGCAGATCCCACACGATCGGCATGTTGCACACGCGCGCGCCGAGCGTGCGCGGATCGACGTCGTGATGGCTGTGCCGCACGTAGTCGCCGCGATAGGTGGCCGGCGTGAACGCTTCGTGCAGGTAGAGACTTTCGACGCGCTCGCGCGCGAATTCGAGGGCGAAATACGCGAACGTCGAGAATCCGGTCAGGTGCAGCAGGCTCGTGACGATCCGGTTGCGCTCGGCCGTGCTCTGCGCGAGCGCGAGCGTATCGGCGACGCCGAGCTTCGGCGCGTGCGGCTGCGCGTCGTCGCCGCGCTTCACGTCGTCGCACCAGACGACCTGCACGGCGCGCTCGCGCAGCGCGTCCGCGCCGGCGTTCGACACGCGCGACGAGCGCGGCAAGCTGGTTGGGGCGACCGCTTCTTCATGCAATGCAATTTCGGACATGAGCCATCCCTCGGAATCGACGCGCATCGCCTGGCGGCGGCCGTATCGTGTACGGCATTCGCGGCGGTGCGACCGAGCATCGTTGTGATTGCGCCGTCGTCATCCCTGACGAAACGCGGGGGCATTGTACAAAAATGCCGGTGTGTGGGTAATATGCCGTAATACTAATCGCGGCGAAAGTTTCATGTTCGCGTGCATATAACGACGACCAGAAAATCATAAAGAAAAGACCAGATCGTGACGGGGCGCAGTTTCACATATTGGGAAAGGGCGGGCTCCTCATGACATATGCTGACGGCGCACCACGCGTCGAGTGGTTCTCACAAGCCGATATCGCGGCCGCTGCCGCTTATTCGAACGAATATCACACCATCGAGCGTGACGTTTTTACCGGTATTCAAATCGCGCCCGGTAAAACCGACCTTGCGTCATTCGATTTCGCGCAATGCCATGCGCGATTGCGGCAAATCGGATTCAGTACGCTCGGTTACGGCGCGTACGAAATGATCGGGCGCCGCATCCTGCGCGCGCATCTGCTGCGCGATCTCGCGCCGGCGACGTTCATGCAGCCGTTCATCGAAGGGATGCTGTACGAAAGCGACCCGCGCTTCGCGCAGGTGCGGCAGAGCGGCTTCCCGGTCGCGTGGCGGCTCGACGAGATCGAGGCGGCCGCGCAGGGCAGCGGCGATCGCAAGGTGCTGGCGCTCGCCGGCCACTTGCGTGCGCATGCAATGAATAGCGGCGTGATCTTCAGTCTGTCGGCGCCGCGCCTCGACCTGCGCGTCGCGGTGAACCTGACGTCGGAAACGCACGGCACCGAATGGATCGACGATCGCGTGATCGGCGGCGCGCTGTCGGTCAGTCTTGCCGTGCACCGCGTCGCGCTGCCGTTCCTCGAGGCGCGTGTCGCGCGCATGCGCGGCTTCGCGCTCGGCGACGAGCAGCAGCAGGTGCTCGACCGGCTCGTGCACGGGCTGTCCGACCAGGAGATCGCGAGCGCGCTGCGTACGTCGCTGCACAAGGTCGGGCACCATATCCGCTCGCTGGAAAAGCAGTTCAACGTACAGAATCGCGCGCAGCTCGCGTACCTCGCCGCGCGGCGGCTGCCGTCCTGATCTGACGTCTTCCGGCACGCGCGCCGGCGGCCCCGGCGCGCGATGGAAGCGGTTCCGGCGACGCGTGCCCGAACCGGCCGCCGGGTTTCGTAGTCCGATTCGATCGTCTGACGAAAACGCGCTTTCACGCTACGAGGCGCGCTTCTTTTTCTTTCGGTTCCCGTCGCTACACTCGTCCCATTCAACGGTCCGCGCAGCACGGGGAAGGGTTGCCCGTGCCAGCCGGCGATAACGACAGGACAACGGCACGATGGCTGAACCGAAGGCGCTCCCCCGCGACTGGCAGCGGTTGTTTTCCGCCGGCCGCGGCGTGTCCGGACGGCGCCTCGGGGGCGCATCGCCGCGCGCCGACCTGTTTCTCGCGACCTTCATCGTCGCGGTCGTCGCGCTGTTCATCCTGCCGCTGCCGCAGACCGCGCTCGACGGGATGATCTCGCTGAATCTCGCGGCGAGCGTCGTGCTGCTGACGGTGTCGACCTACGTGCCGTCGGCGGTCAGCTTCTCGTCGTTCCCCGCGTTGCTGCTGTTTACGACGCTGTTCCGGCTCGCGCTGAACATCGCGTCGTGCAAGCTGATCCTGCTGCATGCGAACGCCGGCCACGTGATCGACGCGTTCGGGCGGCTGGTGGTCGGCAACAACGTGGTGGTGGGCGGTGTGGTGTTCCTCGTGATCGCGGTCGTGCAGTTCATCGTGATCGCGAAAGGGTCGGAGCGGGTGGCCGAAGTCGGCGCGCGTTTCTCGCTCGACGCGATGCCGGGCAAGCAGATGAGCATCGACGCGGACCTGCGCGCGGGCATCATCAGCGCCGACGAAGCGCGCGAGCGCCGCGAGAAGCTCGAGCAGGAATCGCAGATGCACGGCGCGATGGACGGCGCGATGAAGTTCGTGAAGGGCGACGCGATCGCGGGCCTCGTGATCGCGTTCATCAACATCGTGGCCGGCATCGCGGTCGGCACGCTGATGCACGGGATGGACATCGGCGAGGCGCTGCAACGTTACGCGATCCTGACGGTCGGCGACGGGATGGCGTCGCAGATCCCGTCGCTGCTGGTGTCGATCGCGGCCGGCATCGTGACGACGCGCGTGGCGACGCGCGATGCGCGGCAGCGCCAGCTCGGCGAACAGCTCGGCGAGCAGCTGGGTGCGCACCCGCGCGCGCTGCTGATCGCGGCGTTCGTGCTGACCGGTTTTCTCGTCGTGCCCGGTTTTCCGAAATGGTCGTTCGCGCTGATCGCGCTCGGCCTCGGTGCGTTCGCGTTCTCGCAACTCAAGCGCAAGACGTCGGCGCCGAGCTTCAACCTGATTCATGTCGCGGGGCGCGTCGGCGCGGCCGACGACGGCCAGCCCGCAAAGGTGTCGCACGCGGCGGGCGTCACGTCGCTGATCGCGGTGTCGCTGTCCGACGAGCTACGCACGGGCCTGAACCTCGCGCAATTGCAGGCGGCGCTGTCGAGCGCGAAGGCGCGCGTCGACGCGGACATCGGCACGGTGTTTCCGCGCATCACGCTGAACGACGACGAGGGCGCGCCGGCCGGCATGTACCGGATCTACCTGCAGGACGTGCTCGCCGCGCACGGCGCGCTGAAGCCGGGCTGGCTGCTGTGGGACGGCGTCGCGCCGCTGCCCGAGCGCGCGGAGCGCCAGCCGGCCGAGGCGTTCGGTCCGTTCGCGACCGCGCTGTGGATCAAGCCGGACGGCACGGCGCCGGACGGCAAGTGGCTGTCGAGCGAAAGCGCGCTGGCCGCGCACGTCGAGCAGATCGTGCGCCAGCATGCGGACGAGCTGCTCGGCATCCAGGAGACGCAGGCGCTCGTGCATCTGGTGCGCCGCGATCACCCCGAGCTCGTCGGCGAACTGACGCGGCTCGTGCCGCTGCAGCGCGTGACCGAAGTGCTGCGTCGGCTGCTCGCCGAACAGGTGCCGATCCGCAACTTGCGCGTGATCTTCGAGAGCCTGATCACGTGGGCGCCGAACGAGCCCGACGACGTGATCGCGCTGGTCGAACTCGTGCGCGTCGATCTGCGCCGGATGATCACCGACCGTCACGCGGGCACGGCGCGCCAGCTGCGGGTCGTGCTGTTCGAGCAGAACCTGCAGGAGCGGATCGAAAGCGCGGTGATGCGCACGAAGCAGGGCAATTTCCTCGCGCTGTCGAGCGCGGTCAAGCAGGACATCGGCGAGCAGGTGCGCGCGATCGTGCAGGCCGCGCAGGCGGCCGGCCCCGGTGGCCACGGCAATGCGCCGGGCGCCGCTCGGCTCGCGGTGATGGTCGCGCTCGGCGCGCGCCGCTACGTGAAGACGATCCTGCAGCCGGTGCTGCCCGAGCTCGCGGTGCTGTCGTACCAGGAAGTCGAGGAGGACGTGCAGTTGCATACGGTCGGCTGGGTGAAGAACCCGCCGGACGACGGCACGGTCGGCGCGGGCGCCGACGTGCGCGCGCCGGGAGCCATGCAATGACGAGTTCGACAATCCTCGACCTGACGCGCCAGGCGCTGATGCTCGTGCTGCTGTTGTCGCTGCCGATCGTGCTGATCGCGACCGTCACCGGCCTTGTCGTCGCGATCCTGCAGGCCGTCACGCAGGTGCAGGACGCCAACATCGGCATCGCGGTGCGGCTGATCGCCGTGATGGTCGCGCTCGTGCTGCTGTCGGGCTGGCTCGGCGGCGAAGTGCTGCGCTTCGCGCAGCAGGCGCTGGAACGCATGTTCGTTTCTTCCACAGGAGTCCTTTGATGCGTCGACGCGTCGCCTCGATCCGGTTTCAACCGCGCAGCCTGCAACGGGCCGCGCTTGCCGTGTGTGCGACCGCGCTGCTCACGGCGTCGCTGTGCATGGCGCCCGCGCAGCATGCGCGCGCCGCGGACCTGCGCTGGCGCAACAAGCCGTTCACGATCGTCGCGAACGGCAAGAAGATCGGCGACTTCATCCGCGAGCTCGCGTCGTCCCAGGGCGTGACGGCGGTGGTCGACCCGAAGGTCGACGGCGTGATCAGCGGCCGCTTTTCCGGCACGCCGCAGCAGACGCTCGACACGATCTGCTCGACCTACGGGCTCACGTGGTACTACGACGGCTCGTTCCTGTACGTCGATCCGGCCGACCAGTCGCAAACGCAGATGATCCCGATCCCGCCGAACGCGTCCGGCGAAATCGGCCGCGCGCTGCAGGCGATGCAGATTCCGGACAAGCGCTACACGCTGGTGATCAACGATCGCGCGAACAGCGTGTACGTGGCCGGCCCGCGCCGCTACGTCGAGCTCGTGCGGCAGGCGATCGGCTCGGTCGGCGATCCGTCGGCGAACGGCGCGCATGCGGACATCCGCGCGTTCCGTCTGAAATACGGCTGGGCGTCGGATTTCACGATCAATCGCTCGGGCAAGGAAGTGACGGTGCCGGGCGTCGCGACGATCCTGCGCCGGCTGTTCGGCAAGACCGGCGACACGGTCGCGGCGCCGTCGAGCACGCCGCTCGGGCAGGCCGCGCGCCAGGTGAAGCTCGGCTCGGGGCTGACGATTGCGGTGCCGCGCCTCGACTTCCCCGACATCTCCGGCGGCCCGCGGCAGGGCGGCTATGGCGGTGCGGACGGCAGCATGGGCGGCGGGTTCTCGCCGTTCTCGAACAACGGCGGCGGCGACACGCTGCCGCAGATCGTCGCCGATCCCGCGATCAACGCGGTGATCGTGCGCGACCTGCCGGAGAACATGTACCGCTACCAGTCGCTGATCGGCCAGCTCGACGAGCGGCCGCGCATCGTCGAGATCAACGTGACGATCATCGACATCAACGAGGATTCGCTCGACAGCCTCGGGATCGACTGGCGCCTGCACACGACGCACGGCGACGTGCAGATCGGCAACGGCCAGAACGCGCTGAACGGCAACACGCAGTACAACGGCGCCGGCAACCCGCCGCTGACGTTCGGCATCGGCACGTCGGAAACCGGGCAGACGGGCGCGTTCATGCCGACCGGCATCGCGCTGACCGCATCGATCGGCGGGTCGCTGCGCAACTACCTGCTCACGCGCGTGAACGCGCTCGCGCAGAAAGGCCAGGCGCAACTGCGATCGAAGCCGAAGGTGCTCGCGCTCGACAACACCGAGGCGATCCTCGAGAACCTCACGCAGTTCTACGTGCAGGTGCCGGGCTATCAGGATTCGTCGCTGTACAGCGTGACGACCGGCACCAGCATCAAGGTGACGCCGATGATCGTCGACGAGGCGATCCGCAACGCGGCCGCCGTGTCCGGCAACTCGCAGAGCGTGATGATGTCGATCGACATCCAGGACGGCAACATCGTGCCGGGGCAGGCCGTGTCGAACGTGCCGGTGATCCAGCAGCGCAACATCGTCACCAAGACGATGATCGACGAAGGCAAGAGCCTGCTGATTGCCGGTTTCAACGACGACGAGGTGCGGCTGAACAAGAGCGGCGTGCCCTGGCTGTCCGACATTCCGCTGATCGGCAACCTGTTCAAGTACACCGACAAGTCGGGCAACCACATGGAGCGGTTCTACCTGCTGACGCCGCGCGTCGTGACGAATGCGTCGATGTATGCGCCGGACGGCTCGCCCGTGAACCCGGGCGTCGACGGTCCGGCGAACCCTGAAGGGCTGTCGATGTATCGGCCGCCGGACAACGACGTCGCGGTGCCGCTGACGCCGAAGCCGCTGCCCGGCACGAAGTTCGGTCCGCCCGCGTTGCCGCCGCCGCCTGCGGGCGCGGCGTCGCAGCCGGCGGCGACGACCGCAGGAGTGGTCACGCATGTCGACGAGCATCATTGATCCGCACGGCGACGGCGCGTTGCCCGGCGGCGCGGGAAGCGCGGGGGCCGGTTCGGCCGCGCTCGCGTCGCCGTGGAACCTGTGCTTCCTGAGCGGGCCGATGTACGGCCGCACGATGTCGCTCGCACGCGGCGCGAACTGGGTCGGCACGGCGGCCGATTGCGAAGTGATCTTGCCCGATCGCGAGATCGGCGCGAAACAGGTATGCCTGCAGGTCGGCGCGCTCGCGGTGACCGTGCAGAACCACGGCGGCGACACCGGTGCGCCGGTGCTGTTCAACGACGAGCCGCTCGGCAGCGGCCGCCGCTCGCTGACGCCGAACGACGTCGTGACGGTCGGCTCGATCCGGCTCGGCATCGCACGGCATGCGCAGGCGAGCGTCGCGTTGCCCGACGAAACCGATACGCCGGACACCGCGCGCGAGGCTGCATGGCTCGGCTGGCTCACCGGCGGGCTGCGGCGGCTGGGCAGCCGGCGGCTCGTGATCGCGCTGGTCGCGCTGTGGGTCGGCGTGCTGCTCGGCGCACTCGGCTACGGCTTCGTCGCATGGTCGGGGCGCCTGCCGTGGCAGCACGAATCGGTGCTCGCGCGTACGCACCGGCTGCAGCAACTGCTGCACGCGTATCCGGAGCTGGCGGTCGCGCCGCGCGACGACGGCGTGATCGTGTCGGGTTACGTGAGCGACCCGGCCGCGCGCGAGCGCGTCGCGCAGATCGTCGCGGGCGTCGATAACGCGGCGCTCGGCAACATCTACGTGGTCAGCGATCTGGTCGCGACCGCGCAGACCTATTTCAGCGATACGGCGCTGACGGTCACGTATCTCGGGCGCGGCCGGATCGAGCTGACGGGCACGGCCGCGCGCGCGCAGATCGAGCCGCGCATCCGCAACTACATGAAGGATGCCCGGCCGGCGCTCGAGGTGGTCGATCACGTGCGCGACGCCGATGCGGCCGCGCCGCGCACGGCGACGACGCTCGGCGGCACGGCGGGCATTCCGGAGATCACGACCGTGTTCGCGGGCGACGGCGACCAGCGCTACATCGAGACGGTCGACGGCAGCCGCTATTTCGAAGGCGCGCGGCTGAAGGAGGGTGCGACCGTCGTGTCGATCGGCCCGGACGAAGTGGTGTTCGAGCGCAACGGCCAGCGCATCACGATGCCGCTCGGCGGCCCGTCGGCGCATGCGCCCGAGCAGGCGCCGGCGCCGCCCGTGGCGCCGCTCGCGAGCGGGGCGGCGGCCGGCGTCGCGCAGCCGGTGCCGGGACCGACGCTGTTGCCCGATGCGCCGGCGACGCCAGCCGTCGCGGCGGCCGGCGCATCGAAAGGCGCGACGCACTAGCGTCGCGACAGGATCAGCGCAGCGCGTTTCGCGATGCGCGCATTACGCGACACGCCGCGCATGCGGCGCGTCACGTCGCCGGCGGGGCATGGGGCCGCCGCCGGAAGGTGGTGTGTGGTTCACGTAAAGGAGCGAAGCATGGGTACCTCGGCAACAGGTGGTGTGACGAACACGGGCGACGTGCAGAAGCAGGCCGACGACCTGACCAAGACGCAGCTCGAACTGACCAAGATCAACTTCCAGGTTCAGCAATCGACTGCGACGTTCGAAACCAGCAACGCAGTGACCGCGCAGGAAGGGACGGCGAACGCCCAGGTTGCGCAACACCTGAGTTCCGCCGGCCGCGCGTGACGCCGGTCGCCGGCCGCGCCGCGCGACGTCGCACGCCGGGGCCGCCCGTGACGGGCGCCCGGTGTGGCGTCGATGCGTGCCGGCCGGCCCGTTCCCGGCTCTGCCGGTCAAGGAGGACACGATCATGTCGGTAACAGGCGTAGGCGCGGCGCCGCCGGGCGCGGCGGCGCTCGCGAGTGCCGCGCAGCAAACGGGCACGGCGTCCGATCCGGCGCAGGTGCGCCAGTTCGATGCGCTGATGCAGCCGGGCGCGTCGGCGGTCGTCCCGCCGTCTTCGTCGGGCGTCGCGATGGCGCGCGCGCCGGCGGATGCGGCGCCGGCCGTGCAGATGACGCCCGCGCAGGCGAACCAGTCGTCGCTCGTCGAGCGGTTGCGCACGTACGGCAACGATCTCGATTCGCGGTACGCGAACATCGACAAGCATCGCAACGAGATGCTGACGTCGATGGCGGACAGCCGCAGCGACCCGCTGATGACGATGGTGAAGGCGATGGATTTCCAGTGGACCGCAACCACCACGATTTCGGAATACCAGTTGAGCCTGTCGGTTGCGCAGGCGGCGAACGGCTTCACGCATACGGTGCTGAAGACGCAGGAGTGAAAGCGCGTGCGGGCCGGAGGATACGGCCTCATGCGCCCTGACGCGGAAAAACGATGACGACGATCGATTCGACGCCGCGCATGCATGCGTGGCGCAGCCGGGCGGCGCGCGCGCTGCTCGCGGGGCTGCTCGTGCTGTTGGCCGGGTGCCAGAAGGAGCTGTACTCGGGCCTGTCGGAGCGCGACGCGAACCAGATGATCGCGGTGCTCGGCGACGCGGGCATCAGCGCGTCGAAGGACAACGACGCGCGCGACACGTCGGACCGCAACGCGTGGCTCGTGAGCGTCGCGGACGGCGACATGCAGTCTGCGCTCACGGTGCTGCACGCGAACGGGCTGCCGAAGCCGAGCTATGCGAGCCTGGGCGAACTGTTCCAGAAGCAGGGCCTCGTGTCGACGCCGGCCGAGGAGCGCGTGCGCTACCTGTACGGCGTGTCGCAGGACCTGTCGCGCACGCTGCAGGACATCGAGGGCGTGGTCGTCGCGCGCGTGCAGGTCGTGATTCCGGAGAACGATCCGCTCGCGGACAAGATCAAGCCGTCGTCGGCCGCGGTGTACATCCGCTATCGGCCGGGCGTCGACTTGCGCGCGATGGCGCCGATGGTCAAGGATCTCGTCGCGCACAGCATCGAAGGGCTGCAGTACGACAACGTGTCGCTGTTCCTGCAGCCGGCCGCCGCGCGCGCGACGCGCGTGGACGGAATCGGCAGCGCGGTGTCGGACATCCTGCGGCTGCGCTCGCCGCTCGGCTGGCTCGTGTTCGCGCTGATCCTGCTGACCTGCGCGGTGATCGCGCTGTCGGCCGCGCGGCGCGGGATGTTCGGCGCGCGGCTCGCGGGGCTGCTCGGCGCACCGCGCGGCGCGAACGGCGGCGGCGCGGCCCCGCAGCAGGCAGGCGGCGGGCTGCGCACGCCGGACGGCGCGCGCGACGGCGCATGAGCGATTCGCACGCGCGGCCGCCGGGCGACGCGTCCGATGCGACGCTGCTGCCGTGGCTGCACCCGCTTGCGCCGCCGCCGGCCGCGCGCGCTGCCGCGTTCCATGCGCTCGTCTGCGATTTCAACCTGCGGCCCGACCGCTATCTGCACGTGACCCGCGTGCCGGCCGACTGGCCCGCGCGCTACCGTTCGCCGGACGCGTTCGGCGCGGCCGGCCGCAAGCTGCTCGCGCGGCATTTGCTCGACGCGAACGGCGTGGCCGACCGGCACGACTTCGACGTCGCGAACCCGTGCGCGCGGCTCGCGCTGCTGCCGGGCGCGGCGCTCGAGCAACTGGCCGCGTATGCGGGGCTGCTGCTGCATCGCGCGTGGCTGCGCGACGCGCTGGCCGGGCGCCGCATCCGCGCGGAAGTCGCGGCGCGGCTCGGCGGCGATGCGCTCGAGCTGGCGCTCGAACGCGCGCCGGAATTCGGCGCGCTCGCGGAAACGCTCGAACCGTGGCGCGCCGATCCCGCCGCGCTGCCGGTCGTGATCCGCGCGCGCGGCGGCCGGCTGCTCGCGGATTTCATCGGCGTGGCCGGCGATGCGGTCGCGCGGCGCGTGCGCCTGAAATTCAACCGCGCGATCGACGACGAGGCGCCGTACTGGCTGAACCGCGCGCAGCGCGATCAGTTCGGCGAACTGATGTTCCTGTTTCTGATTCCCGAGAGGCTTGCGTCATGGGACTGGCTTTTCTGATCACGAGCGACAACCTGCAGCTGCTGTCCGAGCGCAAGGTGCTCAAGGAGCGCGAATACGCGGCGCTGCTCGACGCGTCCGCGGTGATCGCGACCGCGCATGAAGAGGCGGCACGCATCGTCGCCGACGCGCAGCGCGAATTCGACAAGCGCCAGGCGGCCGGCTACGACGAAGGCATGCGCCGCGCGCAGCGCGAGCAGGCCGCGCAGGCGTACACGCAGGCGCTCGCCGCCACGCGCACGATGGAGACGATGAAGGACGCGATGGCCGATATCGTCGTGAAGGCCGTGCGCGCCATCGTCGGCGAGATGAGCACGCAGAAGCTGTACGAGGCCGCGCTCACGCGGATCGCGCCGCTCGTGCGCGACGAGGCGTTCCTGATCGTGCGTATCGCGCCCGGCCGCACCGACGAGATGCGCGATGCGCTCGACGGCGCATTCGCCGGGCAGTCGAACCGGCAGAAGATCCGCATCGTCGAGGACGCTCGACTCGAACGCCACGCGTGCACGGTCGAGACGCCGTCCGGGCGCATCGACGCGAGCCTCGACCTGCAGATCGACGCGCTGCGCCAGGCGATTCGCCGCGACGCGCTGAAGGGGGCCGCGCGATGAACGCGCCGCTCGACGATCCGCCGTCGTTCGGCGACGACGACGGCGCGCCGTTCGATCGCGGCCGCCTCGTCGGCGAACTCGACGCGGGGCTCGCGTTTTTTTCGCCGGTGTCGGTGCAGGGCCGCGTCAACCATGCGGTCGGGCAGATATTGAACGCGACGGGCATCCGCGCGCGGCTCGGCGAGATCTGCGAGCTGCGCACGCCGAACCAGCCGACGCTGCTTGCGGAGGTGGTCGGCTTCTCGCGGCAGACGACGCTGCTCACGCCGCTCGGCGACGTGGCCGGGCTGTCGCCGGAGACGACCGTCGTGCCGTCCGGGCGCGAGCATGTGTTCCCGGTGGGCGAAGGGCTGTTCGGCCGCGTGCTCGACGGGCTCGGCCGGCCGCTCGACGATCGCGGGCCGGTGACGGGCGCCGCGTGGGTATCGACGCAGCAGGACCCGCCGAATCCGCTTGCGCGCAAGCTGATCGACACGCCGTTTCCGACCGGCGTGCGCGTGATCGACGGCCTGATGACGCTCGGCGTCGGGCAGCGCGTCGGCATCTTCGCGCCGTCGGGCGTCGGCAAGAGCACGCTGCTCGGGATGATCGCGCGCGGCGCGCAGGCCGACGTGAACGTGATCGCGCTGGTCGGCGAACGCGGTCGCGAGGTGCGCGAATTCATCGAGCACAGCCTGTCGCCGGAGGTGCGCGCGCGTTCGATCGTCGTCGTGTCGACGTCGGACCGCCCCGCGATGGAGCGCGTGAAATCCGCGCTGGTCGCGACCGCGATCGCCGAGCACTTTCGCGATGCGGGCAAGCGCGTGCTGCTGCTGGTCGATTCGCTGACGCGCTTCGCCCGCGCGCAGCGCGAGGTCGGCCTCGCGAGCGGCGAGCCGCCGACGCGGCGCAGCTTTCCGCCGTCGACGTTCGCGGTGCTGCCGCGCCTGCTCGAACGCGCGGGGCAGGGCGCGCGCGGATCGATCACCGCGCTGTACACGGTGCTCGTCGAAGGCGATGAGGAATCCGACCCGATCGCCGAGGAAGTGCGCTCGATTCTCGACGGCCATATCGTGCTGTCGCGCAAGATCGCGCTCGCGAACCGCTATCCGGCGATCGACGTGCTCGCGAGCCTGTCGCGCGTGATGCCGCTCGTCGCGAGCCGCGCGCACCAGCATGCGGCCGCGCGCGTGCGCGAGCTGATCGCGAAGTACCAGGAAATCGAGCTGCTCGTGCAGATCGGCGAGTATCGCGAAGGCAGCGACCGGCTCGGCGATCTCGCGCTGCGTGCGCGCGACGCGATCGGCGCGTTCTGCGCGCAGGCGTCGGACGAGGACGTGCGCTTCGACGCGCTGCTCGCGAAACTGACGAAGCTGGCGAACGATCATGTCTGAAGCCGACGACCGTCTCGTGCTCGCGACGCTCGCCCGCCTGAAGCGCGTGCGCGAGATGCGCAGCCAGATCGCGCGCGTCGCGGCCGCGCGCCAGCAGGGCATCGCCGCGCAGAGCCGGCGCGCGCTGGCGGCCGCGCAGGCGCAGCTCGCGCAGCAGGTCGCCGCGAAGGCCGCGATCCAGACACGGCTCGCCGACGACGTGCGCGAGGCGCGCGCATTGCAGGACGCGGCGGCCGATACGCGCACGTTCGACCGGCATATCGGCACCGCGAACGCGTCGGTGAGCGAGGCCGCGCACGTGCATCGCGGCCACGAGGCGACGCTCGCCGACCTGCAGCGCGCCGCGCGCAAGGCGAAGGCCGCCGAGGACAAGCTGGACAAGGCCGGCGAGAAGGCGCTGCACGCGCGCGCCGCGCGGGTCGAGCGCGACGCCGACGAGGTCGCGGACGGCTACGCGGTGCGGCGCTTCGCGACGGGCGGCACCTGGGTGGCCGGCGCGGGCGACGCGGCCGGTCATGCGTCCACGCCGCCGGAGGCCGCCGCCGCGTTCGATGCGGCAATGACCGAAGCGGAAATCGGTGCCGACATCACGGCTGAAACCGGCCCGTCCGCCTCGCCCGACGACTCCGCCCCGCCCGCCGTCGCGGAGCGCCGATGCTAGACCAGGCCGCGGGTTTCAACGACGTCGCCGGCATGCTGCGGCCGCTGCTCTACGTGATGCCGCGCCTGCTGCCGATCATGTTCGTCGTGCCGGTGTTCAACGAGCAGATCATCACCGGCCTCGTGCGCAACGGGATCGCGGTCGTGATCGCCGCGTTCGTCGCGCCGACGATCGACGCCGCGCAGGTCGCCGCGCTGCCGTTCCTGATGTGGTGCCTGCTCGTCGCGAAGGAGGCGGTGGTCGGCATGCTGCTCGCGGGCGCGTTCAGCGCGGTGCTGTTCGCGATCCAGGGCGTCGGCTACCTGATCGACTTCCAGACCGGCAGCGGCAGCGCCGCGTTCTTCGATCCGATGGGTGGGCACGAGGGCGGCCCGACGTCCGGATTCCTGAATTTCGTCGCGATCGCGCTGTTCGTCACGGCGGGCGGCTTGCAGGTGCTCGTGCAACTGTTCGCGCAGTCGTACGCATGGTGGCCGATCGGCTCGCTCGGCCCCGATTTCTCGTCGATGCTGCAAACCTTCATCGTGCGGCAGACCGATACGATCTTCGAATGGATGGTGAAGCTCGCCGCGCCGGTCACGATCGTGCTGGTGCTCGTCGAACTCGGCATCGGCCTGGTCGGGCGCGCGGTGCCGCAGCTCAACATCTTCGTGTTCTCGCAGCCGCTGAAGAGCGCGCTCGCGCTGCTGATGATGGTCCTGTTCCTGCCGGTGGTGTACGCGTCGCTGCATTCGCTGCTGAGCCCCGACAGCGGGCTGATGGCGCTGCTGCGCGCGCTGTTCGCCGCGCACGGCGGCGGCTGAGCGCGCGGGAGCCGACATGGCCGAAAAGGACCAGAAACCGACCGCGAAGCGCCTGCGCGAGGCGCGCGAGAAGGGCGACGTACCGAAGAGCGCGGAAACGGTGTCGTCGGCGTTCTTCGTCGGCGTGTGCGTGGCGCTCGCGGTGGGCATCGGTTCGATGTTCGCGCGATTGCAGGCGCTGTTCCGGCTCGTGTTCGACGCGGTCGGCGCCGCCGATCCGTCCGCGCGGCTCGCGGTGCTGATCGACGGCGCCGCGCGCGACTGGGCCACGCAGTCCGCGCAGATCGTCGCGGCCGGGCTGCTGGCGGGGCTGCTTGCGGGCTTCGTGCAGGTGGGCGGCGTGATGGCGTGGAGCCGCCTCGTGCCGCAGTTGTCGCGGCTCAACCCGGCCGAGGGGATGAAGAACCTGTGGTCGCTGCGCAACCTCGTCAACCTCGCGAAGATGCTGCTGAAGACGGCGCTGCTCGTCGCGACGCTCGGCTGGCTGATCGTCGAGTCGCTCGATCCGTCCGTGCAGTCGGGCTTCACGCGGCCGGTCTCGATCCTCGCGCTGATCGTGAAGCTGCTGATGCTGCTGTTCGGCTGGGCCGCGCTGATCTACATCGTGATGGCGCTGATCGACATCGTGCACCAGCGGCACGAATTCAACCAGAAAATGAAAATGTCGATCGACGAAGTGCGGCGCGAGCACAAGGAGGACGAAGGCGATCCGCACATCGAGGCGAAGCGCCGCCAGCTCGCGCGCGAAGTGCAGTTCGCATCGCTGCCGGACCGGGTCGGCTATGCGTCGGTGGTCGTCTATTCGCCGCGCGTCGCGGTCGCGCTCTACTACGGCGGGATGGGCTCGCTGCCGTGGGTGCTCGCGCGCGGCGAGGGCGACGCGGCCGAGCGGATTGTGCGGCTGGCCCGCGACGCGTTGCGCCCGACGCTCGCGAACGTCGGGCTCGCGCAGGCGCTGTACGAGACGACGCCCGAGAACGGCACGATCCAGCCGCAGCACTTCCGCGAGGTCGCGCAGTTGCTGAAATGGGCGACCGGCGCCGCGTGACGCGGCGTTCCGGAGGGCGTCATGCCGGTATGCCCCCCTTTTTTTGCCTGCCTTGCCTGCCGGCCATCCGGCGGGATTCGATATGGCCCCGTGATCTGGCCATCCGCACGCGGCGCTTGACGTCCATTTTTTTCCGGACGGTGCCCGCATTCACTGGTGAATTATTGCTGATTTATTTCTTCGTAATATGGCTCGACCGTCATGCCCGACGGCGGGCCGCGAGGTGCGCGGTGCGTGACGGAACAGGTCAACAGGGGCAGACAAATCAATGTGCGGAATCGACGGCTTTCTGAATAGCGTCGCCTTCGATGAGGAGACAGCGCGCGGCACGCTCGCGCGAATGACGGCGAGCCTCGCGCATCGCGGGCCGGACGGGCAGGGCATCTGGGTCGACCCGGAAGCCGGCATCGCGCTCGGTCACCGGCGGCTCGCGATCGTCGACCTGTCGGTGCACGGCCGGCAGCCGATGGCTTCCGCGTGCGGCCGCTACGTCCTCGTCTTCAATGGCGAAATCTACAACCATCGCGAACTGCGCGCGGAGCTCGAGCGCACGGGGCGCGCACCGGCGTGGCGCGGCCACTCCGACAGCGAGGTGCTGATCGCGGCGATCGTCGCGTGGGGCGTCGAGGCCACGTTGCGGCGCGCGACCGGCATGTTCGCGTTCGCGCTGTGGAATCGCGCGTCGCGGGTGCTGACGCTCGCGCGCGACCGGATCGGCGAGAAGCCGCTCTACTACGGGCGGATCGGCGACGCGCTCGTGTTCGCGTCCGAGCTGAAGGCGTTGCGCGGCTATCCGGGCTTCGACGGCACGATCGACCGCGACGCGCTGTGCCTGTATCTGCGCCAGTCGAGCGTGCCCGCGCCGTACACGATCTATCGCGGCATCCGCAAGCTGCCGCCCGGCACGTACATCCAGTTCGAACATGCGCGCGACACGCCGCGCGTGCGTGCGTACTGGACGCTCGAACAGGCGATCGAGGCGGGCCGCGCGCAGCCGTTCGAGGGCAGCGCAGGCGAAGCCGTCGATCAGCTCGACACGATCCTGCGCCAGGCCGTCGCGCGGCAGATGGAAGCCGACGTGCCGCTCGGCGCGTTCCTGTCGGGCGGCATCGATTCGTCGGCGATCGTCGCGCTGATGCAGGCGCAATCGGCGTCGCCGGTCGACACG
Organism: Burkholderia sp. CpTa8-5; assembly: GCF_017815045.1. Classification (NCBI taxonomy): domain Bacteria; kingdom Pseudomonadati; phylum Pseudomonadota; class Betaproteobacteria; order Burkholderiales; family Burkholderiaceae; genus Burkholderia; species Burkholderia sp. CpTa8-5. The sequence continues at coordinate 45,099 of NZ_JAGIQD010000003.1, forward strand.
TTTACGATCGGCTTTCACGAGGCCGGCTACGACGAGGCCGGTTACGCGAAGGCCGTCGCGCGCCATCTGGGTACGCGCCATACCGAGCTTTACGTGACGGCCGACCACGCGCTCGGCGTCGTGCCGAAGCTGCCGTCGATCTACGACGAGCCGTTTTCCGATGCGTCGCAAATCCCGACCTTTCTGGTGTCCGAACTGACGCGCCGGCACGTGAAGGTGAGCCTGTCCGGCGACGGCGGCGACGAGCTGTTCGGCGGCTATACGCGCTACTTCCTGACGCCGCGCCTGTGGCGCAAGCTGCATCGCGTGCCGGCGGCGGTGCGCGCGCGGATCGCCGCCGCGCTGCATGCGTTGCGGCCCGATCACGCGGACCAGCTCGCGGCCGTCGCGCAGGGCGCATGGGGCGGCGGCGTGGAAGCGCGCGAATCGTCGTCGCGCATCGGCGATCGCCTGCACAAGCTCGGCCATGTGATGACCGCCGAGAGCCGCATCGGGCTGTACCGGCTGCTGATGTCGTCCGTGCATCATCCGGAGCGCATCGCGCTGGCGGGGCAGGAGCCGCCGACGCCGCTCGACACGGTATCCGCGTGGCCCGCGCACCTGAGCTTCGCCGAGCAGGCGATGGCGATCGACACGCTCACGTATCTGCCGACCGACATCCTCGCGAAGGTCGATCGCGCGGCGATGGCCGTGAGCCTCGAGACGCGCATGCCGTTCCTCGATCATCACGTCGTCGAATTCGCGTGGCGCGTGCCGGCGTCGGTGCGCTTGCCGGAAGGGCAGTCGAAGGCGCTGCTGCGCCGGCTGCTCGACCGGTACGTGCCGTCCGCGCTGATCGACCGGCCGAAGCAGGGCTTCTGCGCGCCCGTCGACCACTGGCTGCGCGGCGCGCTGCGCGACTGGGCCGACGCGCTGCTGCGGCCGTCGCGCCTGCGCGACGAAGGCTTCTTCGATGCGGCGGCGGTCGAGCGGCTGTGGCGCCAGCACCAGACGGGCCGGATGAACTGGCAGCACCAGCTGTGGACGGTGCTGATGTTCCAGGCGTGGCTGGAACATCAGCGAGCGACGTGATGCGGCGTGCCGCGCGCAACGGGCGCGCGCGGCGCCACGCGCACCGCGCGCGGGGATCAGCCGACGATCAGCGGCGTGCCGACCGACAGGCGGTTCGGATCGCGTGACACCGACGGATTGAGCTGCAGGATCTCGTTGAACGCGCGCGTATCCTGCTCGCCGCGCGTCATCGCCTGCTGATCGGCGCGCGACACGTGCGCGGCGTCGAGCAGCGACTGGCGATGCTGGTCGGCGATGACCCACAGCGAATCGCCCGCGACGACGATGTAGGGCTGCGGCGACGCGGACGGTTGCGCGGTCGGCGGCGTGGCGCTGGCCGACGGCGACGCCGGCGCGGCAGGCGACGCACTGGGCGATGCGCTCGCCGAAGCGCTTGGCGCGGCGCTTGCCGAAGGACTGGCCGAACGGCTGGCCGACGCGCTCGGCGACGCACCGGGCGCGAGATTCGATTGCGGCGAATTCGACGAATTCGACTGATTCGACGAACCGGACCCCGAGCCGAAGAACGTCGTCAACAGACCTTCGATCAGCTTGTACGCGAACGCGCCGACCGGAATCAGCACGACGGCCGTCGGGATCTTCTTGATCAGCGGCGTCGCGTTCGGGAAATGCGTGTTCAGACGCCCGCCGAGCAGCAGCGCGGTGGACACGCCGGTCGCGATCGCGAGATCGTAATGGCCGCCGCTCCACTGCACGCCGGTGCCGAGACCGCCGTACGCGACGGCCATGAAGTCGCTCGCCGAATCGGTGAAGCGCACGATGCGGCTGCGCTTGTCCGCATTCACGCGGTGCGCGCCGATCGTGTAGACGAGGCCCGCATACGTGGCGCCGAACGCACCGCTCGCGATGGCGGCCGAGCCGTAGGCGAGATCGAACGCCCCGTGCGCGTGCACCACGCCGCTGATGCCGACCGCGAGCGTCGCGGTCGACGTGATCGCGGCGCCCGCGCGGCCCGCGATCCCGAACAGGTGACGCGGGTTACCGGTATGGAGCTGCTGCAGCGACGTGCCGCCGACGGTGCCCTGCATCTGCGCGAGCACGTCCGCGGCGAGCGCCTTGATGTGGGTGGTCGCGTCGTCGAAACTCATCAGCCCGACGCGGTTCAGTTCGACATACTGCGCGGCCAGCGTCCGCGCTTCGTTCGAGATCTGCTCGAGCTGCGCGCGCCGGTTCTGGCCGTAATCGTGCGCGCCCGAGCGCAACTGCCGCGACAGCGTCACTTCGAGCCGCGTGAGCACCGCCTGCGCGGCTTTCGGATCGCCGGCCTGCAGGCTGCGCACCGCGCCCTGGTGCATGACCTGGAACACGCGACCGAGACGCGAGCCCAGCAGGAACGACGACGTCGCGCTGCTCAGCATGTCCTGCCGCAGCACGTGCGTCGCGCCGAGCGTATCGGCGATCACGAGCGCGCCCGCACCGGTGACGAGCGAGCTGAAGCCGATCGACTTCCACAGCTCCGCCTTGCGGAACGACGGCCGATGCACGCGCAGCGCGTTGATCTGCGCGAGCGCCTGCAGTTCCTCGATCATCTTCGCCTGTTTCGGGTTCGCCGCGATCTGCCGGCCGACGCTGATCGGCTTCGACGGATCGTTCTTCAGCGCTTCGCGCTCGACCACCGATTGCCAGTACGCGCGACTGTCGGGCAGCGGCCCGGCGGGATCGGCGGTCGACACGACGGTGCCGCGCGCCGGCGCGCGGCCGCCCGCTTCCGCGAGCCAGCGTTCGCCGAAGCGGCGGGCGAGTTTTTCGGTGCGCGTGGCGGGCGGATGATCGGCCGACGCCCACTGCGTCATCGCATGCTCGATCGTCGCCTTGCGCGCCTGGTTGACGAGCGCGGTCGTGTTGCGTTCGTACAGTTCGCCGCGCAGCGTCGCGAGCGCGTCGTCGGACAGCCCTTTCGACTTGCCGATGCGCGCGATCTCCGCGAACAGCACCTGCTGCTGGTTCGCGAACGCCTCGGGGCTCACCGGTTCGAACACGCGCGTGAGCGCATCGGCGCCGTGCAACCGTGCGAACTTGCCGTGACGGTCGGTCTGGTAATAGTCGACGATCCGTTCCGCCAGCGCCCGCGTCAGGTCCTGGTTCGCGATGAAGTCGGCGCCGTGCGTGCCGTACGACAGCCCGACGTGCAGCCAGTCGATCGCCTTGCGGTCGAGTAGCGCATCGAGCAGCTCGACGTGGCCGGCGCCAGGCACCGGTTCGAGCACGGCGTCCCATCCGTGAAAGCTCAGCATCACGTTCGGCGCGGGCTCGCCGGCGTGATCGTGCGACCACGTCTCGAACGACGTCATCAGCCGTGTGTACTCGGCATAGCTGTCGTTGGTGCCGGCGATCGTGCGGCGGTCGTCCGCGGAGACGAGCGGGCGGCCCGACGCCGCTTCGAGACGAAGCTGGAAGCCGTGGCGCGATGCCGCGGTGAGCCATTTGTGCAGATGCGCGATGTCGTCGAGCTCGAGCGTGCGCGTGGTGCCGTCCGGCGCCTCGCGCGTGATCGTCGCGTCGGCCTCGTTGTAGCGCGCGCCGATCGGGGAGCCGAACTGGCGCGCGCGCCGGATGAACGCCGGATCGTGCTTGCCGCCGCGCGCGGCCGCGAGCGTATGCGGATCGACCGGAATCGACACCACCGGCATCGCGCCGCCATATTGCTCGACGTAGCGCACCGCGAGCGCGGGATCGTCGCGCAGGTTGAACGCACGCGCCATCGGCGCGACGCGGTCCTGGATCTCGGCCGGCGCGCGCACGAACGCCTGGATCGCGCGCTTGTCGATCATGCGTGCCGCGCTGTGGCGCGTGGCGTACGCCTGCATCCACTTCACGAAGCGGTTGTGATCGCCGCCGGGATCGGCGACCGGCCCGCGCGACGGCATGCTCGACACCTCGCGCGCGAGACCGATGGGGATGCCGAGCGCCTTCAGCATCGGTGCGTCGGCCAGGATCGTCTGCGGTTCGTCGGTCAGCGCGAGGCCGCCGGCATCGGGCTGGTTCTTGCGTGCGGTGACCGCCTTCACGCGGTCGATCGTCGGGAACCAGTCGGCCACCTTCGCGGCGCCGTAACGCATCACCCATTCCGCGACCGTGCTCGAACCCAGGCTCGGCTGGTAGGGCCGCAGCGTCAGCGGCTTGGCCGCCGGCGTTTTCGGCGGCTTCGGCGCATTCGACGCGTTTGCCGCGTTCGCGGCGCGGCGGTTGCGCCGGCCGCCCTTGCCGCGCAGCGCATTGCGGACCCGGCTGGCGGGGCCGGTTGCGCCGCTGGCGCCGCCGCCCGCCGGCTGCGCGGCTTGCTGGGCCGCGGCGAGGTCGGCCTGAGCGGCTTTCACGCGATCGATCTGGCCGGCGATCTGCGTGCGGATCCACCGCGTGGCGAGGTCGAACTTCTGCGGCAGCGCATCGAAATACGACTTCTCGTCGAGCAGCTGCGTGAGTCGTTGCGCGAGCGCGGCTTTCTGCGTGGCGGTCGCGCGCGGATCGAACGCCTCGGGCGCGAGCGTCGACAGCAGGAAGTGCTGGTTCGCGCCGAACGGGCCGCGCCCGAGCGGCATCTCGTCGAGCGGGCGGCCCGCGTCCGGGTGGTCGCGCAATTGCTCGGCGTTGTCGTACCAGAGCGCGTTGCCGTCGTGGATCGCGATGATGCCGCGGCGCGTATGCAGCGATTCGGCAACCGGATGATCGGTCTCGTACACGTACACGTAGTGATCGCCGCCCAGCGCCTTCAGTTCCAGCGCACGCATCAGGTGCAGCGTGTTCGCGCCGCTGAAGTCGATCGCGAGCTGCTTGCTGTCCGGGACGAGCTTCGGCGGCAGGAACGGACTGTCGGCGCCTTCGATCTCGGCGATCTTGCGGCGCACGCCGGGGTCGGCTTTCGCGAGGCCGCGCTGCACGCGCGTGCCGAGTTTCTGCATCGGCGGCTTCTCGTCGCCGAGCGCCTTGCGCATTTCCGCCGGCGCAAAGCCGCCGTAGCGTTCGACCGTGTCGTGCGCGACGTCCGTCACGACGAATCGCACGCCGCGCCGGCCGCCGGACAGGTTGCGCGCGCGCCGGCGGAATGCGGCGCCGAGATCGCGCGGCGCGATCGTCGCGTCGCCGAGCGAGGTCGACTCGTGATAGGTCCAGTCGTGCGCGGCGTTGCGCGTCGCGTAGCCGAGCACCTTGCCGGTTTCCTTGTCGATCGCGTAAAGCGTCGCGCCGTCGCCGGCCGCTTTGGCCGCCTGCTTCGGCCGGCGAAAGCGCGGCGCGTCGGCAAGCGACTTCAGCGTCGTGACGACGTCCGCGTCGGGCGTCGCCGCCGCCTGTTCGGCTTCCCACGTGCGGCCGTCGCTGCGCGCGGTGATCCGCGCGGCGCCGCCGTACTCGCGCAATTCCGCGAGCGGCACGGGCGACACGTAGAAATCGACGTCCGCCCGTTCCGCGCTGCCGTTGTCCTTCAGCGCGCGATAGACCGCGTCGGGGATCGACACGGTCGGATCGGCGGACGCCTTGTCGACGAACGTACCGTGCTCGTCGGTGCGCATGCTCGCGACGAATTTCGGCTGCGCATGGCGCGCGTCGATCGACGCGTCCGGCCGCGCTTCATGCTCGGCGATCAGCACGTGCGCATTCGTGCCGAACGCATCCTTCATCTGCTGGAGCGACGCGAGTTGCGAACCGTCGATGCGGATCAGGTCGCGCTTGCCGTGCGAGGCGAGGTGATCGAGCGCATGCTGGCGGCGCGCGGCGTCCGCCGCCGCTGCGGGCACCGGCGCGTTCGACCCCGGCTGCGGCGCGGGCGCCGGCATCTCGCGCAGCACGCCGAGCGCGTGCATCGCGTCGGCCTGGCTCGCATAGTACGCGCGATAGGTCGCGTGGCCCGGCACGGACGGCGCGACGTCGCCGAAGGCGGTCGCGAGCCGGCGCAGCCCGGCTTCGTCGCCGGGCATCACGTGGTCGGCTTCGCGTGCGATCGTATCCGGCAGGCGGGCGTCCCGGGCGATGTCGATGCCGCCATCGTCGAGGATGTCGCGGCGCACCGCGAACGCATTCGCCTGCGCGCGCGCTTCGGCCATCAGCGCGCTGTCGGTCAGCGCGTCCGGCGACGAGCGGTCGAGCGCGAGGCGGCGCGTGATCGTCTCGACCGCATGCTGCGCTTCGTGTGAGAGCGTGTAGACGAGCGTGCCGGCGCCGTAGAACTGCCCGTCGAGCACGATCCGCTGCTTCGCGGTATCGATCCGGCTGCCGCGCCCGGGCCGGCCCACCACGATTTTCCAGCCGGCCTCGCCGGCCAGCGCGACCTGCTGGCGCAACAGGCTCGAGCGGTCGACCAGCGCATGGGCGGCCTTGGGCAGCGGCGCGCCGCCGAACCGCATCCGGATGCGCGTGATGACGGACGGCTTCTGCACGAACGCGTCGGGCGGCAAGTGCTCGGTGATGCCGGGATGCGCGAGCTCGATCGCGCCGCGCGCGATGCCGTCCTCGAGCATCACGCGCAGCGTGCCGATCTCGCGGACGATGCCTTCCACGTTCAGCTTCGGCGCATCGGTCATGACCGTCGACGGATCGCTCAGGTAGAAGTCGCCGTGCGCATCGAACACGCCTTCGAAGTCGTAGTACAGACGGTGCTGCGCGGTGATGTCGCGCGCGCGGTCGAGCTGCGCGAAGGCGTCGCGGGTGACGCGCGACGGCAGCATGCCGGCCATCACGTCGTGGCTGCTCAGCGACGCGAACGGCGCGTACATCACGGCCACGCGATCGAATGCCGCGAACGGGCCGCCGACCGTCAGCGTGCGCAGCCCGTGTGCGCGCAGCGCCGCGAGCCCTTCCTGTTCGAGGCGGATCGATTCGATGTGGCCGAGAATCGCGCGATTGTCCGTGCCCTCGTAGAGACCGATCGCATTGCGCCGGCCCAGTTCGAACACGGTCTTCTCGATGCCGGCGCCGGTGGCCGCGCCGGTGAAGCGCTCGACCGGCACGCGTGCGGCCGGATCGCCGCTCGCGTGGACGCCGTTGCCGTCGACGTCGAGCGCGCCGAGGTCCGGGCGCTGGTGCGGCGCCGGATCGTAGCGCAGCCATGCGTTGGTATGGCTGAGCCGCGCCTCGGCGCCGAGCCCGACCGCGATCGTCGGCGGCGCGTAGACGGGGCGCTGCCAGACGTTCGCGAGCCAGGCGGCGGCGTCGCGGCCGTTGCGCGCCGACAGAATCACCGACGAGCCGGGCAGGCCGAGCACCGAGCGGTGCGCGAGCGTGACCTCGACCGGCGTGTACGGCCGGCCGTCCGGATCGACGAGGCGGCCTTGCGCGTCGGTGACGCCATGCACGATCACGATGCGGCCGTCGCGGTCGTAGGACAGCGGACCCGAGCGATCGAGCGTCAGCGCGTCGACGCCGGCGACCGGCTTGCCGTCGAACGGCGAGGCCTTCACCGCACGTGCGCGCGACCATGCGGTTTCTTCGGCGAGTGTCGCGGCCGTCTCGCGTGGCGCCGGCATCGTCACGCCGGCGCGCTGCGCGGCCTGCGCGTGGCGCCGATACAGGTCGCCGTAGGTGACGCCGCCGTCGAGCGACGTCGGGCTGTGCTCGAACGCGTCGGCGAGGCGCGCGAGCGAGGCGGCGTCGCCGGCCCGCGCGCGGCCGTATTCGTTGGCGATCGCGTCGGGCAGCGCGACATGGCGGCCGATGTCGATGCCGAGGTTCGCGCGGATCTCGTCGCGCACCGCGAATGCGTTGACCTGCGCGCGCGCCTCGGCGAGCAGCGCGCTGCGCACGTAGCGCTGCGTCGAGCCATAGTCGAGCCCGAGCGTGCCGGTCGCGGCCTCGAGCGCATGGCGGGCTTCGTGCGCGAGCACGTAGACCATCGATCCGGTCGACTGCAGGCCCCCGTCGATCGTGACGCGCCGCCGGCGCGTGTCGATCTTGCTGCCGCCGCCCGGCTTGCCGCGCACGACTTTCCAGCCTGCGTCGGCGCCGAGCCGAAGCTGCTGCGACAGCAGGCTCGATGCGTCGATCAGCCGGTACGCTTCCTTCGGCAGCGGCGCGCCGCCGAAGCGCATCCGCACGCGCGTGATGACCGACGGCTTTTGCACGAACGCATCGGGCGGCGGCGTTTCGGCGAGTCGCGGATGCGCGAGTTCGACGTGGCCGCGCTCGAGGCCTTGCGTCAGCGCGCGTTCGATCACCGCGAGCCGCTGCAGCGTGGTGAAATGCTCGCCCGCGCCCATGCCGATCGCACCGGGGTCGCTCAGCAGGAAATCGCCGCCGCGTGTGAAGAGGCCTTGCAGGTCGAAGCCGATGCCGGTGCGTTCGACGACTTCGCGAATCTGCCGGATGTGCTCGAGCGCCGCGCGCGACACCACGCGCGGCAGCGCGCCCGTCTCGAAGCCGAAGCTGTGGAACACGCCGAGCGGCCGGTACAGCACGGCGACGCGATTCAGCGCGGAGAACGGACCGTCCATCGTCACGGTCTTCAGCCCGTACGACGCGAGATCGTCGAGTGCGATGCTCTCGTCGATCGCCGCCTCGATCTGGCGCGCTTCGGACGTATGCGGGCCGTTGTCGTAAACCGCGAGCGCGGCATCGTGACCGAGCGCGAACACGGTTTTTTCGGCACCGGCGCCGAGCAGCTCGCCGACGTGACGCTCGACGTCGATCCGCGCCGCCGGATTGCTTTCGAGGTGCACGCCTTCGGCGTCGGCCGCCAGTTGCCCGAGATCGTGCGGCGCCGCGGGCGCGGGATCGTAGCGGCGGAATGCGCCGGTGTCGAGCAGCGCCGCGTGTTCGCCGACCGCGTGCGGGGGCGGCGCATACACCGGCCGCTGCCACAGATTCGCGAGCCCGGCGGCGGCCGCCTCGCCGCCGTGCTTCGCGGACAGCACGATCGAATAGCCATCCTTGACCAGGAACGACGGCGCCTGGTCGAGCGCGTATTCGTGCACGCCGGCCGGCCGCCCGCCGGCGAGCAGCGTGCCGTCCGGCAACGTGTCGGCGTGCAGCATCAACACGCCTTCGTCCTCCAGCATCGTGAAGTGGCGGCTGCGCGCCGCCTGCAGGTCGGCCGCCGCGGGCACGGGCCCGTCGCCGAACGGCGACGCATATTCGGCATGCGCGCGGCTCCATGCCACGCGTTCGTCGAAGCTGCGCACCCCGTGCGGCACGTCGCCCGTCTCGTGCGTCTGCGGCGCGGGCATCCGGCGCGGGATGCCGCCGCGGCGCTTCTGGCGCGACCATACGTCGTCGTAGAAATCGCGGTAGGTCTCGCCGTCGCGGCCCGACACGGGCGCATCGGCGAATGCGTCGACGAGGCGTCCGACCGTGCCCGCATAGTCGCGCGACGGCGCGCGCCATGCGGCGCCTTCGCGCTCGATCGCATCCGGCAGGCGCACGTGCGCGGCGATGTCGCCGCCGCCCGCGAGCTCGATTTCGTAGCGTGCCTCGAACGCGTTGATCTGCGCGCGCGCCTCGGCTTCGAGCGCCTTGCGCGTGAAGCGGCTGCGGTTGCCGTAGTCGAGGTTCAGCACGCCGGCCATCGCCTCGACCGCATGGCGCGCTTCGTGCGCGAGCGTATAGGTGATGCTGCCCGGATGCTGGAGCGCGCCGTCGATCGTCACGCGGCGCTTGCGCGGATCGATGCGGCTGCCGCCGCCGCGCTTGCCGAGCGTCACGCGCCAGCCGGCGTCCTGCAGCATGCGCAGTTGCGTGGCGAGCGTGCCCGACTGCATCGCGAGCGCCTGCGCGGCTTCGGGCAGTGCCGCGCCGCCGAAGCGCATCTGCATCCGCGTGACCCAGCCCGGCTTCGCGGCGCCGGCGTCGGGCGGGGCGGTCTCGGTCGTTTCAGGGTGCGCGGCGGCGAGGCCGATGTCGTCGTTCGCCGCGGTGCGACGTTCGCCGCCCGTCGGCGCGCGGTCGGCCTGGCCGTCGGCGTCGTCGAGCGCGCGTGCGCCGCGGTTGGCCGCGGCGGTTTCGCGTTCCGCCATCCGCTCGGGCGTGCCGGCGTGTTCCGGCTTGACGAGCACGAGCACGCGGTTCGGCGCGCTGAACACGCCATCGAGCGCGTTGACCGGCTCGGGCGGCGCAGCCGTCCGCGGCATCGCCGGTTCGTTCGGGCCGCGCTTGCCGGCCAGCACGATCACCGTGTCGTCGGCAGCCGCGCGGGGCGCAGCCGGCGGCGCTTCGTCGGGCGCGATGCCGGCCGGCAGGCCGGCTTCGTGGGCCGCGACCGTCTCCGGCGCGGGATCGAAGCGCAGCACGCGCGCGCCCGCGCGCAACTGGCCGTCCGCCCCGAATGCATCGGGCGCGGCTGCATAGACGGGCTTCTGCCAGCGGTTCGCGAGCTCGGGTGCGAGCGCCGCGTCGTGTTCGCCGGCGACGACGATCACCGGTTCCGCGAGATCCTGCGGGCGCGGCGACGATGGCCGCGCACCCGGCGCGTCGGGCGTCGCGCCGCTGCGCACCACGTAGACCGTGCGATCGCCGATTTCCATCGGCTCGGCGTTCGGCCCGCGCGGCACGGCGATGCCGGCCGGATCGGACGTCGCCGCGCGCGCGACGGGTGCGTCGTCCGTCAGATCGACGACCTTCGCGTTGACGCGCGGCGGCGTGCCGTCCGGCTTCGCGCGCGTGCCCGGGCCGGCCGGCTCGTCGGCCGCGACGGGCCGCCAGCGCATCGATTGCGTGTCGGCGCTGCGCCGGTTGGTGCTCGCGGTCGTGCTGCTTTCGGCATCGGTTTCGTCGCGCTGCTGCTGTACGCGGGCGTGTTCCTCGCTGGTGCGGCGCGTGCTGCGCGCGTCGGCGGATACGCTCGCGGCTTCGCCTTCGGCCGCCGTTTGCGCGAGGCGGCGCGGCGCCTGCGCGCCGGCGACCGTCTGCCGGTATGCGTCGCTCGCCTGGTCGAGCACGTGTTGCAGCACGTCGAGCGGCGTCTTCGCGACGATCTTCGGCGTCACGCTCATCTCGCCGTCGGGGCCGAACGACATGCGTTCGCCGGTGCCGGCCACGTCGTCGACGCGCGTGCCATTGGTCCAGGCCTTCGGCGACACCGAGACGACGGACAGCGTGCCGTCCTCGCCGAGCACCACCGATTTGCCCGGCGGCAGGCGCTTCGCGGATGCGCGGTCGAGCACGCGAATCGGCGTGTTGTCGTAGGTGAGCACCTTGTCGCCCACGCGCAGCGTGCCGTCCGGCGACACCTTGACGGCTTCGCCGTCGAGCGTCACGCGCGTGCGGCCGGCCGCGAGCGACGACGCGTCGCCGCTGTTGAGAATCCGGCCGATCGTCCGGCTGTCGACGCTGACGGTCTTGCCGTCGGCCCCGCGGATCGGCACCGGCTGGCCGATGCGTGTGCTCACCGACGTCACCGCGCGTTCCTTGAGGCCGCCGGCGGCCATCAACGCGACGTTGGTGATCCCGGACTTGAGCTGCTCGCCGGCCGCTTTCTTGTCGCCGGTGACGAAATACTCGTAGCCCGCTTCGCCGAACGCCTCGACCGCGCCGCCCACGCCCGTCACGACCGCGGTGGTCCGCGCGCCGGTGGCGAGCACCGACGCGACCTTCGGCGTGCGCGTGAGCGCCGTGACCGCGCGCGTGAACAGCTTGCTGCCGGCCAGCTTCGCGGCGCCCGCCGCGCCCATCGGCACGAGGTTGATGAAGTCGGCCCGCGCGCCCGGGTCGGTAAACGGATTGAGACTGCGCCCGTGGTCGGCGCGATTGGCGAGATCGAGTCCGGCGCTCGTCATCGTCGCGCCGATCGCCGTATACATCATCCCCGCACCGAGGATGTTCAGCGGCACGCCGACGATCGCGCCGATGCCGGTGCCGTCGAGCAGCGTGCCGAGACCTTCGAGCGCCATCCCGCCGACCATCATGCCGATGTTCAGGCCCGTGCTCGTCAGCGTGTTCAGAAAACTGTCGAAGCCGCTTTCGTGATGCGCGGCCTTCGACACGAGCTGCAGCGTGCCGTCCGCGTTGTGGCCGGTCGCGATGTCGACGGTGCCGTCCGTCGACAGCTCGTTGTTGTCGATGTAATCGTTGATGTCGTCGTAGTTGCTCGCCGTCTCGTCGACGTACTGCGTGCCGTCCTTGCCGCTGACCTTGAACAGCGCGCTGGTGGTCATGCCGGCATCCTTGGCCGCGTAGACCATCGGCAACACGCTGACCTGCGTCGTCGCGCCGCCGCCGATCGACAGCAGCTTGTCGCGCACGCTGTTGATCGTCTTCAGCTTGTCCTTGTCGGTGTAGCGCGCGACGTCGTCCTTCGTCGGCGATACGGGATCCGAACCGTCGCTCGACGCCGCGTCGTTCTGGACGTCCGGCTGCATGCCGAGCGCGACGCCGATCAGATTGCGCTGCTCGTTGTCGGTCAACTTGCCGAACGCGATCGTGCCGCCGTTGTTCGTGCTCGCGCTGGCTGCGTCGAGCAGCGAATTCGACAACTCGCCGCGATGCGCTTCGTAGAAATCGTGCAGCGCCTTCTTGTAGTCGTTCTCGGCGTCCGAACCGGGCGCCGCATAGCGCAGCCGTTCGTCGAGGCCGGCGTCGAACCCGTCCATCAGCACCTGCTGGTGCGACGTTTCGCTCAGCAGTTGCAGACGCTGTACCGCGTTGTCGGCCTGCGTGACGGCCGCCTTCGCCTTGTCGAGCTCGTCCTGATACAGGTTCGGACGCGGCGCCGACGGCGCCGGGATCATGTCGTCGCCCGAGACGGTGCGAAAGCGCATGGGCGGCGGATTCGCGGCTACCCAGTCGTCGTACTTTTTCTGCACCGACTCGAGCGTGCTCTTCGCCTGCGTCTGCTTGATGTGCGCCTGCGATAGCGCGAGCTGGGTCGCGCGCTCGTTGACCGAATCCGACATCCGGCTGTCGGCCGCGCGGATCGCGCCCGCGACGGTCTGCATGCGCTTTACGTCGAGCATCGTCGGGCCGGCCTGTGCGGCGGTCGGGCCCGACGACTGCGGCAGCAGGAACGGGCGGTCGAGCAGCGGCGACGCGGGCAGCGACGATGCGTCATTGGACCCGGGTAACGTCGGCGAGGCCTGCGGCGACGCGCTGGGCAGCGTCGGCGTGCCGGTGGGGGCGGCCGACGTCGCCGTCGACAACGACGATGCCGGCACACCCGGCAGGCCGTTCGCGGTCGACAGCGACGGCGTCAGCAGCGGCGTTTGAAGCGTGGGTTTCGTGAAGATCGATTGCGCGTTCACCCGCGCCTTGAGCTGCGACGCCTGATCGTCGTACTGCTGCGCGAGCGTCGCGCCGTACGCGACGACGAAGCCGTCGTGCGCGATGCTCGCCTGCTGCTTCGCCTGATCGAGCTTCGCATACGCATCGCCGAGGTCCAGGTCGACCTGCGGATCCTTGATCATCGCGTGCGGATTGTCCTTGTGCCACGCGCTGGATGCGTCCTGCTTCTTCGTATAGTCGGCCTGCAGCGTGTCGACCTGCCGCTGCGCGGACAGCATCTGCAGATAGCCGCCGCTCGTGTTCGCGGCCGTCTGCGCGCGGGCGAGCGCGGTCTTCGCGTCCGACACCTCGTTCGCGACGACCACCGTCGGTCCTTCCTTGCCGCTGGCCGAATCGTAGCGCTGCTGCGCGTTCGTGAGCGCTAGGCTGTCGTTGGCCGCGCCGTACGCGGCGTTCGCATAGTTCGCATCCTTCGCGGCGGACGTGACGGCCTGCTGCGCGGCATCCTGCGAAGCGGGCGCATCGGGCATCGTGACCTGCAGCTCCAGCGGCTGCAACGCGTCGTTCAGCCGCCCGACGCCCGCATCGAGCGCGGCCTTGTAGTCCGGATCGGCGAGGTACGACTGGAACTGCGTATACGCGAGATTGGAATTCGCGACGTCCGCGAAGTATTTCGACGCACCCACGGCCGCCTTCGCGCTCGCGGTCTGCCAATTGTCGTAGAGCCGGATCTGCAGCGGGTTCTTGCAGTCGCCCGGTTGCGGCACCCAGTTCGGATCGTTCGCATGATCGGGGAAGGCGTCGAGCAGCGTCTTGAACTGCTGGTCGGCCGCGTGCTGCGCGTCGCCGGGGTCCGTCACCTTGCCGGAATCGTCGATCTTCATCCCGGCCGGCATGTCGGCGTTCGCCTGTTCGCCGTACAGGATCATGTAGCCGGCGTCGGTCGTCACGTTCAGCTCGCGCTGCGCGGTGTCGGCCGTCGTGCGCGCCTTCGCGTAGTCGGCCTGCGCGGTCTTGCGGTCGTCGGCCGTCGACTCGGGATCGCGGTTGACCAGATGCAGCACGTTCTGCGCGCCTTGCAGCGTCTGCGACGCGTTGTCGTATTTCGTCTGCGCGTCCTGGATCGCTTTCTGTACCGCGCGCGTCTTGTCGTTCTCGACCGTGATGTCGGGCGGCGGCGCCGTATATTGCGCGGCCATGCTCTGGATCAGCGACGTCGCGGACTGGATCTCGGCGTTGGTCGGCTTCGACGGATCGGTGGCCAGCGATGCGGTGACGGGAATCGGCGGCGCGGCGCTCGGGTTCGCGGGCCCGGCGGCCGGATCGTCCTTCTTCGGCGGCGGCGGAGGCGGGGGCGGCGGTGCAACGACCGGATTCAGCGTTTCCGACAGGAAGCGCTGCCAGTTGACACCCAGTCCCAATCCGTCGATCAACAGCATGCTCGTCTCCGTTGAGCCGCGCGATGCGCGGCACGCGCGGCGTCCTGCACGCCGCGACGTGATCGTTCGAGTGTACGGACGCACCCGGCGGCGGGAACGCCGCTGTTTCGTAGCGGCAGGAAGCGCTCGGCGCCCCGGCGTCGCGCGGGCTACGAGATGCGCGCGGCGTGCGGCAGCCATGCCGCGCGGCGTCGTTCGGACCCCTGAAAGCGGCGCGGACGCGCGCGCCCGGCGCCGCGCGCGATCATGCGATTACTGATCGAGACACCGCACGCACAGCCGCTTCGCCTGGCTCGCCGGCAAGCCGCGGCACATCATCACGACCGGGCGCGCATGGCACGACGGGGCGTCGGCGGACGCGGCCGGCAACGGCAGCCGGCGCGCGCGGTCGGGCGGCGTGGTCGCGGCCGCCTCCATGCGTCGCTGCCGCGCCGGCGGCGGCACGTCGCGCACGACCGGGATCGGCTCGATGCCGCCTTCGTGCGCGTTGCGCTGCGCGCTCGCGACGACGCGGCTCACGTAGCCGCTCGAGAAGCCGGTCGTGAAGTTGCCGCTGTAATAGCACGACAGCGCCGCGCGCAACGCGGCCTGCGTCGCGCGGCCGGTGCCCGACGAGCGCGCGAAGCATTCGGTCAGGATCGCGCCGCCGGCCCGCAGATTGCGGCACGGCTCGAACATCGTCGCTTCGTCGAGCCCGTATTTCGCGAAATTGCGTTCGTTCACCTGCGCGAGACCGACGCTGTAGCTGAAGCCGCGCGACGACAGTGCGCGCGCGGTCGCGCGCGCCTCGTCGAGCGAGGCGGGCTGGCGCGCCAGATGCCCGCCGACCACGCCGATCGCATACGGATTGAAGCCCGACTCGGTGCGCACGAGGGCGGCGAGCGTAGCGGGGTCGACGTTCGGCGCGCACGCGCGAGCGAGTTGCGCGAAACCGGCGGCGCTGCCGGTTGCCTGCGCGACGCCGGGCTGGCCGCACGCGAGCACGAGCGCGACGAGCGCGGCAACGCACGCGGCGGCGGTTCGCAGGGCGCGTGCGCGCATCATCCGGCTCCGGCGACCCGATACGACAGCACGAGCCCGTGCACGAGCAGCGACCAGCCGTCGAGCGCGACGAACAGGAGCAGCTTGAACGGCACGGAGATCGTGGTCGGCGAGATCATCTGCATCCCTAATGCCAGCAGGATGTTCGCGACCAGCAGGTCGACGACGATGAACACGATGTAGATCACGAAGCCGATCTGGAACGCCTTCGTCAGCTCGGCGAGCGTGAAGCTCGGCACCAGCACGAGCAGGTCGTCGTCCTTGATGCCGTCCGCGCGGTTCTTCGGCCACACCGACGTCGCGGTGCGCACGAAGAATTCGCGATCGCGCTGCCGCGTATGCGAGACGAGGAAATCCTTGATCGGCGGCAGCGCGGCATCGGCGAGCGCGCCGATGTCCGACGTCGACAACTGTCCCGACGCATCGAAGTGGCGCGCCTGCAGCGCGTCGCGGATCGACATCCCGACGGGCGCCATGATGAACAGCGACAGGATCAGCGCGATGCCGTTCAGCACCAGGTTCGGCGGCACCTGCTGGATCCCGAGCGCGGAGCGCAGCAGGCCGAGCACGACCACCAGCTTCGTGTAGCTCGTCACCATCAGCGCCGCGAACGGCGCGATGCCGAGCGCGGCGATCACCGCGATCAGCGCGACCGGATTCGGCAGGTTGCCCATCGTTCAGCGCTCGCGCGGCGCGGGTTGCGTCAGCGTGACGACGCGTACGCCGAGCTTCTGGCCGACCGCGATCAGATGGCCGGTGCCGATCAGCATCCCGTTCGCGACGAGATGGATCACGCTCTGGTTGATGCCCTGCTGCAGTTCGATCACGGCGCCCGGCTGCAGCGCGCTCAGTTCGCCGAGCGGCATCGACGTGGGCGGCAGCTCGAAGCGCAGGTCGACCGCGAGGCCGTCGAGCGAGCGCGGTGCGTCGGCGGGCGGCGCGTCGTGCGTCGTCGTCGGCGCGGAGTCGGTGCGGGTCGGTTCCAAAGGCATCTCCCTGATTCGTTCGACGGTCAGCCGGTTGCCCGACGGCCGTCCGGTGATCTCCCACGCCGGCGCGGCCGGCAGCCGCGCGACGCACAGCAGGTTCTGCTCGTGCGCCTGCCAGCGCTCGATCGCGATGATGTCGCCGCCGACGACGTCGGCCAGTTCGGCCGTCGTCAGCTCGGTGCGGCCGATCTCGAACACGAGCGGCACGGGCAGGCTCGCGTAGGCCGCGCGCGCGTCGGCGAGCGCGGCCGGCGCGGCCGCGAAGAATACGGCCAGCGCATCCGGCGCGTCGAACAGCAGCGCGCCGTGGCAGCGCCACGCGGCGTCGGCGCGCCGCAGCTCGAACCGCAGCGCGGACGGCAACGCGTGCCAGGCCGGCGCGTTGTCCGCCGGCGGCAGCAGTTCCACACGCTGCCGCGTCGCCGTCTGCAGCACGGCCGCGAGCGGCGCGGCGAGATCGGCGAGCAGCGCCGCGCGGATCACGGCCGGAACCGCCGGATCGGCCGCATCGCCGAGCCATTCGGTTTCCGCGATCGGGTCGATCCACAGCGTGCCGGCGGCCGGGCCGACGACGAAACGGTACGCATGTGCATCGGCGGCAGGCTCGGCGTCGACGCGCCAGCGCACCTCGTACGCGTGCTCGCCTAGCGTGACCGGGACGGCGCCCGTCGCGCAATACGCATGCGACAGCCCACGCGCGGCGGCGGCGGACAGGCGCGGCAGGTAGGGCGACGCGTCGAGCGCGACCGCGGCCGGCGCGGCGGCGGGCGGCGGGGAAGCGGCGGGCATGGCCCGGTTCGCGGCGTCGCCGGCGTCGGCATTCGTCAGGAACAGCGCAGGCACGGCGGGATCGGGGCGGATTCGGCGTCGGTTCGACGGGTTGTTCTGATGCCGGCGGCGCCGAGGGGCGCGCGGCTGCTGCGTCGATTGTAGGGACGGCGCTGGCCGCGTGCCGCGCCGGAATCCGTAGTCGCGACCAGCGCGCGCAGACGGCGGTAGCGCGGCGCTACGAAGCGTGACGAAGTGCGGCAGGGTGCAGCGGGGGGCGGTGGCGGGAGATGAAGCGGGCGGCGCGACGGCTGGCGGTCAAAGGCGACCGCCGCCCGGAGGCGGCGGTCGGGGCGCGACTGGCTGACGGGGCCGGACGGCGGGCAGGCCGCATCCGGCTGGCAGGTCGCGAGGGGCTGCGGATCCGCGCAGCGCGGTGGGGAGGCGTTGCCGGCGCGCGGCGAACGGGCGGCGCGCGGGCGAAGCGTTACGCGTAGTCGGCGGACATCGCCGGCTGCGGCGCCGCGCGCATGATCGGCGCCGCGTCGTGGCGCTCGACGTGCGTCATCGCCGCACCGAACAGCACGAGACGATAGCCGACCGCGTAGATCGGGATGATGCGCAGGTTCTTGTCGTGTTCGAGCTGCAGCTTCGAACGGATCCGCGAGATATGAGTGTCGAGCGTGCGCGACGACACGCCGAGCTCGCGGCCCCATACGGCTTCCTGGATTGCCTGCCGCGGCACGATCTTGTTCATGTTGTCGAGCAGGAATTCGACGACGTCGAATTCGCGCGGGGTCACGTCGACGACCTTGTTGTCGATTTCGATCGTGCGGCGGACGAAGTTGATTTTTATGTTGTCGATGTACAGGTATTTGCAATCCATGGTGGCCCTCGCATGTCCGTAAAGGAGTGTTTGCGGGGTCCTGTGCTGCAACTTCCGGGCCAGGGAGATGGTTGTCCGGCGGTGCGAGCCCGCGGCAAGGGCGCGGACGGCGGGGAAGCGTTGAATTTAAAAGAATTTTTAACGGGGAACGCCGGGCGACCGATGAAAGCGGCCGGGCAATAGTGAAGGATTGTTACGTAGCATCGGGTGGCGACGTTACGGGCGTTACGTCTGACGTAACGTGGGAGGAGGTCCGGACGCCGGGGCAGGCCGGATGAGATTGCGGATGGATAACGAACCCTACATCGAACCGTACCGGGCTGGCTCGATTATTTTTAATAATCAATAGGTTGTCGAAGATTTTTGCCGACATTGAACCCTACATCGGCGGCCGAAAAACACCGGCCGCGGCGCATACCTTGCGCCGCAGCCGGCGTCCCGGCCCATCAAGCCTTCGCGCTCTCCGCCGAATCGAACGGCAGCACGTAATGCCGCTTGCCCGTCGCCGCGAAGATCGCGTTCGCCACGGCCGGCCCGACCGGCGCGACGCCCGGCTCGCCGACCCCGGTCGGCGCCTCGGCCGACGGCACGATATGCACCTCGACCTTCGGCATCTCGGCCATCCGCAGCACGTGATAGCCGTCGAAGTTGCGTTGCTCGACCTGGCCGTCCTTCAGCGTGATCGCGCTGTGCATTGCCGCGCCGAGCCCGAAACCGATGCCGCCTTCCATTTGCGCGGCGACGATGTCGGGATTGATCGCGATCCCGCAGTCGACCGCGCACACCACGCGCTCGACCTTCACCTTGCCGTCCGCATCGACCGACACCTCGGCCACCTGCGCGACATAGCTCTTGAACGCCTCGGCCACCGCGATCCCGCGCCCGCGGCCCTTCGGCAGCGGCTTGGCCGGATCCCAGCCGGCCTTCTGCGCGGCCAGCTCCAGCACCGCGCGCATGCGCGGCTCCTTCGCGAGCAGGTCGCGGCGGAACGCGTACGGATCCTTGCCGGCCGCATGCGCGGCTTCGTCGATGAACGCCTCGACCGCGTACGCCGTGTGCGAGCTGCCGACCACGCGCCACCACAGCACCGGCAGGCCGACCTGGGTCGTGGTGAGTTCGACCGACACGTTCGGCACCGCGTACGGCAGATTCGCCGCGCCCTCGACCGACGTCGCGTCGATTCCGTTCTTGACCATGAATGCCTCGAACGGCGTGCCGGCGAGGATCGACTGGCCGACGATCCGGTGACGCCAGCCCACCAGCCGACCGTCCGCGGTCAGGCCCGCGTCGAGCTTGTGGAAGTACATCGGCCGGTAGAAGCCGCCCTGGATGTCGTCCTCGCGGGTCCATTGCAGCTTGACCGGCTTGCCGTCCGCGCCGAGCGCCTTCGCGATCGACACGGCCTCGACCACGTAATCCGACCACGCGTTCGCACGCCGGCCGAAGCTGCCGCCCGCATACAGCGTGTGGATCTTCACCTGTTCGGGCTTCAGTCCCGCGACCTTGGCCGCGTTGCCCTGGTCGACCGTCTGGAACTGGTCGCCGGCCCAGATCTCGCAACTGTTCGCCGTCAGCTTGACGACCGCGTCGAGCGGCTCCATCGGCGCATGCGCGAGATACGGGAATTCGTACGTCGCGCTGATCTTGCGCGCCGCGCCGGCGATCGCCGCATCGGCATCGCCGTCCTTGCGCGCGGACGCGCCCGGCTTCTCGGCGAGTTGCCGGTATTCGCGCATCAGCTCGTCCGAGCCGCGCTTTTCCGCCTTCGTTTCGTCCCAGTCGATCTTCAGCGCGTCGCGGCCCTGTTTCGCGGCCCAGAAGCCCGTCGCGACGACCGCGATACCGCCCGGCACCTGCACGACCGAGACGACGCCCGGCACGGCCTTCGCGGCCGTCGCGTCGAACGATTTCACCGTCGCGCCGAAGCGCGGCGGCCGCTGCAGCAGCGCGACGCGCATGCCGGGGAACGTCGTGTCGAGCGTGAAATGCGCGGTGCCGTTCGATTTCGACGATGCGTCGACGCGCGGAATCCGATGCCCGATCAGCTTGAAATCGGCCGGCTGCTTCAGCGTGACCTTGTCCGGCACCGGCAGCTTCGACGCATCGGCGACGAGCGTGCCGTATGCGGCCGTCTTGCCGCTCTTTGCGTGCGTGACGACGCCGTTGGCGGTGGTCAGTTCGGCGGCCGGCACCTTCCAGCGGGCCGCGGCGGCCGACACGAGCATCGCGCGCGCCTTGCCGCCCGCTTCGCGCAGTTGCTGCCACGAGTTCGACATGGCCGAGCTGCCGCCCGTGCCCTGCATCGTGCCGAACGCGAGGTTCGCATAGCGCTTCGCATCGGCCGGCGCGCTTTCGACGCGCACGCTCGACCAGTCGGCGTCGAGCTCCTCGGCGACGATCGTCGCGATGCCCGTATATGCGCCCTGGCCCATTTCGACGTGCTTCGCGATCACCGTGACGGCGCCGTCGGGCGTGATGCGCAGGAAGGCGTTCGGCGCGAATTCGCCGGCCGGCGCGGTCGCGGCGAGCGCGCGGCGGCCGAGGCCGGCCCAGTCGAAGCCGATGGTCAGGCTGACGGCGGCAGCGGCGCCCGCGGCTTTCAGGAACGTGCGGCGCGACGGGCGCACCGCATCGGTGTGGTCGAGTTCGATCGTCATGGTCAGGCTCCCAGTGTCGCGGCCGCATCGTGGATCGCGGCCCGGATGCGGGCGTAGGTCGCACAGCGGCAGAGGTTGCCGTTCATCGCGGCGTCGATGTCCGCATCGGTCGGCTTCGGGTTCTGTTCGAGCAACGCGGTGGCCGACATGATCTGGCCGGACTGGCAATAGCCGCATTGCGGCACCTGCAGCTTCACCCACGCGGCCTGCACGGCCTGCGCGGGCTTGCTTTGCACGCCTTCGATCGTCGTGACGTGCTTGCCCGCGATGCCGGCGAGCGGCAGCACGCACGAGCGTACGGCCTGGCCTTCGAGATGGATCGTGCACGCGCCGCACTGCGCCATGCCGCAGCCGAATTTCGTGCCGGTCAGTCCCGCGTGTTCGCGAATCGCCCAGAGGACGGGCATCGACGGATCGGCGTCGAGCGTGACGTTCTTGCCGTTCAGGACAAACGAGGTAGGCATGTTGTATGTCTCCGTGGGGAAAACCCGCCTTACGGGCAGGTTAGCCGGGAGTGTGCGCGAGCAGCCCGAATTTGCGTCTACCCAATCCTGCAAATTTATTGAACAATCCTGCAAATCCCCGGCACGCCGCAGGCCGTTTCGCTATGCTCGCGCGACACGGGAAATCATTCGAGGATGCGTCATGGACATGACCGATATCGTCGCGTCGCGCGAATCCGGGCGACGTGAGCTGGCGTCGCTGATCGGCCGTTTCGCGCCGGCGGACGGCTCGCATTCGACGGCCGTACCGGGCCTGATGCTGCATCGGCACACGCGGCCGGTCGATCTCGGCTGCGGCGTATCGCGCGCCGCGCTGGTGATCGCCGCGCAGGGCGCGAAGCGCGTGATCGTGGCCGGCCAGGCTTACGAATACGACACCCACAATTGCCTGATTACGTCGATCGACTTGCCGATCCTCTCGCGCGTGACGCGTGCGTCGGTGGACGAACCGTATCTGTGCCTGTCGCTGACGCTCGATCCGCAGCGCATCGTCGAGCTGGCGGCCGAGATGCGGCTGCCCGAGCCCGATGCGGGCCCGGAAGGCGAGGGGATTGCGCTCGCGGAGCTGACGCCGCCGCTGCTGGACGCGGCGTTGCGGCTGCTGCGGCTGCTCGATACGCCGGCCGACATCGCGGTCGTCGCGCCGCTGATCGAAAAGGAGGTGCTGTATCGGCTGATGACGAGCGGGCAGGGCACGCGGCTGCGGCACATGGCGATCGCAGGCAGCCAGACGCACCGGATCGCACGCGCGATCGAATGGATCCGCGATCATTTCGCGGAGCCGATGCGCGTCGAATCGCTCGCGCAGGCGGTCAACATGAGCGTGTCGTCGCTGCACCATCATTTCAAGCACGTGACGACGCTCAGCCCGCTGCAGTACCAGAAGCAACTGCGGCTGCACGAGGCACGGCGGCTGCTGTTGCTGCGGCAGGGCGGCGACGTCGGGTCGGTGGCGGCCGTCGTCGGCTACGAAAGCGCGTCGCAGTTCAGCCGCGAATACAGCCGGCTGTTCGGCGCGCCGCCGATGCGCGACGTCGTGCATCTGCGCAAGAAGGAGTTGCTCGGCTGACGGGCGGCGCGCTCCGGTCTTGCGCAGTGCCGACGGTCGCGCCACGGTTCGCGACTGTAATCGTCACCCGTCCGACGCAGGCCTTCGTCGAAATCGAACGTTTGTGTCTCACGCGCGAGCCGTGGGGACAGGGAAGCACCCACGGAGAGTGCTGGATCGTTACGGCTCGATGCGACGAAACGCGCGATGAATCAGGCTTTCACGAGATTGAAGACGTGAAAGCTGTTTTGAATCGAAATGTTTCAGTGATGAGAATCAAACGGATAACCGAATGAAGATGTCTGTTCGATGAATCGATCGTCGTCGCTTCGTGCGCGAAGGTGAATCGAACGGGGAAAAATGAAGGCGCCCGTTTGTGTCGGAATTGGACGTTTTCATTCGTTCGGTTATTGCGACTGCAACACGCCCGATGGCACGATTTTTCGCCGCGTGATCGTACGGGTATTTTCACGGATGAATCAAATTCCTTTTGCATTTCTGGGTGAACCCGTGTTCCGGCCGTATCGGCGGCCGTTCGGCGTGAAGCATCGAGCGACCGGCCCTGGTTCGTCTGGGTAATGGACGGCTGCTGGCATGCCGCAACACGCGGTTTGTCAGTGGAAAAACACGAACCCCGAGCGGTGAGTCGAGATTCGCCTCTCAAGATTGAAACACCCGTTCACACGGGTGTCCGCCAATGCCCAGCGAGCCGGATTCTTCCATCAAATCACGATATTGCGTCACGATCTTCAATGATCGCTGTAGGGGGTGCCTCATTATCGCGATACATTCATGAAACAAAAAAACGCCGTTTCTGGAGAAATGATCAGGCCTGGCGGCCGCACGCCGCATGCAATGCTCGGTGGAATATCGCATGGCATGAGGTTTGCGATATAGGACGCACCGGCGAGCGGTCGACACGATGCAACAACGATGTGGGGGCGGCCAGTTCGTCACATGCCTGTCGGGGAAACGGCGATGAACACTATAAGCAGTGGCATGATCCGCGCATTTCTTGCGCACCAAAGGGGTAGTGGGAACGATCGGGGTAGCGCTTGCGACGCCGTGCCAGCGTCGTCGGTAGCGCGTTGCCTGTTTGCCGCCCTCCGCGCGCGCCGCGTGGTGGCGCGCTCGTCGCTTCGCGCGGCCACCCGCCGACAGCGGCGCTCCACTTCATTCAGCATTCCCGGATGCGGCCTGCTGTTCGTGCCGGACAGCGTGGCGCCGATTCCTCTTCAACCGTGCAGCGCCGTTTCGATCGCGCCGGGCCAGCCCCGGTGCCGGCCGGACTAGATCGAACGCGCGTCGGCCGGTTATCCGGAAGGCCTTTCTTCGTCAGCTCAGGGAGCAGACATGTCGTCTGGCTGCAATGCCGGCCCGTTATCGCCCGGATGAAGGGTGCCTGTCGAGCGGGCACTGCATTTTGCGGTAGTCAATACATTCGCTGATTTTCAATTCCGAAAACGGGCGCCAGTGCCGGCATTCGTTTTCGACGTGGAATTGAAAATCGCGAGCCGGAAAGATGTGCGCGTCATTTTGGTTAATTGAATCAAGGGTGTTTTTTTGTCATCTCAATGATCGTAAAAATAATAGAAAACACCTACCAATAAACTTTGGCCAACTTAAAAACATAAAACTAGAATTCGGCTGTAAAAATAAAGCGCCGACTTTCGATAAAGTACTGATTTATCAATTTTATAGTAATCCTTAATTTTAAGGATTGCTCGCGGCTGGAAGGTCGATGGCGTGCGATCTTCCGTGCTCATTCTCTCCACGCCGTTAGGAGTCCACCATGAAGAAGCTTCTGATTGCAGCAGCAGTTCTGGCGGTTTCGGGTGCAGCGTTTGCCGGCAGCGGCACGGTGTCGAGCAGCACTTCGTCGAGCGGTGGCCAGACGATGGCCGGGGTTGCCGGGTTCGGCCACTTCTCCGCGACCGATTCGGGCTCGGCGCTCGGCGCAGCCGGCGCAGCGGCCGGTGGCGGCAGCAGCGGTTCGATCTCGTACACGAACCACACGCAAACGTCGACGGTCGGTGGCTTCGGCTTCGGCGGCGCACAAGCGGGCGGCAGCAGCGGCGCGAACGCGGGCTCGACCGGCTGGACGTATCACCACTAAGCCGCGACGCATAGCGTTCGTCATTGGCTGGCGGGTCGGATGCCGGGTCTTGCCCCGCGAGGGCAGGCCCGGCTCCGCCACCGTCGAACTTCCTCACAGCAAGGAATTGCTATGAAAGCCAAAGTCATATTAGCGACAGCGCTCACCGTCATTTCGTCCGCTGCTTTGGCGGCCGGATCGTCCACGACCAACCAGACGCAATCCGTCGCGGCGGGTGTTTCCGGTTCGGTGCTGGTCGGTTCCGGCAGCTATACCAGCAATTCGACTTCGACGGCCGGCGCGAATGCGGGCAGTACCGTGACACCCGCCGGCTCCGCCGGCACGGCGTCCGCGTATCACAACTCGACTTCGACGGCCAGCGGTTGGGGCACGAACGGGGGCGCGTTCGCGGCAGGCGGCGGTATCGGTGCCGCGGGCTCGTTCGCTGGAAACGGCAGCACGAACGAGAACGCGAATGCGCTTTCGGGAGGGGTGACCGCCACGATCGTACTCGGCGCGAACCACTACACGGCCACGGGCGCGAACGACCACGGCAATGCCAACGCGGGTGCCGTGGGATGGACGGGCGGTGGCGGGTCGGGCGCGATCACGGGCTCGAATCACTACAACTCGTCGACCGTGTGGAGTACCGGTCCGGCCGGTTCGCCGTCCGCATCGGGCGGAAGCCAGGGCGACTCGAGCGCGACCGGGAGCAGTCATTAGTCAGGTGTGGGGGGGCCAGTTTCCCAGCGACGCTGGTCTCTTTTCCGCATCGTTGTCACGTAAGGAGTTGGCATGAAGCAGAACCTGATTGCCGCCGCTCTGATGTTCGCGTCTCTGACGGCGTATGGCGCTGACCGTGCTGCCGATGGTGGGCAATCGACTATGCAGACGTCAAACAAACCTGACCAGACAACCAAACCGTCAGAACAACACACGCTTTCGTCGGGCAGTGCCATCGGCGGACCGGACACCCAGCAGTGGCAGGGCATGTCGGCCGGCTCGTGGTCCCAGCTGGGCAGCGGCTGGAAGCAGTTCGGGGAAGCAGCGAAAACTGAAGGCATTCAGGGGAATTAGTACGGTTGCCTGGGTCGGAGGTCAAACCTCGTCCGGAGAGTGAAATGAACAGCAACAGGATCAAGGTGGCATGTGCGGCGATGTTCGCGATGACCACGATCGGTGCCCAGGCGCAAACCGCCGATTCGACGTCGAGTGCGCAATCGTCGACATCGTCGACGGCGATCAGCCAGGGCGGTGGGTCGAGCATGAACACGAACACCACGAGTTCGCGCGGCGGTAATGCCAGCAGCAGCAGCGGCGTGCGCGGCAGCGGCAATTCGAGCGTGAACGTCAACGTGACGATGCCGTCCGGCACGGCCGGCGGCAACGTGACGCCGCAGAGCGTGAACTCGCTCCAGTCGTCCGGGGCGCCCGGCACCAACCCGTACAACACCCAGATCTCGGAAAACGTCAATTACTCGGGCACGCAGACGATCAAGACGAACCCGTCGATTCAGGCGCCGGGCCTCACGACCACGCTGTCCGATACCTGCATGGGCTCGGTGAGCGTCGGCGTGTCGTTCCCGGGGTTCGGCGCGACCGGCGGCACGACGCTGGTCGACCAGGCCTGCGTGCGGCGTCTCGATGCGCGTGAATTCCGTGCGATGGGCCTGACCGACGTGGCGCTCGCGCTGCTGTGCCAAAGCGACGCGAACCGGCGCGCGGTGGAGGCGACCGGGCACCTGTGCCCGGGTACGACCGCGCCGCTCGCGCGTTCGAACGTGGCGCCCAGCGTCGAAGCGACCGTCGCGGACGACATCAAGTATCGCGATCCGATCGTGCGCGACCGGATGGGCCTGCCGCCGCTCGGCTCGGCCGCACCCGCGCCCGCACCGACGCGCCCGATCGAGACGGCTTCGATGCGCGCTGCGCCCGTTTCGGTGCCGGTCCCGGTCCCGGTCCCGGTGCTCGCGCCTGTCGCCGCCGCGCCGGCCGTCGCGACGCCAGCCGTTGCCGCCGCTGCTCCAGCCGTCGCAGTGCCGACGGTTGCCGCCGCAGTTCCGGCCGCCGCGGCACCGGCTGCTGCTGCCGCGCCTGCTGTCGCCGCCGCACCTGCGGCCTCGGTGGTACCGGCGGCCGCAATGGCAGCCGTGCCGGCTGCAGCCGTCATCGCCGCACCGGCTGTGGCCGACAAGGCAGCGCCGGCACCTGCCGCACCGGTTGCCGATACGAAGGCAGCGGAGCCCGCGCAGCCGGTCGCTGGCAAGGCCGCCGAGCCCGCCCCGGCGGTTGCCGACAAGACGCCCGAGCCTGCCCCGGCCGTCGCGGACAAGGCCCCCGAGCCTGCTCAGCCCGTCGCCGACAAGGCGCCGGAGCCGCTGCCGGCCGCGACCGACACGGCCCAGACCGCCGGCGAGCCGGTTGCCGAACCGATGCCGGCGGCAGCCGTCGCCGCTGCGCCTGCCGCCGATGCGAAGGCGGCCGAGCCGGCGCCGCAGGCAACCGCCAAAGCGCCTGCACCGGAGGCCCCGCAATCTGCCGTCGCCGCTGCGCCTGCCGACATGCCGGCAGCGGACGCGAAAGCGCCGGACGCAGTGGACTCGGTTGGCACCGCGGCTGCACAAGCCGCCGGCATGCCTGCGCTGACCGATCCGGCGCAAGCGTTGCCGCCGGCCACGGTCGACCAGCAGGCCGCACCGGCTGCACCGATCGCGCCGGCGCCGGCCGTCATCTCGACGAGCACCTCGTCGTGAGCATGCGGGTCGGTTTGCCGTGCGACCGGCACGCTGGTCGCACGGCAGGCGCTCGGGCCGATGCCCGACAGTCTTTTCCGGTTTGACGGGTGTTGCTCCCATCCCCGAGGTCAACACCTCTTTTTGCGTGACGAGTGCAAGGAGGCCTCAATCATGAGGATCTTTTTGATCGCTTTGTTGCTGGCCAGCGTGCAAGCCGCTGCGCAGTCGGTTTTCCAGAATCCCGCGGTCTTCGTCATCCTGAACGAGCAGACCCTCGCGAACGCCGCGAGCGTCCAGCAGGCGCTGTCGACGCTCGGCCGTCCCGACAACACGGCATGCGCGCCGATGATGATGATCGGCGATCCACAGATGATCTACATGATGCCGGAAGCGGGTCACGCGCCGTCGTGGCAATCGCCGGTGTACGGCCGGGGTGCGCCGTTCGACGCGCAGAACGGGCCGAAGTCGACCGGCAAGACGGTCGGCGCGATGCAGCACGCCGAGGACATGCAGACGCAGCCGTGGAGCGACGGCAGCACGATCACGCAGCAGATCGCGGGCGAGTCGAGCGTCACGGCGGCGGACCGGGTGAACGAATGGCGGCACACCGGGCTCGACAGGATCGAGACGGCCCGCGCGTCGGACGTGACGGTGAACGGCAGGACCTACCGCGCGTATCGCGACGATCTCAACGGCTCGACGAAGCCTGTCGTCGAGCCGCAGATCTACACGCAGCGCGTCGTGTTCTGCCGATAACGCAGTATCGATTCGAGGACGGAGCGGCGTCGCGCCGCGGGACCACGGGCCCCGCCGCGCGCGATCGGGCAACGACCGCTCCGATACATACCCTTATGCGGCGAGGCGATCGTGAACCATTGCTGTCAGCTGAGCATGTCGGGCGCCCGGGATGTCGAACGGCAGGTGAGCGCGCTGCCGTTCATCGCGGTCCGGCATCCCCCCGTCGCGCCGTCGCGGCCGCTCGTCTACCTGTCGCGGCAACACGATGCCGCGCTCGTCGATGTGCTCGCGTCGCGCGGCTGGGACGTATGGCACGCCAAAACCGTGGCGGACGCGCTGAATCTCGTCAAGGCGAACCGTCCGCACGCGGGCATCGTCGATTTCGCCGGTTTCGCGGCGCCGGACGTCGCGTCGTTCGAGGCGCTGCTGCGCGACCCGCGCGTCGGCTGGGTCGCGCTCGCCGACGGCGAGCGGCTGCGCAACATCACGATCGCGCGCCTGATCCGCCATTGCTGCTTCGACTACGTGCGCGATGCGACCGCCTACACGACGATCGGCTATCTCGTCGGCCATGCATACGGGATGCTGACGCTCGCGGACGGCGACCCGGCCGCGGAAGCGCCGCCGCCCGGCGGCGCGATGATCGGCGCGTGCGACGCGATGCGCCGGCTGTTCGCGACGATCCGCAAGGTCGCGAACACCGAGGCGACCGTGTTCATCGCCGGCGAATCCGGCACTGGCAAGGAACTGACGGCGGCGGCGATCCACCGGCAGTCGTCGCGTGCCGACGCACCGTTCGTCGCCGTGAACTGCGCGGCCATCCCGACGACGCTGCTGCAGGCCGAACTGTTCGGCCACGAGCGCGGCGCGTTCACCGGCGCGCACCAGCGCACGATCGGCCGCATCGAGGCCGCGCACGGCGGCACGCTGTTTCTCGACGAAATCGGCGACATGCCGTTCGAGAGCCAGGCGAGCCTGCTGCGGTTCCTGCAGGAGGGCAAGATCGAGCGGCTCGGCGGGCACGCGTCGATTCCGGTGGACGTGCGGATCGTGTCGGCGACCCACGTCGATCTCGAGGCCGCGATGCAGGCCGGGCGATTCCGCGCCGACCTGTACTACCGCCTGTGCGTGCTGCGTATCGACGAGCCGCCGCTGCGCATGCGCGGCCGCGACATCATGCTGCTCGCCGATCACGTGCTGCGGCGCTACCGCGGCGACGGCTCGTACCGGATTCGCGGCTTCACGCCGTGCGCGATCGCGGCGATCCACAACTATCCGTGGCCCGGCAACGTGCGCGAGCTGATCAACCGGATCCGCTTCGCGGTCGTGATGACGAACGGCCCGCTGATCTCGGCCGCCGATCTCGAGCTGCGCCCGTACACGTCGTTGCGGCCACCGACGCTCGCGCAGGCGCGCCGGCAGGCCGAGCGGCACGCGATCGAGGAAACGCTGCTGCGTCACCGCCACCAGCATGCGGATGCCGCGGCGGAGCTCGGCGTCTCGCGCGCGACGCTGTACCGGCTGATGAACACGCACGGGCTGCATGGCTGACGCGCCGCGGCGCGCGACCGCTCAAGACCGCGCGGCGGCAGCCGTTAAAACAGCCAATGGCCGCGGCCGGCGCGCGCATCGATCGGCGCGCAACCGGCACGCGGCGCATCACGTTTATCCGAGGTCATCGTGGCAGAGTGCAATCACTGCGGCAGGACGTTCCTGATCGGCGGGCAGTCGATCGACGGCCGCCGCTATTGCAGTCCGGCATGCGCACGGGCGCATCCGGTCGTCGTCGAGGCCGAACGGGTGCCCGACGCGAAGGTGCGGCAGTACGTCGACGACTGGCGCTACGGGCCTTGCCCGATCTGCCTGCGCGAAGGGCAGCCGGTCGACGTCCACGCGTCGCATCGCGTCGTGTCGCTCGTGTTCGTCACGCGCTGGGCGACGCGGCGCCACGTGTGCTGCCGCCGTTGCGGCCGCAGAAAGCAGGCGGTCGCGCTGCTCGCGTCGGCCACGCTCGGCTGGTGGGGGCTGCCGTGGGGCATCGTGCTGACGCCGATCCAGCTCGCGCGCAACGTGCTGGGCCTGGCCGCGCGCGATCCCGAGGCCGCGACGCCGCAGTTCGAGGCGCTCGTGCGGCGCAAGCTGGCCGCGCGCCGGCTCGCGCGGGCCGAGCGGGGCGCCGGCGCCTGATCGCGTGCTTCGGCGCGCCATGCGCGCTAAGGGCCAGTTCGCGCAGGGCCCGTTATTAGCGTGAACAGGCCCTATGCCGGCCGGTCGAAGCCCGATGCGACCCAGCGTTCGGCGCTGGCCTTGTTGAGCTTGAACCCGGCCGACACCTTCGCGTCGGCCAGCAGCTCGCCATACGGATCGAACGCCTTGAGCTGCGCATACGGCTCGAACTCGTCCGGCACGATGTCGAGCGTCACCGACACATCCTGCCCGGCTTCGTCCTGCACCGTCACTTCCTTGTGCAGCAGCGCGCGCCGCTGCTGTTCGTGCCGCATCAGCACTTCGGTCGCGGTTTTCACGAGCGTGCGGAACGCGTTCGCGTCCATCGGCTTCGGGTTCTTCTTGTCGCGGCCCATGGTCCACGGCCCGACGAGCGCGGGCTCGGACTCGCCGTCCTTGACCATCTCGACGGCCCAGCCGTCGTCGTCTTCGTTCTTGATGATGCGGGCCGTCCAGCCGTTGTCGCGCCAGAGGCCGTCTTCGTGGATGGAGGTGTCGTCGGATTGCAGGTCGGAATCGGTCATGAGCAAAGCGGGAGGTCGGGCAAGCCGGCGAAGGGGCGGTGGCGCGCGGCCGGCATCGGCGCGTCGCTCGCCGCCGGCGGCCCGGGGTGGCATGCAAACGCGCAATTTTACCTGCTGGGCGGCCGCGCGGCGCGCAACCCTGGCCATCGGGCCGATGCCGCGACGCTCGATCGCCGGCCGCCGGGCGTCGAACCGGCGCAAATATCAAACCAGTATTACGTCTTCGGCAGCCAATTCGTACACCGTCCGATATCGCGAGCGGGCATACGTTCATAGAATCGACATTCGGGCTAAAAATAGCCTGAATATCCTTTCAACGCCCAACCAGTCGCGCGCGTTCCGCGTGGCGCGGCCGGTGAACCACCAGGAATTGCGCATGAGGAAATTTAATGTTCGCATCGTCGTCGCGTACGACTGGCCGTTGACGCTGGCCGGTATCGAGCAGATCGCAGGCGGCGCCTGCGCGATCGAGCTCGCCGCGGTTTACCGGAGCGCGGCCGAACTAGTCGCGTCGCTCGGCGGCGTCGACTGTGACGTCGTGCTGGTCGACTATGCGATTCGCGGCGACGAGCAGATGGACGGCCTCGCGCTGTTCGACTGGCTGCGCCGCACGCGGCCGAACGTCGGGATCGTCGCGCTGGTCGCGAACGAGAACCCGCTGATCTTCCGGTCGATCGTCGCGATCGGCGGCGTGAGCGTCGTCAGCAAGCTCGACGAGGTCGGCCATATCGTCACGGCGATCCATTCGAGCTACAGCGGCGCGACCTACCTGTCGCCGTCCGTGCGCCGCGCGGTCGATGCGCTCGGCACGCGCGGCGATACGCCCGTGAAGCTGTCGGCGCGCGAAATCGAGGTGATTCGCCTGTATCTGTCGGGCGTGCCGATCAAGACGATCGCGCAGCGCCTGAGCAAGGGCAAGCAGACGGTCAGCGCGCAGAAGATCAGCGCGATGAAGAAGCTCGGCGCGAGCAACGACGTCGAGCTGATCCAGCGCGCGGCGGGGCTGGGGCTCGGGAGCGGCGAGGCCGCGCGGCGGGCGGGCAGCGCGGCGTGAGTGCGGGGCGGGCTTGCCGTCAGGCCGGCAGTGCGAACCGCGTCACCGCGTCGCGCAGCGCCTCGGCCTGGTCGCGCAGCGAATGCGCGGCGGCCGCGGCCTGTTCGACGAGTGCCGCGTTCTGCTGCGTGACCTGATCCATCTCGCCCACCGCGCGGTTGACCTGCTCGATCCCGGCGCTCTGCTCGCGCGATGCGTGGCTGATTTCGTCGAGGATCTCGTTCACGCGCCGCACCGACTGCACGATCTCGGTCATCGTCTCGCCCGCGTGCGTGACGAGCGTCGCGCCGTGCTGGACCGTCTCGTTCGACGACACGATCAGCGACTTGATCTCCTTGGCCGCCGTCGCCGAGCGTTGCGCGAGCGACCGCACTTCGGCCGCGACCACCGCGAAGCCGCGGCCCTGTTCGCCCGCCCGCGCCGCTTCGACGGCCGCGTTCAGCGCGAGGATGTTGGTCTGGAACGCGATCCCGTCGATCACGCCGATGATGTCGCCGATCTTGTGCGAGCGATCGGTGATCTCGTTCATCGTGCGCACGACGTCGTCGACCACTTCGCTGCCGCGCGTCGCGACCTGCGCGGCCTGGCCGGCGAGCGACGCGGCCTGCGCGGCGCTGTCCGCGTTCTGTTTTACGTTCGCGGTCATCTCGTCCATGCTCGACGCGGTCTGCACGAGCGCGGCCGCCTGCTCCTCGGTGCGCTGCGACAGGTCGGTGTTGCCGGATGCGATCTCGCTCGCGCCGACGTTGATGTTCTCGGTGCCCATCCGCACGCGCGACACCATGTCGATCAGCCCGCCCTGCATCGTATGCAGCGCATGCAGCAGGCTGCCGCGATCGTCGTGCTTCACGGTCACGCGCGCGGTCAGGTCGCCCTGCGCGATGCGCTGCGCGGCGTCGAGCGCCGCTTCGAGCTCGCCGCCGAGGCTCGCGCGCACGCTTTTCAGCACCAGCACCATCACGGCCGTCGCGATCGCGCCGAGCACGGCCGTCATCGCGAACCAGCGGCCGACGCTCGCGAGCACCGCCGAGCGCACGTCGTCCATGTACATGCCGGTCACCAGATACCAGTCCCACGGCGCGAAGCGCTGCACGGCGCTGGTCTTGTCCTGCGGCTTGTCCGCGCCCGGCTTCGGCCACAGATATTCGACGAAACCCTTGCCGCCTGCCGCGTTGCCGGCCTTCACGATCTCGACGAACAGGTGCTGGCCGTTCGGATCGGTGAAGTTCGACACGTCCTTGCCGTTGAGCTCGGCCTTGATCGGATGCATCACGATCACCGGCTTCGAATCGTTGACCGACACATAGCCGTCGGCGCCGTGGCGCATCGCGGCGATCGCCTCGAGCGCCTTCTGCTTCGCATCGGCTTCCGGCAGCGCGTTCTGCTGCGACAGCTTGTAGTAGTGATCGGTCACGCTCGCGGCCTGCGCAACCAGCGACGCAAGCTGGTCGCGGCGGTCCGCGATCATCGACGCGCGGGTCTGCCATGCGCCGAGCCCGGCGATCACGAGCAGGCCGAGCCACAGGATGACGATCATCGAGGCGAGTTTCTGATTCAGGGAGAGATTGCGCATGGTATGAGGTCGGTCAGTCGTGGAAGCTCGCCGGGACGGCGTGACGGGATACATGTTTTGACGGCGTGAAACGCGCGGCGCTGTAGGCGGGAAATCCCTTAGAAGATGCTGCGAAATCAATCGGACGCTGTCTTGCGTTTGTTCCAGCAAATCAAGCAGCACGCGAGCGAGAGGAATGCCTCGTGCACGTGTGCGTACCGTTCGTAGCGAATCTTGAGGCGGCTGCGAAAAAGTTAACAGACCTAAGCCGTGATTTCGCAACAGCTTCTATGCGGCGCGTTATAAGGCGTCGCGCCGGACCGGAAAACGAACCCCTCCGCGCCTTCACAGGCCGGGGGGAGGTGCGATACAGTGACCAGGATTCGTATGGAGAATTCGAGTTGTGGCCGTAACTATCGACATTGGCTCAGGAAAGCGCGCTACGCTGTCCAGTGACAGCGGGGCAATTCGGCCTGCGGAACAGCGCGCGGCTGTCTCAGAATTAATGCTCCATTGGCCGAAGTATTCCGCATTGATGGCGGAGGCTGCCAGCTACCTTCGGGAACTCGGGCTTGCCGGGTCGTTGTCCGGCGATCCCGTCGCCGCGCTTAGGTCAGCGATAGAGGACGGCCGGGTTACCGTCTCGATCGATAGGCCCGTGGCAAGTGGGGGTGCTGGGGGCGGTGGCGGACCATCAATACCGCCTTTCCCAAAGGGCAGTAGGTTTGCCAGTGTGCCGAGGATGGCTGCGCTTCCAGCGGACAAGCCGATACCGTCTTGG
This sequence comes from Burkholderia sp. CpTa8-5, assembly GCF_017815045.1. Taxonomy (NCBI): domain Bacteria; kingdom Pseudomonadati; phylum Pseudomonadota; class Betaproteobacteria; order Burkholderiales; family Burkholderiaceae; genus Burkholderia; species Burkholderia sp. CpTa8-5. Next base: position 79,344 of record NZ_JAGIQD010000003.1, read on the forward strand.
GCCGTACCAAGCGATGTGTCAGCCGGTGAACTCATGAGTTACCTTCAAAGTGTCGTTGCCGGTACTGGCGGCGCACTAGCAGGCGGTACGCCTCAACTTGCGAACTCGTTTGGATCGGGTTCGCCGCTAGGTGATGCGAACGTGTTTGACTACGCTGATCGCCGCTTTAAGCGGTGACATTCAAGAGCTGGCGGCAAGCACGACTAACCCGAACTTTGCGGCGAAAATGCTTGGTTACCAGCGTAAAATCTTCGGCAACATGATCCACCAAATGAAAGACGCGAATGATTTGGGAAGGGCCGATAACGTTCTCTGGCACGACAACGGAGACGTTGAATTCAAAGGTGTCGTGATCGACAGCATGCACAACTACGGGGACTGAGCGGATCATGAAAAAACAGCAACTTGCACATGCATCATTCTCTATTTCAGGCGATCGCGTCGTCCCCAAATTTTGGACAGACTATTTCCGCGTCGTACCCGATACGGAGGTAACGAAAGGGGAGCGGGTAAACGATCCGACAGGACAGAGGCGCGTCATAACGCGTCGCACGAGTGTTTGGGCGGTTCGCAGTGACGGCGCTGTCCACAGTGATCAACTGGAACCCCATCTTCGCTATCTCATCAAGCATCTGTCTTTGCCGCGCCCGGACCTGCGCGGGCTTATCGACGGTGCGGGCGTTCGGGTCCGTCTCCGCTGCTATTGGGACAACGAGAGCGGTAAGCGCGTGCCGGACGTGCCGGACGATATCCGGGCTCTTGTGGAATCGCTCGGAGGCGAGGTCGAAGTCGATGAATACCGATAGAGCGGATCAACGCACCACTGAGAAGTACATGGCATTGCATTGGAGGGTTGTTCAGTCAAGCGACGTACTATCAAACTGAGCGTGCTTGTTGTCGTATGTGCAGCGATTTTTTTGAAAAATATCGATGGATAACAAAGATCATATAAAGGACACTTTCGATCTTGAAAGAGGTAGGGCGATCGACGCATTTGCGAACATTGAGAGCCAGAAGCGAATGCGAGGACGACGAAAATTGTGCAGCCATGCGTGAGTACGCTCGACCACCCAGCGGAGCTTGCCTAGTCCGCTGCCGCATTCCATACGGCGCAGGGCGATCACCGGTTCGATACCACGCGCACGAAGCCGCTGACGATGCGGCTCGGAGTCATAGCCACGATCTGCGTAGATGACTTCGGGCTTGCGAAGCGGTCGGCCGCGTACGCCGCGAAGTGGCGGGACCGCGTCGATGAGCGGCAGCAGCTAGGTAACGTCGTTGCGATTCGCGCGAATCAGGATGGCACCGATGGGGACGCCATTGGCGTCGACGAGGATGTGACGCTTCGAACCTGGTCGCGAGCGATCGGTGGGGTTCGGGCCAGTTTTTCGCCCGCCCCAACGGCTCGCACCGACGATGAATCGACCGCTGCCTGTGAGAAATCGAGTTCGCCGACTTCGCGTAACTTCGCAAGCAGCAGTTCGTGCAACGCGCTCCACACGCCGGCCCTTTGCCAGTCGCGCAAACGCTTCCAGCAGGTCGGCCCTGAGCCAAATCCCAGCTTGGTCCAGAGGTCGCACCAGCGTATCCCGGTCTTGAATACGTTCAGGATGCCGTTCAGTGCAGCTCGGTTGGAAACCGGGAGCCGTCCTGGGTGTTTCTTGCGGCGTGGCTTTGGCGGTGGCAGCACTCTAAGAAGCGGTCATTTCCCGATGCCCGCGACGCGGGCGCGGGCATCTATGCATATGCATAACAGCGGCCGCTATACTGTCGGGCGATGGTCGGCGTCGCGCCCGCACGGGCGGCAGTGCGACGACGATGAAACCGAAAGGAGGCAACGATGCGGATTCTGGTGGTAGGGGCCGGCGCGGTCGGCGGATACTTCGGCGGCCGGCTGGCCGCGGCGGGGCGCGACGTGACGTTCCTGGTGCGCGACGGCCGCGCGGCCGCGCTTGCGCGCGACGGGTTGCTGATTCGCAGCCCGCGCGGCGACCTGACGCTCGCGAACGTGCAGACCATCCGCGCGGGCGACGCGGGCGCCGGCGTCGCGCCGTTCGATCTCGTGCTGCTGAGCTGCAAGGCGTACAGCCTCGACGACGCGATTGCATCGTTCGCGCCGTTCGTCGGCCCGCAGACGCTGATCCTGCCGATGCTCAACGGGATGCGTCACGTCGACGTGCTGCGCGAGCGCTTCGGCGCGTCGCAGGTGCTCGGCGGGTTGTGCGTGATCGCGGCGACGCTCGATCGCGAGCAGCGCATCGTGCACCTGAACGACACGCACGGCGTGTCGTTCGGCGAGCTGGCCGGCGGCGAATCGCCGCGCGTGCGCGCGGTGGCCGACGTGCTCGGCGGCGCGGGCTTCGATGCAACACTCAGCGACGACATCACCGCGCGGATGTGGGACAAGTGGGTGTTCCTCGCGACGCTCGCCGCGAGCACGTCGCTGTTTCGCGGGTCGATCGGCGACATTCTCGCCGCGCCGGACGGCCGCCGCCTGCTCGAAACGATGCTCGCCGAATGCAGCGCGATCGCCGAATACAACGGCCACCGGCCCGACCCGGCGGCCAGCGAGCGGATGCAGCGGATGGTGCTGACGCCGTCACCGCTGACCGCGTCGATGCTGCGCGACGTCGAGAACCATGCGCGCGTCGAAGCCGATCACGTGATCGGCGACCTGCTCGCGCGGCGCGACCCGCAGGCGGCCGATACGCTGTCGCTGCTGCGGATCGCGTACAACCACCTGAAGGCGTACGAGGTGCGCACGGCGCGCGAGCACGCGGCGGCGTAAGCCGGCGAGGGCGGCCGCCGCGCCGTTCCGCGCTGCAACAAATTTGCCGTCCGACGCCATTCCCGCGCGCGGGCGGCAAAAAAGTATCGAAAATCAGGCGTAAAGTTGGTGGAGCCGCGCGCTCGATCGACCTACATTGCTTCCCATGCGACCGGTCGCATCGCCGCGCGAGACACGCGGCGCTGCACGCCCAGCCGAACAGGCCGGCCAGCAATATATGGGAATGGAGACGCCAACATGATGCACCCCGATCTCGAAGTGGTCGAAGTGCGACGCGACGAGTCGTTCAAGGTCTGGTCGCACGGCTATCCGTATCGCACGATCCGCTGGCATTTCCATCCCGAATTCGAGCTGCACCTGATCGTCGCGACGCACGGCAAGTATTTCGTCGGCGATCACATCGGCTCGTTCGGCCCGGGCCATCTCGTGCTGCTCGGCCCGAACCTGCCGCACAACTGGGTCAGCGACATGGCCGAAGGCGAAACCGTCGAGCGCCGCAATCTCGTGATCCAGTTCGATCCGTCGTTCGTGCGTCGCTGCCTGGACGCATTCCCCGAATGCCGCGACGCGCAGGCGCTGCTCGACGACGCGCGGCGCGGAGTCGGCTTCGACACCGCGACGAGCGCCGCGATCGCGCCGTTGTTCGACGAACTGCTGACCGCGCGCGGCATGCGCCGCATCGCGCTGTTCATGACGATCCTCGAGCGGCTGTGCGGCGCGGCCGAACGCACGCTGCTCGCGAGCCCCGCGTACGACCAGGCCGATGTCACGCCGACGCGGCTCAGCCATGCGCTGTCGTATATCGGCAAGAACCTCGCATCCGAGCTGCGCGAGTCCGATCTCGCACAACTGACCGGGCAGAGCGTCAGCGCGTTCTCGCGCGCGTTCCATCGCCATACGGGCATGCCGTTCGTCCAGTACGTGAATCGTCTGCGGATCGAATCCGCGTGCCAGATGCTGCTCGCCGACGACGCAAGCATCACCGACATCTGTTTCCAGGCCGGCTTCAATAACGTGTCGAACTTTAACCGCCAGTTCCGCGCGGTGAAGGGAATGGCGCCGTCCGAATTCCGCGCGCTGCAGCGCCTGAACGTGCGCAGCCGCGAGCTGGCGCTGCACGCGGCGCCGACCGGTAACCCGCTGCCGCCGCGCGTGCTGACGCCCGGTGCGCCCGAACTCATGCCGCAGCCCGGATGATCGCCGGGCCGCCGCCCGCCCGAGTTTTACCCGCCGTTTCACCGTTTCACCCAGCCGATCGCGTCGCTCACGTCGCGAGGGGCGCATTCACCCACGAAAAAGCCGCACACAATTCTGGAGACACCGTCATGACGCACGCATCGCCCGCTTCATCCCCCCGTCGCGCCGCCCGCCTGGCGGCCATTGCCGCGCTCGCCGTCGCGACCCTGTTGCCCGCCGCCGCCGCGCACGCCGCGCCGCTGCGGATCGGCATGACGTTCCAGGAACTGAACAACCCGTACTTCGTGACGATGCAAAAGGCGCTGAACGACGCGGCCGCGTCGATCGGCGCGCAGGTCGTCGTCACCGACGCGCATCACGACGTCAGCAAGCAGGTGAGCGACGTCGAGGACATGCTGCAGAAGAAGATCGATATCCTGCTCGTGAACCCGACCGATTCGACCGGCATCCAGTCGGCGATCACGCAGGCGAAGAAGGCCGGCGCGGTGGTCGTGGCCGTCGACGCGAACGCGAACGGCCCGGTCGATTCGTTCGTCGGCTCGAAGAATTACGACGCGGGCGTGATGTCGTGCGAATACCTCGCGAAGGCGATCGGCGGCAGCGGCGAGGTCGCGATCCTCGACGGCATTCCGGTCGTGCCGATTCTCGAACGCGTGCGCGGCTGCAAGGCCGGACTCGCGAAATTCCCGAACGTGAAGCTCGTCGATACGCAGAACGGCAAGCAGGAGCGAGCGACTGCGCTGTCGGTCACCGAGAACATGATCTCCGCGCATCCGAACCTGAAGGGCCTCTTCAGCGTGAACGACGGCGGCTCGATGGGCGCGCTCGCCGCGATCGAGGGGTCCGGCAAGGACATCAAGCTGACGAGCGTCGACGGCGCGCCCGAGGCGATCGCCGCGATCCAGAAGCCGAACTCGAAGTTCATCGAGACGACCGCGCAGTTCCCGGCCGATCAGGTGCGCATCGCGCTCGGCATCGCGATCGCGCGCAAGTGGGGCGCGACGGTGCCGAAGGCGATTCCCGTCGACGTGAAGGTCGTCGATCGCGGCAACGCGAAGGGTTTCAGCTGGTGAACGACGTGCGACGCGACGCGAAGGGCGGCGGCGCGGCCGACGCCCTTCGCACGGAGAAGCCGATGGACACGATACTCAGGCTCAGCCACATCACGAAAAGCTTTCCCGGCGTGAAGGCGCTGTCCGACATTCATCTGGAGATCGCGCGCGGCGAGATCCATGCGCTGCTCGGCGAGAACGGCGCGGGCAAGTCGACGCTGATGAAGATCCTGTGCGGCATCCACCAGCCGGATGCCGGCACGATCGAGATCGACGGCGCCGCGCGCCATTTCGCGGACTATCACGACGCGGTCGCGGCCGGCGTCGGCATCGTGTTCCAGGAGTTCAGCCTGATTCCGTACCTCGATGCCGTCGACAACCTGTTCCTCGGCCGCGAGCTGCGCAACCGCTGGGGCGCGCGCGACCGCAAGCGGATGCGCGCCGCGGCGGCGAGCATCTTCGCGCGGCTCGGCGTGGCGATCGATCTCGATGCGCCGATCCGCACGCTGTCGGTCGCGCAGCAGCAGTTCGTCGAGATCGGCAAGGCGCTGTCGCTCGACGCGCGCATCCTGATCCTCGACGAACCGACCGCGACGCTCACGCCGGCCGAGGCCGAGCACCTGTTCGCGATCATGCGCGAGCTGAAGCGGCAGGGCGTCGCGATGATCTTCATCTCGCATCACCTCGACGAGATCTTCGCGGTGTGCGACCGGATCACGGTGCTGCGCGACGGCCAGTACGTCGCGACGACCGAGGTCGCGCACACCGACGTCGAGCAACTGGTGCGCATGATGGTCGGCCGCCGGATCGAGAGCAGCTTTCCGCCGAAGCCGGTCTTGCCGGCCGACGCGCCGGCCGTGCTCGAAGTCGATGCGCTGCAGATCGAGCGCGACGGCCCGGTGAACCGCTTTGCGTTGCGTGAAGGCGAGATCCTGGGTTTCGCGGGCCTGGTCGGCTCGGGCCGTACGGAAACCGCGCTCGCGGTGATCGGCGCGACGCGTGCGCATCGCAAGGCACTGCGCGTGCGCGGCGCGGCGGCGAAGCTCGCCGATCCGGCCGACGCACTGCGTGCGGGCATCGGCATCCTGCCGGAAAGCCGCAAGACGGAAGGGCTCGTCACGTCGTTCTCGATTCGCGACAACATCTCGCTGAACAACCTCGGCAAGTACCGGTCGATGCGCTGGCTGATCGACCGGCGCGGCGAGGCGCGCACCACGCACGACGTGATGCGGCGCGTCGGCGTGAAGGCGCCGTCGATCCACACCGAGGTCGCGACGCTGTCCGGCGGCAACCAGCAGAAGGTCGTGATCGCGCGCTGGCTGAACCATCACACGTCGGTGCTGATCTTCGACGAGCCGACGCGCGGCATCGACGTCGGCGCGAAAGCCGAAATCTACGGGCTGATGCGCGAACTCACCGCGCGCGGCTACGCCATCATCATGATCTCGTCCGAATTGCCGGAAATCGTCGGCATGTGCGATCGTGTCGCCGTGTTCCGGCAGGGCCGCATCGAAGCGACGCTCGCCGGCGACGAGATCGATCCCGACACGGTCATGACCTATGCCACGACCGGCACGCGAGGAGCGACCCATGAACCTGCCTGATTCTTCTTCCACGCGTTCGACGACGCTCGCGGCCACCGCCGGAAACGGCGATGCGCCGCCGCCCCGCGCGATGTGGGCGCAGCTACGCCGCTCGACGCTGTTCTATCCGCTCGTCGGCCTGATCGTCGTATGCATCGCGATGATGATCGCGAGCCCGAGCTTCCTGTCGGCCGCGAACCTCGAGAACGTGCTGCGCCAGGTGTCGATCAACGCGATCATCGCGGTCGGCATGACCTGCGTGATCCTGACGGGCGGGATCGACCTGTCGGTCGGCTCGGTGATGGCGCTGTCGGGCACGCTCGCGGCCGGGCTGATGGTCGCGGGCGTCAACGCGGTCGCCGCGCTCGCGATCGGCATCGCGGTCGGGCTCGGCTTCGGCTTCCTGAACGGCGTGTTCGTCGCGTTCGCGGGGATGCCGCCGATCATCGTCACGCTTGCGACGATGGGCATCGCGCGCGGCCTCGCGCTGATCTATACGGGCGGCTATCCGATCGACGGGCTGCCCGACTGGGTCGCGTTCTTCGGCAGCGGCAAGGTGCTCGGCATCCAGGCGCCGGTGCTGATCATGCTGGTGGTCTATGCGATCGCATGGCTGCTGCTCGACCGGATGCCGTTCGGCCGCTACGTGTACGCGATCGGCGGCAACGAGCAGGCGACGCGGCTCACCGGCGTGCGGGTCGCACGCGTGAAGCTGATCGTCTACACGCTGGCCGGGCTCACGTCGGCGCTCGCCGCGATCGTGCTGACCGGGCGCTTGATGAGCGGGCAGCCGAACGCGGGCGTGGGCTTCGAGCTCGACGCGATCGCGGCCGTCGTGATGGGCGGCACGTCGATCTCCGGCGGGCGCGGCGCGATCCTCGGCACGCTGGTCGGCGCGCTGCTGCTCGGCGTGCTCAACAACGGGCTGAACATGATCGGCGTGAACCCGTACGTGCAGAACGTGATCAAGGGCGGAATCATTCTGCTCGCGATCTACATCAGCCGCGAGCGATCGCGGTAACGCTTGATTCATCCGCCATCCGAATCATTCAGGAAAGAGACAACTCATGACGACACCCGAAGCCCAGCCGCGCATGACCGCGGTCGTCTGCCACGGCCCCGAGGACTATCGCGTCGAACAGGTCGCGATGCCGCGCGCCGGTACGAACGAGCTCGTGATCCGCATCGCCGCGTGCGGGATTTGCGCGAGCGACTGCAAGTGCTACACCGGCGCCAAGATGTTCTGGGGCGGACCGAGCCCGTGGGTGAAGGCGCCGGTGATTCCCGGCCATGAATTCTTCGGCTATGTCGAGGCGCTCGGCGACGGCGCGGCCGAGCATTTCGGCGTCGCGTTGGGCGACCGCGTGATCGCCGAGCAGATCGTGCCGTGCGGCAAGTGCCGCTATTGCAAGTCGGGCCAGTACTGGATGTGCGAGGTGCACAACATCTTCGGCTTCCAGCGCGAGGTCGCCGACGGCGGGATGGCCGAGTACATGCGCATTCCGCCGACCGCGATCGTCCACAAGATTCCGCTTGGCGTATCGCTCGAGGATGCGGCGATCATCGAGCCGCTGTCTTGCGCGATTCATACGGTGAACCGCGGCGACGTCCAGCTCGACGACGTCGTCGTGATCGCCGGCGCGGGCCCACTCGGGCTGATGATGACGCAGGTCGCGCACCTGAAGACGCCGAAGAAGCTCGTCGTGATCGACCTGATCGACGAACGGCTCGAACTCGCGCGCCAGTACGGCGCCGACGTGACGATCAACCCGCAGCGCGACGACGCGCGCGAGATCGTCCGCGCGCTGACCGACGGCTACGGCTGCGACGTGTACATCGAGACGACCGGCGCGCCGGTCGGCGTGAACCAGGGGCTCGACCTGATCCGCAAGCTCGGCCGCTTCGTCGAATTCAGCGTGTTCGGCGAGGACGCGACCGTCGACTGGTCGATCATCGGGGACCGCAAGGAACTCGACGTACGCGGCGCGCACCTCGGGCCCTACTGCTATCCGGTCGCGATCGACCTGCTCGCGCGCGGGCTCGTCACATCGAAGGGCATCGTCACGCACGGTTTCGCGCTCGAGGACTGGGACGACGCGATCCGCGTCGCGAAATCGCCCGAATCGATCAAGGTGCTGCTGAAGCCGGCCCGCTGACGGCCGGCGTGCGCCTCACCGGAGACATCATGGAATACGTGATAGGCGTCGACATCGGCACGCAGAGCACCAAGGCGCTGCTGGTCGACCGGCACGGCACGATCGTCGCGCGGCGCTCGGCCGGCTACCAGCCCGATACGCCGCGCCCGCTGTGGGCCGAGCAGTGGCCGCAGGTGTGGTTCGACGCGGTGCGCGACTGCATCGCCGGCTGCGTGAGCGATGCGCGCGCGCAGGGCGTGCCGGCCGATGCGATCCGGGCGGTGTGCGTGAGCAGCCTGTACGGCGGCTCGGGCATCCCGGTCGACATCGACATGCGGCCGCTGCATCCGTGCCTGATCTGGATGGACCGGCGCGCGACCGCGGAAGTCGACTGGGTCAACGCACACGTGAACGTCGAGCGGCTGCGCGTGATCACCGGCAACGGCGTCGACAGTTACTACGGCTTCACCAAGATGCTGTGGCTGCGCGACCGGCGGCCGGACGTGTGGGCGAACGTGCGCTATTTCCTGCCGCCGAACGCGTACGTGATCTATCTGCTGACCGGCGAAGTCGCGGTCGATCACAGTTCGGCCGGCAATATCGGCGGCGTGTACGACGTCGCGCGCCGCGAGTGGTCCGACGATGCGCTCGACATGCTCGGCATTCCGGCGACGATGATGCCGGAACGGCTGGTCGATTCGACGGACGTCGTCGGCGGGTTGCTGTCGCAATGGACCGCGCCACTCGGGCTGCCGGCCGGCACGCCCGTCGTCGCGGGCGGCGTCGATGCGGCGGTCGCGACCTTCGCGGCCGGCGCGACGCGTACCGGGCAGCACGTCGCGATGATCGGCACCAGCATGTGCTGGGGCTACGTGAACCGGCACGTCGATGCGCGGCACGGCCTCGTCAGCATGCCGCACGTGTTCGACGGGCAGCGCGACCTGTACGTGTTCGGCGGCGCGATTACGGCTGGCGCGTCGGTCGCGTGGTTTCGCGACCAGTTCTGTCACGCGGAAATCGATGCGGCGCGGCTGCTGCCGCACGGCGATCCGCACGTGCTGCTCGAGGAGGCGGCCGAGCGCGTGCCGGCCGGCGCGGACGGCGTGCTGTTCCTGCCGTATCTGATGGGCGAGCGCAGCCCGGTGTGGGATGCGAAGGCGAGCGGCGCGTTCGTCGGGCTGAGTCTTGCGCACACGCGTGCGCATCTTTATCGTGCGGTGCTCGAAGGTGTCGCGTTCGCGTTGCGTCACAACATCGAGGCCGGCCGCCGTGGCGCGGTGGCGCTGGACGATCGACTGATCGTCGTCGGCGGGGCCGCGCATTCGGCGCTGTGGATGCAGATCATCGCGGACGTGACGGGTTTTCCGGTGTGGACGATCGAGCAGGACGTCGAAGCCGCGATGGGCGCCGCGTTGCTGGCGGGTGTGGGTGTGGGGCTGGTGTCGCGCGATGACGCGCAGGGCGGCTGGGTCACGCTCGTCGAGCGCGCGCGGCCCGATGCCGAGCGCGCGAAAACGTATGACGCGCGTTTTGCGCTCTACACGGCGCTGTATCCGGCGCTCAAGCCGATCATGCACAAGCTGGGCACGTCATCATGAACACACGATTCGATTTCAGCGGGTCAACGGTGCTCGTCACGGGCGCATCGAGCGGCATCGGCCGCGCGTGCGCGATCGCGCTGGCGCACGCAGGCGCGCGCGTCGTCGCTGCAGCGCGAGACATGGCCGCGCTCGACGCGCTCGCCGGCGAGATTGCGTGCGATACGTTGCGCATGGATGTCGGCGGCGACCAACACGCGATCGATGCCGCGCTCGATGCGTACGATGCATTCGACGGCCTCGTCAATTGCGCGGGAATCGCGTCGCTCGAACCGGCGCTCGATGTCGACGCCGCGCATTTCGATCGCGTGATGGCCGTCAACGCGCGCGGCGCGGCGCTCGTCGCGCGGGCGGTGGCGCGCAAGATGATCGAGCGCGACGGACGCGGCGCGGCGAACGCACGGGGCAGCATCGTCAACGTGTCGAGTCAGGCGGCGCTCGTCGGCCTGCCCGCGCATCTGAGCTATTGCGCGTCGAAGGCGGCGATGGACGCGGTCACGCGCGTGCTGTGCATCGAACTCGGGCCGTACGGCATTCGTGTGAACAGCGTGAACCCGACCGTCACGCTCACGCCGATGGCGCAGTTCGCGTGGAGCGAACCGGAGAAGCGCGCGCCGATGCTGGCCGCGATTCCGCTCGGCCGGTTCGCGCAGCCGAACGAAGTCGTCGAGCCGATCCTGTTTTTGCTGAGCGACGCGGCGTCGATGATCAGCGGTGTGTCGTTGCCGATCGACGGCGGGTATACCGCACGCTAGACCGCGTCACGGCAGTCGCGGGTCGAGTGCGCGGCGCGGCCGGCGCGCGGCTAGACCGGATCCTTGCTCGGCGGACCGTCCGGCTGCTGCGGGTTGTCGTGATGGCCGGGCGGCGACGAGAACGGATCGTCTTCCGGATCGCGGTTCGGGTCGGCCGGTGGTTCGGGCGTCGGGGTCGTGTGGTCGCTCATGGAGAACTCGTGCAGTGCGTGACGGTGGTGGCGCGGCGGACGTGCCTCGTCTTCGTTATAGCCAATCGGTCGCGCGTTTGCAGCGGGATTCTTGCGATGGCTTGTCGATCGTCGGAGAAATCCGCCTATTGGCAGGGTTCGTGCGGGAACGTGCGGGCCCGCGCAATCAATGTCAGCGCAAATCCGCCGGTGTATCGACGTCGCGCAGGATGCCGGGATCGTCGACGTCGAGCAGGGCCACCGGCGCGCTGGCGAACAGTGCGCGAGCGCCCGCGTCGCCGTCGAGAGTGGCGAGCGCCTCGAAGTGGTGCGCGGCGAAACCGACCGGATGGCCGCGCACGCCGCGATGCGCGGGTGCGACGATCGACGCGCCGTCGGCGTCGAGCGCGCGTGTGACCGTTTCGTAAGTGGAAGCCGCGATCCACGGCATGTCGCCGAGCGCGACGAGCCAGCCGCTCGCATCGGGCGCGGTGCGGACGCCGGCCGCGAGGCTCGCGCCCATGCCGCGCAACGCGTCGGGGGCATAGACGACCTGACAGCCGGCTTCGTTCAGCAGGATCGCGAGCTTTTCGGCGCCGGGGCGCACCACGGCGATCACGTCGGCGGTGGCCGCCGCGAGACGGCGGGCGGCGGCGACCGCCACCGGTGTGCCGTCGGGAAGCCGGGCGAGCAGCTTGCTGTGCAGGCCGCTCGGGTCGAAGCGTTGACCAAGGCCGCCGGCGAGCAGGACGCCGGTCGCGAGTGACGCATAGGACATCGGCGCGCGGAGAGTGAGACAGGTGTTGCGATTGTGCGGGAGCACACGGGGATCGGCAAGTGAGGATGTTACCGAGTCACCTGTGTCGGATCGGGAAAACCGTCATCGCGATGCTTCGTCGAGCATGCTTTCGTCGACAGGACCGTAAATTGCGTGCGATTCGTTCTGCATGACGGCCCAATAGCGATCGCCGAACGACCAGTGCCACCATTCGGACGGGTAATTCGTGAAGCCGGCGCGGGACAGCGCGTCGATCAGGATCTTGCGGTTCGCTGCGGCCGGGCGGCTGATGAACGGGTTGTGCGTGTAGCACGAGCAAGTGGCGCGACGACGGTTGCGGGCCACGAGCCGATATTGAATGAAGCGGTCGTGGTCGTTTTGGTCAGACGAATCGCCGATATGCCAGAGTCTGGCGGAAGAGGCGCCGCCGTTCGACCCACGGGCGCGCGACGCTTACCAGAGCGTCTTGACGTGCGCGTACGCGCGGATTTTTTCGTCGCGGGTGACGAGCGGCGCGCCGAGCCGCCGCGCGGTCGCGACGATCATGCGATCGGCCGGATCCTTGTGGAACGTGCCGGGCAGGTCGGTGGATTTCGCGGCGATGTCGGCATCGACCGGCACGAACCGCATGCCGTCGATTTGCGCGACGGTGGCGAGCCACGCGTCGACATCCATTGTCAGGGCGAGGCGGTCGTTGCGCACCAGCATCGCGATTTCCCACGCGGAGATGGCCGATGCGACGAGCGTGCCTTCGCCCCGTGCGCGATCGATCGCGCTTCGCGCTTTCTTGCTGAGCGCAGGGTCGCCCGCCACCCACCACACCAATGCATGCGTATCCAGCACGATCACCGCGACGCCTCCCAATCATCTTCCGCAATCGGATCGAGAGGATTGTCGTAGCGCATGACCGAACCGCGCAATATGTCCAACGGCTGAGCTTCGCGCGAGCGATACGGGCGGATCTCGAGCGTCGGTTTGCCGTGGTCGGTGACGATCAGGCTTTCGCCCGACGCCTCGACGAGCCGGAAGTATTCGAGTGCGCGAGCCTTGAATTCGGATTTCGATACGGGAGCGTGCGGCATCATGATTTGAGCATGGTCATATGACGATGGTCATTTTAGACCCGCGTTTCGACGCCGCGCAAGCGCGGTGGAGCGTGCCCGGCCCACGCTATGCATCCGCCCACTTCCTCAACAGGTTGTGATAAATCCCCGTCAGCGAAATGACCACCGGGTCCTTCGCGCCTTTTTCCGCGGAAAGCGCCTGAATTTGCGTATCGAGCTGAAACAGCAGCGTGCGATCGCCATCGTCGCGCACCATGCTCTGAATCCAGAAGAACGATGCCACACGTTCACCGCGCGTCACCGGCGTCACATGATGCAAGCTCGACGCCGGATACAGCACGAGGTCGCCTGCCGGCAGCTTCGCGCGATGCACGCCGTACGTGTCCTCGACGCATAGTTCGCCGCCGTCGTATGCGTGGGGTTCCTCGAGGAACAGCGTCGCGGACAGGTCGCTGCGCACGCGGAAATCCGTGCCGCGCAGCAGCCGGATCGCGTTGTCGACGTGCGTGCCGAACGTCTCGCCGCCTGCATAGCGATTGAACAGCGGGGGAAACACCTTCAGCGGCAGCGCCGCCGAAAAGAACAGCGGATGGTGGGCGAGCGCATCCTGGATTGCGTCGCCGACGGTACGCGCGACCGGCGAACCTTCCGGCAATTGCCGATTGCGTTTCGCGAGCGCCGATTGCGCGCCGGAGGTTGCGTTGCCATCGACCCATTCGGCGGCATCGAGCAGGTCGCGGCATTGCGCGACTTGCGCTTGGGTCAGTACGCCGGGGATATGAAGCATCATGATGCGGTTTCCATTGCGTGCGGCGCCAGCTGCATGGCCGCCGAACGAAAAGCGTCGAGCGGCGACGACACGAGATACGCACGCATCTTCGCGATGAACGCGGGTGTCGCGGTGGCCGGCACGCGCGCGAGCCAGGCGAGCGCTTTGTCGACGCGCCCGCGTTCGGCGAGCAGCCGCGCATAGTTGAACTGGCCACGAAAATCGCCGGCGTCGGCCGCACGGCGATAGTGGTCGAACGCGACGTCGATATCGACCGATACGACCCAGCCGTCCTCGTAGAAGCCGCCGATCAGGTTGATCGATTTCGCGTGACCGAGCGCGGCCGCGCGGCGGAACCAGTCGAGCGCGTCGGCGCGGTTCTCGTCGACGCCGTTGCCGAGGGCAAGTGCGGTTGCGTAGTTGTACATGCCCCAGTCGAGGCCTGCCTGCGCGGCGAGCCGATACCAGTACACGGCGACCGGCGCGCACGCGGCCGTGCCCCAGCCGAACTCGTAGCAGCGCCCGAGCATGTTCATCGCCATCGGGTGGCCGGCCCGCGCCGCGTGCCGGAACCAGTTGAACGCGGCCGCCGGATCGCGCGCGACGCCGTGCCCGTCGAGCAGGTATTGTCCGTACACGGCCTGCGCGTCGACGATACCGTGGTCGGCCGCGGCCGCGACCCACGCGGCGGCGCGCTCGGGCGGCCCGGCCAGGATGTCGGCGAACTCGCGCGGCGATACCGACGCGAGCGCCTTCAGCGATACGGCCTCCATCGATCAGTAGCGCGCGTTCAGCGTGACGAACGCCGAGCGGCCCGGCGCGATCGACGCATAGTGCGCCGGATACGCCTGATCGAAGTACGTGCGGTTGAACAGGTTGTTCACGTTCAGTTGCAGGTCGAGCTTCTTGTTGATCCGGTACTGCGCCATCGCGTCGAAGCGCCAGTACGACGGCACCGCGCGCAGGTTCGCGGGATCGCCGAACACTTCCGACATGTAGAACGCGCCGCCGCCGACCGTGAACTTCGGCGTGACGTCGTAGTTCGACCACATCGTGAGGCTGTGCTTCGGCGTGTTCGGGAAGCGGTTGCCGTTGTTCGCGGCGTCCTTGCCGTTGTCGCGCAACGCGCTCTTCATGTACGTGTAGCCGCCGAACACCTGCCATTGCTTCGTGATCTGGCCGGCGAGGCCGAGCTCGAGGCCCTGCACGCGCTTGTTGCCGACCATCGCGTACTGGTTGTTCGGCAGCGTCACGCGCGCGTTCGTCGTATCGATCTGGAACAACGCGGCCGTCAGCGACAGCTGGTCGTTCAGCACGTTCCATTTCGTGCCGAGTTCGATGCTGCGGTTCTTCTCCGGCGCCATCTGGTCGGCGTTCGGGCCGACGCCGCCGCGGCCCGGCGTCAGCGACTGCGTTTCGCTGCCTTCGCCGAGCAGCATGCCGGCCGGCGTCGACGACGTCGCATACGACGCGTAGATGCTGCCGTTCCGTGCGGGCTTGAACACGAGGCCGGCCTGCCAGTTGAAGAGGGTATCGTCGCGCGTGTAGGTCTTGCCGCCGTTGGCCTTGGTGTCGGTGAAGCGGGTCGAGTAGTCGTCGACGCGCACGCCGGCGTTCACCTGCCAGCGCGGCGTGAGCTCGATCGTGTCGAAGCCGTAGATCGACTTCGTCGTGGTGCGCGCATGCGCATAGTCGTTGTTGCGCGTGATCGAACCGGCCCACGGATCGTTCGGGTTCGGCGACCACAGGCTCGTGCAGTTGTAGCCCGACGGCGCACCGATGCCTTTCTGGCAGATCGTGCCCTTGTCGGTTGCCACCGTGTACGAATCGCGCTTGCCCCATTCGCGGGACAGCTCGATGCCGGTCGTGAAGCTGTGCTTGAACGGGCCCGTGCGGAATTCGCCGAACAGCTCGGTCAGGTTCGCGAGGCTGTTGATCGAGCTGTCGCGGTTGTTGTTGCGGCGCCAGACCTTGCCGTTCACCACGTTGCCCTGGCTGTCGTCCGGCTGCGTCCAGATGTAGTCCTGCGTCGATTCCGTGTAGCGCGTGGTGTTGCGCACCGTCAGGTTCGGCGTGATGTCGTGCTCGATCTTGATCGTGCTGATGTCCGACGTGGTCTTGCGGAAGTCGCGGTCGATCAGGCCGTAGAAATTGTGGCGATCGACGGGCGCCGGATAGATCGTGCCGACGTTCGCGGGCTTGTTCGACGTCGTGTAGAAGTACGGGATCCCGCCGTCGGGCATGTCGTCGGTCGACAGGTGGTAGTAGCTCGCGGTCACGCGCGTCGGCGTGCCGAGGCCGAACGCGATCGACGGCGCGACGCCCCAGCGCTCGTTGTTGACGGCGTCGCGGCCGGCGACGTCGTTGTTGTGACTCATCAGGTTCAGGCGGAACGCGGCGTGATCGGCGAACTGCCAGTTGCCGTCGGCGGTGAAGCGGCGATAGCGGTCGGTGCCCAGGCCCGCGCTCGCGGCGGCCGTCGTGCCGAGATGCGGGGCCTTCGTGATCAGGTTGATGCTGCCGCCGGCACCGCCGCGGCCGCCGTACGCGCCGTCGGAGCCTTTCGTGATCTCGACGCGCTCGGTGTTGAAGATCTCGCGCGTGGTGGCGCCCGTGTCGCGCATGCCGTCGACGAACATGCTGCCCTGCGTGTCGTAGCCGCGGATGAACGGACGGTCGCCGAGCGGGTTGCCGCCTTCGCCGGCGCCGAACGTGATGCCGGGCACCGTGCGCAGCGCTTCGGTCAGCGTCGCCGCGCCGCTGCTCTGGATCAGTTCCTGCGGGATCACGGTGACGGATTTCGGCGTGTCGACGAGCGGCGCGGTGAATTTCGCGGAAGCGGAAAAGTCGGCCTTGAAGCTGTGCTCGGTCTTGCCCTGGATCTCGATCGGTGCGAGGTGGCCCTCGGTGCTGACGGGCGCCGCGGGCGGCGTGCCGTCGGCGAACGCGGGGCTCGCGGCGAGCACGCTGCACAGGGTGGTGAATTTACCGAGCTTCAGCTCGTCGGGACGGGACTTCATGGTGCGCTTCGACCTCGCGGTGTGGCCCCGGGGCGGTGCGTTGCGGAAACGTGCATGCCGCCGGGAATTATTACGATTTGTTTTCAGGCGGCATTCTATGTAATTTCTTGTTGAATGAGAAGCGTTCTTGTTCGCGTTTGTGCGGGGATTGTTGACGAATGTTGCAGAGGGCTTGTCGGGGATTGCGGGGCGGGAGGATGGCCGAACGGCCGAATGGGAGAGGCGTGGCGGGCGGCTTACAGTGGCCGAATCTTCTTTCGGCTCAAATGACTGCAAGGTGTTAGTATGACTGCATTGCAAGCAAATGTAGTGAGGCGCATCATGCCCATGATCACCGTTCGAAATTTGCCCGACGAAGTGCATCGCGCGCTTCGAATCCGGGCTGCGCAACATGGCCGCAGTACCGAGGCCGAGGTGCGAGACATCCTCGAGCAAGCCGTTCGACCGGGAGGGCGGCTGAGACTGGGAACATTGCTCGCTGAAATCGGGCGAGAGGCTGGCGGCATCGATTTCGAAGTTCAGCGTGATAAGACGCCAACCGATCCCATGAGCTTCGAATGATCCTGGTCGATACCAACGTCATTTCCGAGCCGCTGCGGCGCGAGCCGAGCGCAGCCGTGATCGAATGGCTCGACGCGCAGAACGTCGACACGTTGTTTGTAGCCGCAATCAGTCTGGCGGAGATTCGGTTCGGCGTGGCCGTGTTGCCGGTGGGGCGCAGGCGGGACTGGCTCGAGCAAAGCATCGAGCAGCGCGTCGTGCCGTTGTTTCGCGGCCGGATCCTGCCGTTCGACGATGCGGCCAGCAAGGCGTATGCGAGCCTTCGCGCCAAGGCGCGTGGTACGGGCAACGCGATGGCGTCTGCCGATGGCCTCATCGCGGCAACCGCCGCCGCGAACGGTTTGATCGTGGCCACGCGCGACGTCGCGCCGTTCGAGGCAGCGGGCTTGCGTGTGATCGATCCCTGGGCCAGCTGACGCCGGCTCGCCCGCCGTCACGTTACCGGCGTCGAAAATGACAACGCGCCGTGCAAGCCGGCGCGTTGGGTGCGTGCCGGCTGCGCGCGGCACTTGAACCGGGGCAATCTCGGTTCAGCCGCGCGACACCGGCTGCAGATCAGTCGATTCCGTGAAACACCGCATCCTCCGGGCCGAGGTACGCTGGCGGACGCCACGTCGCATCGCGCATCGAGTGCTGGACGAGATTCTCGACACCCAGCAGCACCGCGAAGATCGCCATTCGCACCGGAATGCCGTTGTCGGTCTGCCGGAAGATCGCGAGACGCGGGTCGCGGTTCAGGTCGACCGACAGGTCGTTTGCGCCCGGCCGGCTATCGCGCGGCAGCGGGTGCATGATCAGCGTGTCGGGCTTGCATACCGAATCGACGAGCGCCTGGTTGATCTGGAAATCCGGCGTATAGCCTTCGAACGACTCGTCGGTGAAGCGCTCTTTCTGAATCCGCGTCGCGTAGACGACATCCGCGCCGCGCAGCCCGGCCGCGAGGTCGTTCGTTTGCTCGACCACATGGCCGTTCGTCGAAATCTGGTCGACGATGTACGCCGGCATCTCGAGCGTCGGCGGCGATACGAGCGTGAACTTCAGCCCGCGGTACAGCGCGAGCAGCTTGACGAGCGAGTGCACGGTGCGGCCGTATTTCAGGTCGCCGACCAGCGCGATGTGCGCGCCGTCGACGATCTTGCCGAGCCGCGAGAATTCGCGCTGGATCGTATACAGGTCGAGCAGTGCCTGGCTCGGGTGCTCGCCGGGGCCGTCGCCGCCGTTGATCACCGGCAGGTTGGTCGCGCGTGCGAATTCGGCCACCGAGCCTTTGTCCGGATGGCGGATCACGAGCGCGTCGACGTAGCCGGCCATCACGCGGCTCGTGTCGTAGATCGATTCGCCCTTGGCCATCGACGAGAACGTGAAGCCCGTCGTGTCGCACACCGAGCCGCCGAGCCGGCAGAAGGCCGCGCCGAACGACACGCGCGTGCGCGTGCTGGCCTCGAAGAACAGGTTGCCGAGCACCGCGCCTTCGAGCACGCGCGAAATCTTGTGGCGTCGCGCGATCGGCTGCATGACGTCGGCCACGCGGAACAGCGCCTCGACCGAATCCCGCGAGAACTGCTCGACCGAGATCAATTGCGGCTTGCCTTCGAACAGGAACTGCTTCGCGAGCCCTTGTTTATCTACGCTTTGCGTATAGCTCTCGCCGTCCGGCGCTGGGCGTTCGACGATTTCCGACACGAAGCGCTCGACGATCTCGGGCATCCCGCGCGATTCCTGCGAATCGTCCGGCAGCAGCCAGGTATCCAGCGCGCGCCGGCTGACGCCGATGCGATTCGCGAATGCCTCGCGGGTCATGTTGAGGCGGCGCATCGCGTCGCGGAGGAAGGCTTGCTGGGGAACGGTCATCGGCGGCTCCTGGGCGGGAAATATACGCGGTGCGTATATTAGTTCCTCGCGCAATGAAGTCAAGAAAAATCTGTGCGCACGCGCGGCCGGGCCGTACTGGCGCGCGGCGCGGCTCTCCGTATAATCAGGTCAGGCCCCGTGTCCGGCAGCCTGCCGGGCGCCACGCCACACACGATTCGCCCGGTCGGGCTTGTTGATTCCAAGGAGAATGAGAATGACGCGTACGATTGCTGCAATGCTGCTGGTGCTGACCGCCGCGCTCGCCGGTTGCAATACGGTCGCCGGCGTGGGCCAGGATATTTCGAGGGGCGGCCAGGCGATCAGCGATTCGGCTGAAAAGGCCAAGTAAGCCGACCGGTTCAGGCATGCAGAAGGCGCCGGGCCTTCCCGCGATGGCGGGGCGGCCCGGCGCCTTTTTCGTGCGCGGATCGATGCCGGCGGCGTCAGGCGTGTTCCACGAACGCGTAACGGCCTTCGACCTTGCGCGGCGTGAACCAGCCGTAGTCGGGGAACAACCGGTTGCGGACGAACCACACGTAACCGACCAGCACGACCGTGATCGCGAGGCTCGGCAGCGCGGCCGCCGGATCGCGCCCGAGGTCGGCGACGGTCTTCGGCATCTGCAGCAGCGACAGCAGGATGAACGCGTGATACGCGCCGACACGTTGGGTCGCAAAGCCCCAGATGAACAGCAGCGATAGCGGCACGGTCAACGCGAGGAATACGGTGACGAGGACGGTGCCGGCGCCGGATGCGAAGAAGTAGTACGCAAGCATCAGGCTGATGACCAGTTGGGCGATGCCGAGCGCGATCAGGATCCGGACGTGCACCTTGTTCTTGCGGCAGCGTTCGGGGTCCGGGCGCGACGCGATCAGGTGCGCGAGCACGCGATCCTTGAGCCCCTGTCCGGACAGTTCGGCCAGCGCGTCGGCCTTCCTCGTTCCTGCGGACAGCAGCACCGCGATGCTCGTTTTGGCTTCCTTCCTGTTCATTGCTTGGCGGATTGTTGTTCGAGGGTGGTCAAAGGGGCCGGCCACGCGAATATTGCATCTCGCGCAGCCGTGCGCAACGGTTTTGCGGAGCGCGGACACATTCCTACAGTCGCCGGCTGCATCGTGGCGAAGGCGGGGAGCGGCAGGCGATGCGACGGCAGGGCGCCGCCGCCGTTTCCGCCGGGACGCGATGAGCGCGAGTCAGTCGATGGCGGTTCGCGCAGCGATCGTCGTGCGTGATTCGGCGGGCGGCTCGCGCCGTCGCGTCGCGCCGACCAGCATGCCGGCGACGACGAGCGCGATGCCGGCGACACGCGTGCCGGTCAGCGCTTCGCCGAACAGCGCGACCGCGAACAGCACGGCCGAAACCGGCGCGACCGCGGTGAACAGGGCGGCCTCGGTGCCGCTCGTGCGCGCCGAACCCGCATACCAGCACAGGTAGCCGAGCACGGTCGGGATCAGCGCGTAGTACGCGATCGCCGACACGGCGCCGACGGTCCAGCCGCTCGCCACCGCGCGCCATTCGAACGCGGCCGGCACGAGTGCGAGCACGAAGCCGAGGCCCGACATCGCGGTGGAAAGCGCAAGCGGCGGCAACGGCGCGGCAAGCCGCCGGTTGAGCAGGATGAAAACCGCTTCGCATGCGACGGCCGCCAGTACCAGCGCATCGCCGGCAAGCGTCTGCAGCGATGGCATCGCATGGCCCGGCGCGAACGTGACGAACAGCACACCGGCGGTGGCGAGCGCGGCGGCCAGCCAGTCGCGCGGCGTCTGCCGCTCGTGCAGCACGACGGCCGCGATCAACGTCGACATGGCCGGCAGCGTGCCGAGCATCACGCCCGCATCGAGCGGCGACGACAGCTTCGTCCCGCTGATCAGCAGCACCGTATAGCCGACGCCGCCCGCCGCCGCCTGGATGACGAGCAGCACGGCGTCGCGTGCGCAAATGCGCGGCCAGCGCATGCGCTGCGCGCGCATCAGCGCGAACAGCAGCGGGGTCGCGATCAGGAAGCGCAGCGCGGTGGCCGCGAATGGCGACAGGCCGCCGGCCGCGAGACGGCTCGCGATGACGGTGCTGCCGACGCCCGCCATCGCGGCGGCGAGATAGAGATAACCAATCAGTCGTGTCTTCATGCGCCGCATCGTCGCGTACCGGGCACGGGGCGTCTTGAACGAAATTGCAGCAGAGGGAGGCGTTGAATACGGTGCGCCGTCGACATGTCCGGACGCAATGGGGCGCGGCCGCCGTCGAGGTGGCAACCGTATTTCGAATGAAGTGCGCCCGGCGGCCTCGCGCGGCGCGGGCGACAGCGCGACTTAACCCGCCTGCGTGAACCGCCCCGGCGTGATCCCGAACTGGCGCGCGAACGCGCGCGTCAGGTGGCTCTGATCGGCGAAGCCGGCTTCAGCCGCGGCATCGGCGATCGGCAAACCGCTGGCCAGCAACGCGCGCGCGCGCCGCGTGCGCGACTGAACCAGATAGGCATGCGGCGTGATGCCGAGCTCGCGCGCGAAGCCGCGCAGCAACTGGAAGCGGCTGACGCCGCTCAGGTCGGCCAGCTCGGCGAGCGACACGGGTGCGGCCGGCGCCGCGTCGAGCCGCTCGCGGGCGACGCGGACCGCCGGTGCGACGCCGGCCGCCGGCAGCGTGCGGTTTGCGTGCCGGGCAAGCAAACCGGCGACGAGCATCACGAGCGCTTCGTCGCGGGCCAGCGGCTGGGTTTCGCCTGCGACGATGCGTGCATGCAGCCGGCCGACGGCGGCCGCGAGGCGCGCGTCGCGCACGGCCGGATGCGCGAGCTCGACGCCGCCGACGCCTTCTTCCGCCGCGACGCCCGCGACCAGCGCGGGCGCGAGGTACAGCATCCGCCAGCGCCGGCCGGTGCCGGCCTCGAGCGGCGAACCGTCGTGCATCTCGCCCGGGTTGACCATGATCGTGTCGCCGGCCTGCGCGTCGACCTGCCCGCGGCCGCTCCACGACCGGTGCGCACCGCTGACGATCACGCCGACCCCGAATTCGTCGTGCGCGTGGCGCGGAAATGCGCGATCGGATTCGAGGCTGATCGTCTCGATGCCTTCGCCGGTGCGTCGGTAGTGGGTGACACGGTGCATGTGCGCTCCTCGCGCCGGTGGCGGCGCGGATCACGTGCACTTTAGCGCGTTCCGGCGCCGCGCGCCCTTCATCCGTTTGGCGGATACCGCGCGGCGCGCGCAGCCCGCACCATGTGCACATGAGCAGCGTACACGGCCCGCCGGGCCTGAAGCTGCGCGGGAGAGGGCAGGTGGAACGACAGGATCCGGTATTCATTCAGGTGGGTGCGCTCGCGGACGGCTTCGCGCCGGACGCGAACGTCCTCGCCCCCGTCGACGCACTCGTCGGGCGGACGCTGACGCTCGACGACGCATCGGGCGCGTGGCGTATCTATACGTTCGAGCCGGGCGCGCTGCAGTGGCGCGATGCGGCGACCGGTACGAGCGGCCGCGCGGCGTGCCGCGTGACGCGGCTGCGCGACGGGCTGTACTTCGTCGACTACATCGATGCGACCGCTCGGGCGACGTCGGTGAGCCTCGTGATCGATCTCGACACCGGTGTGTGGACGGCGGTCGTCGGTACGCTGCCGACGGAAGCGGACACGCGCATCGATGCATTCACGCGCGTCGCGCACGGGCTGCCGCTGACGGCCGTCGATGCGCAATTCCGACACGGTACGCTGGGCGGCCACGCCCGGCCGGGGCCGCTGCATGCGCCCACGCGCGAGTTGATCGGCAAGCGGACGATGTACCGCTACAGCCCGACCGAATGCTACGAGCACATCTACCTGAACGAGAATTTCTACGCGTGGCAGTGCCTGCAGGGCGTCGAAGGCGGGCTGGCCGATGTCGACCGCTGTCATTACTTCAGGATTGCAGACGAGCTTTACTTGTTCGTGTGGCGTGAGAATGTGGTGCCGACGCTCGGCGTCGTGCTGATCGACTTCGCGCAGCGCAAGACCGACGGCAAGATCTTCGGCTATCAGGGCAGCGATTTCGGCACGTTGTCGAATTTCCAGATCGGCGCATACGCGCAGGTGCTGAACGAAACCGTGCATCCGCTCGGCGACGAGGCGCGGCGATGACTGCCGTGCTCGGCAGCGGCCGCTTGCGTGCGGATTTCAGCGGTCGCGTCGTGCTCGTCACGGGCGCCGCGCAAGGGATCGGCGCGGCGATCGCGCGCCGTTTCGCGGAATCCGATGCGTTCGTCGCGGTCGCCGACCTGAACGGCGATGCGGCCGCCGCGCAGGCCGACGCGCTGGCCGGCGCGGGCGGCGACGCACGCGCGTACCGGGTCGATGCCGCGAGCCGGGCCGAACTGGATGCGCTCGTCGCCGCAGTCGAGCGCGACGGCGGCCGGCTCGATGTCGTCATCCACAATGCCGCGTATTTTCCGTTGACGCCATTCGCGCAGATCGACGAGCCGACGCTCGAGCGGACGCTGTCGGTCAACCTGTCGGCGCTGTTCTGGCTTGCGCAGGCCGCGTTGCCGGCATTCGAGCGCGCGGGGGCCGGGCGGCTGCTCGTCACGTCGTCGGTGACGGGGCCGCGCGTCGCGTATCCGGGGCTCGCGCATTACGCGGCGTCGAAGGCCGGCGTGAACGGCTTCATTCGGGCGGCGGCGCTGGAGCTCGCGCGCCGCAACGTGACGGTCAACGGCGTCGAACCGGGGATGATCCGCACGCCGGCGGCCGGCAATCTCGGCGACGCGTCGGTCGCGGCGCAGATCGCGCGCGGCATTCCGCTGGCACGGATGGGCGAGCCGGAGGATATCGCGAACGCGATGCTGTTTCTCGCGTCGGCCGACGCGGCGTACATCACCGGGCAGACGATCGTCGTCGACGGTGGCGCGACGTTGCCGGAGAGCGGGGCGGTGCTGGGAGACGGGTAGCGGTGAGCTAGCGAGGCCGGCCGTGGCGGCGGCCGCGGGCCGTGCGGGCATAGGAGGGCATAGGAGGGCATTTGCGGGCATAGGCCGGCCCACGCCATGGGGCCGTGCCGCACGCCAGCGCCGCGACTACAACCAGCCGTTGCGGATGAATTCGACGATCGAATAGCGACGATGCTCGAGATCGTGCTGCCGCACGGCCTCGACGATCCGCGATACGCCATCCGCATAAGGCGTATCGCCGGATACGCGCGATTCGAACTGGAGGCTGCATGCGCCATCGTCGATGCGTATCCGGTGAACCGCATGGCGGCCGAGCTGATCGTCCGGGATGCCGAATTCGCTGCGCTGCGCAGCCGGGTCGCGCACGGAGCGAATGGTTTCCGGCCGCACGCCGAGCGACCGGGCGATGCCGACGGCCGTGCCGGGGACGGACGTCTTGCCGGCCTGATGCGACTCGGTCACGCTGATCTCGCAGTCGCGGAACAGGTGGCCGCTGGTTTCCAGCATGCTCATGAACTTGAGCATCAGGATGTTCGTGTTCGGACACAGCACGACCGGAAAGCCGTACGTCCCGGTTTCGAGGTCGGAGCCGGTCGACAACTCGACGAGCGGCGACGCGGTGGCCTGGCAGAACGCGATCGCCGCGGCGAGTTCGCGGCCGGAACCGGCATGGACGACGATCGAGCGGGCGTCGCTACGCCGCGCGTCGGTTCGCGTGGCGTCCGACCACGGCGTCACGCGACAGCTGGCCGGGTCGAGCTTGTGCGAGCCGAGCAACTCGTTGGCGAGCTTGCCGGTTCCGATGACGAGTACTTGCATGGGATGGACGGGTTGAGGTTCGGGATGCGAGACGGTGATGGGCGCGGGTCTTCGGGCAGGCCAGCCCGGCCGCCTTGCCGCGCGCCATGGGTGCCGGGCATCGCGCATTATGCCCGGCCGTCCGACCGCGTGCTCGTCGACTCGCGCAGGCATCGCACCGTCTCGCGACGGATAGGTCGCGCTCTGTTTCGCGATGCCGCCGCCGAATGGCCGCCAGCTTCCCGTCGACCTTTCGCCGAGCTCCCTCCCTCCCGGCCAGCCGCGGTCCACCGACGGACGAACCGCGCGACCGCACCCTCATCCCGTGCGCACGAACGCGTGAACGGCGCTACGCTGTCGGCATTTCATCCCATTACCCTCGATCCAGGAGAACACATCGATGGAACACGACCTGAAAGGCAAGGCAGTCGCGATTACCGGCGGCTTCGGTCATCTGGGCGTCGCGACGGCCGCGTGGCTCGGCGAGCGCGGCGCACGCGTCGCGCTGATCGGCCGCGGCGCGGCCCCGGCGGCGCAGGCGCTGCCCGGCGTGCCGGCCGATGCGCTGCGCATCGGCGGCATCGATCTCGTCGATCCGCAGGCCGCCGTGCAGGCGCTCGACGCGGTCAACCGCGAATTCGGCCGGGTCGACGCGCTGCTGAACATCGCGGGCGCATTCGTGTGGCAGACGATCGCCGACGGCGATGCCGCCACGTGGGACCGCATGTATGAACTGAACGTGAAGACAGCGCTGAACGCGTCGAAGGCCGCACTGCCGTACCTGGTCGCGAGCCAGGCCGGCCGCATCGTCAACATCGGCGCGGGCGCGGCGTTCAAGGCCGGCGCGGGAATGGGCGCGTATGCGGCCGCGAAGGCGGGCGTCGCGCGGCTCACCGAGGCGTTGGCGGCGGAACTGCTCGATCGCGGCGTGACCGTGAACGCGCTGCTGCCGAGCATCATCGACACGCCGCCGAACCGCAAGGACATGCCCGACGCCGACTTCTCGCGCTGGGTCCGGCCCGAACAGCTCGCGGCGACGATCGGATTCCTGCTGTCGGCCGACGCGCAGGCGATCACCGGTGCGTCGATTCCGGTGAGCGGCCGCGTCGCGTAGTGCGCTGCGGGCAGGGCTCGCCGGGGCCGGCCGTGCGTACAATGTCGCACCGGATTGCGCGACCCGGACCCGAGACCGAACCCGACACCATGACTCAGCCCACCATCCTGATCGTCGAAGACGAACAGGCGATCGCGGACACGATCGTCTATGCCCTCGGCACCGACGGCATGCAGACCGTCCACTGCACGCTCGGGCAGGCGGCGCTCGACCGCCTGCGCGACACGCGTGTGGATCTCGTGGTGCTCGACGTCGGCTTGCCGGACCTCAGCGGCTTCGAGGTATGCCGGCGGCTGCGCACGTTCACCGATATTCCGGTGATTTTCCTGACCGCGCGGCACGACGAGATCGACCGGATCGTCGGGCTCGAGATCGGCGCCGACGATTACGTCGTCAAGCCGTTTTCGCCGCGCGAGCTGGCCGCACGGGTGCGCGTGATCCTGCGCCGCTTCCGCCGGGCGGCCACACCGGAGCCGGCGCCCGCACCCGCGCCGGCCGACGCGCCTGCACCGGTCGCCGCCGGCTTCACGCTCGATGCCGACGGCGCGCGCGTGGCGTGGCTCGGCCACGCGCTGGACCTCACGCGCTACGAATTCGGACTGCTCGCGTTGCTGGTCCGGCATCCGGGCCGCATCTACTCGCGCGAACAATTGATGGATCTCGTGTGGCACGAGGCGCTCGATTCGGCCGACCGCACGGTCGACACGCACATCAAGACGCTGCGCGCCAAGCTGCGCGCGATCGATCCCGAGCGCGACCCGATCCGCACGCATCGCGGAATGGGTTATTCGCTGCAACCGTAACGACCGGCACCGCCCATGCATATCGGCCTGCGCATCTTCTTCGGCTTTTTCCTGATCGTCGGCCTGGCCGCGCTGATCACGCTGCGCGTATTCGTGCAGGAGGTGAAGCCCGGCGTGCGCGAAGCGATGGAGGACACGCTCGTCGATACCGCGCAGGTGCTGGCGACGCTGGCGGCCGACGACATGGCGAACGGCCATATCGCCGACGGCACATTCGCACGGCAGCTTGGGAAACTGCACGAGCGCTCGGTTAGCGCCAACGTGTGGGGCATCCAGAAGAACGCGATCGGCTACCGTCTCTACATCACCGACGCGCACGGCATCGTCCGCTACGACTCGTCCGGCAGCGCGGTCGGGCAGGACTATTCGCGCTGGAACGACGTGTACCGGACGCTGCGCGGCGAATACGGCGCGCGCAGCACGCGCAGCGATCCGAACGACGACAGCAGCACCGTGATGCACGTGGCGGCGCCGATCCGGCGCGGCAACGAGATCATCGGCGTGCTGACGATCGCGAAGCCGAACCAGACGGTCGCGCCGTTCATCGCGCGCAGCCAGCGCAAGATCATGCTGTACGGCGCGTTGCTGATGGGCGGCGCGATCCTGATCGGCGCCGCGTGCACGTGGTGGCTGGTGCTCGGGCTGCGGCGCCTGCAGCGCTATGCGCGCGCGATCGCGGCCGGCGAGCGCGCGTCGATGCCGCTGCAGGGCGCGAACGAGCTGGCCGAACTCGGGCGCGCGGTCGAAAGCATGCATCAGCGGCTGGAAGACCGGCAGTACGTCGAAACCTACATCCACACGCTCACGCACGAGATGAAGAGCCCGCTGGCCGCGATCAGCGGCGCGGCCGAGCTGTTGCAGGAAGACATGCCGGTCGCGAACCGCCGCCGCTTCACCGAGAACATCCGCCGCCAGGCCGGCCGCCTCGAGCAGATGATCCGCAAGCTGCTCGCGCTGGCCGAGGTCGAGCAGAAGCAGCGGCTGTCGGTGCACGAGCCGGTCGCGTTGCGGCCGGTGCTCGAACAACTCGTCGACGATATCGAACCGCGCGCGCGGCAGCGCGGCGTGAGCCTGCGGATCGACGCGAACGATGCGGCCGAGGGAGCCGATGCGCCGGTCGTCGACGGCGATCCGTTCCTGCTGCGGCAGGCGCTCGGCAACCTGCTCGACAACGCGCTGGATTTCGCGCCGCAGGGCAGCACGATCCGGATCGCGCTCGAGCGGCAGCCGGCGGGCAGGGCACACGTCGCGGTCGTGCGCGTCGCCGACGACGGCCCCGGCGTGCCCGACTATGCGCTGTCGCGCGTGTTCGAACGCTTCTATTCGCTGCCGCGTCCCGACGGGCAGGATCGCAGCACGGGCCTCGGGCTGTGTTTCGTCCGCGAGGTCGCGATGCTGCACCACGGCCAGGTCGCGCTCGCGAACCGTGCGGAAGGCGGCGCGTGCGCGACGCTCACGCTGCCGTCGGCGGCCTGACCGCGCGCTTCACGTTCGCCACACATTCGCTTCACGCCGGCTTCAATCGCCCTTCACCGGGGCCGCGCATGCTGACCGTACCTTCCACTCCGGTACCTGCCAGCAATGAATCGAGTCCTGTTGTTCAAGTCCATGATCACCGCGTTTCTCGCGCTGGCGATCCTGATCCCGCTGCAGATGGTCCAGAGCATCGTGCGGGAACGCGCCGACTATCGGCAGAACGCGCTGCAGAGCATCTGGGCGAGCTACGCGGGGCCGCAGACGGTGACGGGACCGGTGCTCGTTGTCCGTTACACGGAAGTCACGCGCGTGAGCGACGACGTGCGCGCCGGCGGCAAGGCGAAAACCAGCCTGAAAAGCGAGACGAAACGGCTGCTCGTGTTTCCGAAGACGCTGAACGTCGACGGCACGCTGTCGGTCAGCGTGCGCTATCGCGGCATCCACAAGGCGCTCGTGTACGGGCTCGACAGCCGGATGACGGGCACGCTGCCGCTGCCGGACCTGAAGAAGCTGCCGCAGGCCGACGGGCACGTGAGCTTCAAGATCGACGGTGCGTATGTCGCACTCGGCATCGGCGACCTTCGCGGGTTGAAGGCGCAGCCCGACCTGCGCATCGGCGGCAAGCGGATCGACGTGGAGCAGGGCACGCGGCTCGAGAGCCTGCGCCAGGGCGTGCATGCGAATGTCGATCTCGCGGCGCTGGCGGACGCAAACGCAGGCGCGACGGTCGTGCCGTTCAGCATCGGCCTGCCGCTCGCGGGCGCCGAATCGGTCGCGTTCGCGCCGGTGGGCGACCAGAACGACTTCTCGCTGAAATCGACGTGGCCGCATCCGAGCTTCGGCGGCGAATTCCTGCCGGCCGACCGCACGATCGACGCGCGCGGCTTCGTCGGCAACTGGCACGTGACGTCGTTCAACACGAAGGCGCGCGAGCAAGTGGCGTCCGGCACCGGCGACGGCGAGATCGAGATGGCGTCGGTATCGGTGATCGAGCCCGTGAACGTCTATCTGCAGGCCGAGCGCGCGACGAAATACGGCGCGTTGTTCGTGATGCTCACGTTCGCGAGCTTCTTCATGTACGAGCTCGTGAAGCGGCTGCGCATTCACCCGATCCAGTACACGCTGGTCGGCCTGTCGCTCGCGCTGTTCTTCCTGCTGCTGCTGAGCCTGTCCGAGCATATTGCGTTCGGCTATGCGTATCTCGCGGCGAGCGGCGCATGCATCGGGCTGCTGGGCTTCTACCTGTCGTTCGTGCTGCACAGCGTGAAGCGCGGCGCGACGTTCACGGCGCTGCTCGCGATGCTGTACGCGGCGCTCTACGGGCTGCTGCTGTCGGAAGACAATGCGCTGATGCTCGGTTCGCTGCTGCTGTTCGCGATCCTCGCCGGCATCATGACGCTCACGCGCCGCGTCGACTGGTATTCGCTCGGCGCCGCGTGGCAGCCGCTGGCCGACAAGCCGGCGGCGGTGAAGCCGGGCGCGCCGGCGAAGTAGGCGAGCAAGCGGGCGGGCTCGGCGATCGCGCAGTGACGGACGCGTTCATCGTCGGCCGGCCCGGCCTGCCGAAAGCGGCGGCGGCCCGGATCGCCCTATACTGAGCACTCCACATTACCGGACCACGCCGTGCCGAACCCAGTTTCAGGAGATCCGTCCATCGACGATCCCCGTCCGACCCCGCCCATCCAACCCGAACTGGAAGACTGCTGCAACAGCGGCTGCTCGCCGTGCGTCTTCGATCTGTACGACGAAGCGCTCGCGCGCTATCGCGTCGAACTGGCCGAATGGGAGGCGCGGCAGGCACAGCGCGAGCATCGCAAATAAACCGGACGCCGGCGAGCGGCCATGCGTTGCATGCACCGCATCTGTCGCCGACGTCGGACTGACGAGGCCAATTCCGTCACGCGTCAGGCGTCACGCATCCGCATGCAGCCGCCGATGCATCGGCCCGAGCGCCATCGACAATGCAATGCAGCCCACCAACACGATCGTCAGCGTGAACATCGACGCCCTGAACCCCTGCACGTAGTCGAGCGCGGCCGGATGCACGCCGAGGCGCGCGAAGAACACGCCGCCGATCGTCGCGGCGCCGACCGCCGCGCCGATCTGCAGCATCGCGCTGACCATCCCCGACGCGACGCCCGCGCGGGCCGCGTCGACTTCCGCGAGCACGATCCGCACGACCGACGGCAGCACGAGCCCTTGCCCGATGCCGATCGCCGCGATGCCCGCATAGAAGCCGGGCCCCGGCGCGCCGTCGCGGGCCAGCGCGGCGGCGCTCGCGACGCCGGCCGCGAGCATCGCGAAGCCGAGCGTGAGCACGCGATACCCGCCGAAGCGGGCGACGAGGCGCGTCGTCAGCAGCGGGCTCGCGAGGAAGCCGAGCCCGAGCGGCAGGATCGCGAAGCCGGACGCGAGCGGCGACCAGTTCAGGCAGCCCTGCAGATAGATCCCGTAGCTCAGGAAGAACGCGCTCAGCATGTAGAACAGGAACGCGAGCAGGAGCCCGAGCGCGACGACCGGGTTGCGGAACAGCCGTACGTCGAGCAGCGGATCGTGGCCGCGCGCGAGCCGGCGCGCTTCGACCGCCAGCAGCGCGCCGAGCATCGGCAGCGCGCCGATGCCGCACGCGATCATCCACAGCGGCCAGCCGGCTTCCCGACCGTGCGTGAGCGGGTACACGATCATCAGCAGGAACAGCGACATCAGCACCGTGCCCGGCACGTCGATGCGCTGGCCGCGCGGTGCGCGGTTTTCCGGGATGAAGCGCCAGCTGCCGATCAGCGCCAGGATGCCGATCGGCAGATTGACGAGAAAGATCGCGCGCCAGCCGAGCCCGAACGGATGCAGGCTGATCAGCGCGCCGCCGCCGAGCTGGCCGATCACGGCCGCGAGGCCGAACGCGAACCCGTAGAAGCCCATCACGCGCACCTGTTCCTGCGGGCTGAATACGCTGCGGATCGTCGCGAGCACCTGCGGCGCGAGGATCGCGGCGAACAGGCCCTGCAGCACGCGGCCGCCGACCAGCACCGTGCCGTTGCCGGCGAGCCCGCACAGCGTCGACGCGAGCACGAAGCCGGCCATGCCGATCATGAACATGCGCTTGCGACCGTACAGGTCGCCGAGGCGTCCGCCGGTGATCTGCACGACCGCGTTCGCGCACGCATAGGCTGACACGACGAGCTGCAACTCGGCCTGGCGCGCGCCAATGCCGTCGCGAATGGCCGGCAGCGCGAGGTTCACGATGAAGTAGTCGAGCGGCGGCAGAATGGCGCCGACCAGCAGGACCACGAGCGCCCAGCCGTGATGGCTGCGCGGCGTCGCCGCGGCAGCCGCGCCGGCCGGCGCGCAGGGGGCGAGGGTGTGGTTCGTCATGATGAAAGCAGATCCAAAGAATGAGGGCCCGATAGGCGATCGACGCAAGCAGGCCGTTGACTCCTTATTCTGGCCATCGCCCATAATTCGGAAAAGCGGGAAAGAGTGGTAGCATCCATCGGGTTATTCGATGGATGGAGGGTGGCGATGCGCGGTTTCGACCTGGACCAATTGCGCACTTTCGCGGCGGTCGCGGACGCCGGCAGCCTGACGGCCGCCGCGCCGCTGCTGCACCTGTCGCAATCGACGGTCAGCGAGCAGGTGCGCAAGCTCGAATCGCGCGCCGGCGTGCCGTTGTTCGTGCGCAGCAAGCGCGGCGTCGAGCCGACGCCGGCCGGCTCGCGGCTGCTGCAGCACGCGCGGCGCATCGTCGCGCTGAACGAGGCCGCGTTCGACGAGCTGCGCGGGCAGGCGATCAAGGGCGAGTTGCGCGTCGCGATCACCGACTACTACCGCACGAATGAAGTGGCGGGCATGCTGGCGCGGCTGCGCGAGTGCTACCCGCAGTTGAGCCTGCACGTGAGCGCGATGAAGAGCGCGGAGATCGAAGCGGCGCACGCGCGCGGGCAGGTCGATCTCGGCGTGGTGATGAACATGTCGAGCGGGCCGTTCCGGCCGGTGTCGGCCGACACGCGCTGGGTGCTGCGGCGCGAACCGCTGTCGTGGGTCGCGTCGCCGGCGCTCGCCGAGCAATTGCCCGAGCCGCTGCCGCTGGTGCTGCTGCCGGACGACTGCATGATGCATCAGGTCGCGGTGCGCTCGCTCGACGAGCAGCACACGCCGTACGTGCTCGTGCACAGCGCGTCGGGTGTCGCGGGGTTGCAGTCGATGCTCGCGGCGGGGCTTGGGGTCGGCTGCCTGTGCGCGTCGGCGATCGGCGACGGCCTGATGCGGCTCGGCACCAAATACCGGCTGCCGCCGCTGCCGGACGCGGTGTTTTCGTTGACGCCGCCGCTGCCGGGCGAGCGCGAGACCGTCACCCAGGCGCGCGAGGTGCTGTCGCGTCAACTGCTGATGTAAAACCATGCCGCGCGACACGCGGCGGCGCGTCATCGAGAGACGCGCCAAGGGGCACAGGCATGAACGACGAACTGAAGCGCGAGATGGCCGCGAAGCTGCAGGATGCGCTGGAGCGCGTGGTCGATGAGCGTTCGCTGATCCACTTCCTGCGCGTGCTCGGCCATGACTGGCATACGGAGCGGCAGCTCGAGGCCGACTCGCCGCTGTCGCCGTACGCGCACGCGGTGCTCGGCTGGGAAAACCGTTCGATCGGCGAATACCTGGAAGCGATGATCGACTGGGCGGAGGCGTCGGAAGAGGGGCTGCGCTTCTATGACGTGCCCGACAATCCTTGGCGGCGCATCGCCGATATCCTGTTCGCCGGGAAAATCTACGAATAGCGCGCGGCCGCGCTATTCGTGCCCACGGCTTTCTACTCGGTGACCTCACCGTCCGCATACGCACGCAGCCCGTTGGCCAGTGCATCGAACACGGCGCGGCAGCGCGGGCTCGTCCGCAGGTCTTCGTGCATCACGACCCAGGTTTCCAGCCGCATCGCCGGCCCGTCGGGCAGCACGCGCACGAGCCGCGCGTCGCGTTTCGCGAGCGCCGTCTGGCAGAAGCCGATCCCGTAGCCGGCGCGGATCATCGCGAGCTGCGCGAGATTGCTGTCGGTGCGCAGCGCGAACGCTTCGCGCTTCCAGAGCGGCATGCCACGCGCCGCCGAGCGGATGAACGGCGTGACCGTGTCGAAGCCGATCAGCGCGTGATGCGCGAGCGCGTCGCTCGTCACGGGCGCGCCGTGGTGCGCCAGGTAATCGTCGCGCGCATAAAGCCCGACCTCGATGTCGCCGACGCGTCGCGCGACGAGCGCGTCCTGCGTGGGCGGCGCCATTCGGACCGCGATGTCGGCCTCGCGTTTCAGCACGTCCTGGATGCGGTCCGTCGGCACCAGTTCGATCACGAGCCCCGGATGGTCGCGCCGAAGCTGCGCGAGCATCGGCGGCAGCACCTCGACGGCGATCACGTCGCTGGCCGAGATCCGCACGATGCCGCGCACGCCGGCGCCGTGGCTGGCCGCCGCGCGCTCGAACGCCGCCGCCGCGCTGCGCAGCGCCTCCGCATGGCCGCGCAGCGCGAGCGCGGCCTCGGTCGGCAGCAGGCCCGACGGCGAACGCGTGAACAGCGTCTGGCCGAACGCGGCTTCGAGCGCCGCGACATGGCGGCCGGCCGTCGGCTGCGTAATGCCGAGCGCGCGCGCCGCGCCGGACAGCGAGCCTTCCGTCAGCACCGCGAGGAAGGTGCGGTAGCGTTCCCAGTTCAGATCGGTGGTCATGCATAAATGTATAGCAGATCCGACGGGTTCGGCAATTCCTTGATAGCGGCCGGCGCGCCAGAATGCGTGTCGTGATGGCGCCATTCAAGGAGAGCGGCAATGTTGTCAAATGCAGGCGGGACGCAACGGCAGGCACTCGTGCTGGGCGCGAGCGGCGGGATCGGCGGGGAAGTCGCGCGGCAGTTGCGCGATGCGGGCTGGCAGGTGCGCGCGCTCAAGCGCGGGCTCGATGCCGAGGTCGTGGAGCGCGACGGCATCGCATGGGTGCGCGGCGACGCGCTGGATCGCGCTGCGGTGGTGCGCGCCGCGCGCGGCTGCAGCGTGATCGTGCATGCGGTGAACCCGCCCGGATACCGGAACTGGGCGACGCAGGTGCTGCCGATGATCGACAACACGATCGCGGCGGCCCGGACCGTGCAGGCCACCGTCGTGCTGCCGGGCACGGTCTACAACTTCGGCGTCGATGCGTTTCCGGTGCTGCGGGAAGATGCGCCGCAGCATCCGGCGACGCGCAAGGGCGCGATCCGCGTCGAACTGGAGCGCCGGCTGCAGGACGCCAGCGTGCACGGCGTGCGTTCGATCGTCGTGCGTGCCGGTGATTTCTTCGGACCGCAGCTCGGCAACAGCTGGTTCTCGCAGGGGCTGATCAAGCCGGGGCGGCCCGTTTCGGCCATCAGCGTGCCGAGCCGCGGCGTCGGCCATCAATGGTCGTATGTGCCGGACGTGGCCCGCACGATGCTCGAGCTGATCGAGCGCCGCCAGACGCTGGAGCCGTTCGCGCGTTTTCATCTGGGCGGGCATTGGGATGAAGACGGCATGCAGATGGCGCAGGCCGTGCAACGCGTCGCGCAACGGCACGGCATGCGGCCGGCGCTGCGCGATTTCCCGTGGTGGCTCGTGTGGGTGGCCGCGCCGTTCGTCACGACGATGCGCGAATTGCTCGAGATGCGTTACCTGTGGCGCGAACCGATCCGGATGGACAACGCGCGTGTGACCGCGGTGCTCGGCCGCGAGCCGGTGACGCCGCTCGAGACGGCGGTGGAGGCGACGCTGGCGGGGCTCGGGTGTCTCGGGTGAGCAACGGTCGTCGCGGATGTCGCGCGGCTCTGCTATGATCCGCGCTTCCTTCCTCGACGCTGCTGCAGGAAGGTACCCACGACCGCCGGAATGCCGGAGGTCGCGTCGTACCTTTTTCATTTCCAGCAGCGATGTCTACTTTCCCTCGTCTGAAAAAAGCCTTGCAGCGGCAAGGCATCCATGTCGACCATCAGGCCGGCATCTACCATTTGCGCAATGAACAGTCGCAGGCTTCCGTGCTGCTGCCCGATTCGCTCCCGCTCGAGGAGAAGGCCGTGCAGCAACTGCTCGCGTTCGCCGCGGTCAGGTCGCCTGATGGCCACCACGGCGTCTGCAAGGCATGCGCGACGCCCGATTTCCATCCGGGCGGCGTCGCGCCGGTCGGCTCGATCGTCGCGACCGACGACGCGTTCGTGATTCCGGCCGCGATCGGCACCGACATCAACTGCGGGATGCGCCTCGTCACGACGGGTCTCAAGCGCTCGGCCCTCGCACCATTCGAAGCGGCGCTCGTCGAGCGGCTGACCCGTGCGATTCTCGCGGATCGCCGGGACGTGCCGGTCGGTGGCGACGCATTTCGCGCGCTGTTCGACGCGGGCCCGGCGGCATTCATCGACCGCGTGGCGCGGCAGGGGCTGTGGCAGCAGGTCGACCGCGACCGGCTGGCCGCTGAACTGTCGTCGTGCATCGGTCTCGCCGGGTTCGACGGCAGCGCGAAGTATGCGCCGGACGCGCACGTCGGCTCGCGCGACATGTTTCGCGACCCGAGCCTGGGTACGCCGGGCTCGGGCAACCATTTCGTCGAACTCCAGATCGTCGACGCGGTGTTCGACCGGCATGTGGCGTACCGCGCCGGGATCGCGAAGGACGATGTCGTCGTGATGATTCACAGCGGCTCGCGCGATGTCGGCTTCTACGTCGGGCGGCGCTGGATGGATCGCGCGCGTGCCGCATGGCCGGCCGGCGTCAGGCATCCGGAGAGCGGCCTGTACGGTCTGTCCGGCGAACTGGCGCGCGAATACCTCGTCGCGATGGGCACGGCCGCGCGCTATGCATGGCTGAACCGCGTCGTCCTCGCGGAAATGGTGCGCAAGGAGCTGGCGGAACTGACCGGCGCGACCGGTTCGGCGCTCGTGGTCGATGTGCCGCACAATGTCGTGCTGCGCGAGAACGGCATGAACATCCACCGCAAGGGCGCGACAC
This sequence comes from Burkholderia sp. CpTa8-5, assembly GCF_017815045.1. NCBI lineage: Bacteria > Pseudomonadati > Pseudomonadota > Betaproteobacteria > Burkholderiales > Burkholderiaceae > Burkholderia > Burkholderia sp. CpTa8-5. Next base: position 115,757 of record NZ_JAGIQD010000003.1, read on the forward strand.
CCGCGCGCGATGGCGATCTCGCGCTGATTCCCGGCTCGATGGGCGACGCGTCGTTTCTGGCCACCGGGCTCGGCCATCCCGACTGGCTGTGGTCATGCAGCCACGGCGCGGGCCGGGGCGTGCGCCGTCAGGCGTTGCGAAGGATGCGTGCCGAGCAGGCGCCCGGTACATGGCGATGCGTGACGTTGCGCGACGAACGCCGGATCGAGGAGGCGCCGGACGCCTACAAGCCGATCGGGCCGGTGATCGACGCGCAGGAGCAGGCCGGGCTGATCCGCAGTGCGGTCCGGCTGAAACCGTGGATCACGTTCAAGGCGTGACGGGCGGCGGCGCGTGCGCGTTGCGTCGCCGTCATTTTCTGCGCCAGGCGCAGCCATGCACCTCGACCGCTTTCCGGTGCATCGGGCCATGCCCGACACCGGAGGGCGTCAGACAGAATCGAAGCACCCGCGGGACAACAATTTTCCACATACCCGCATGCATCCGATGAGCATCATGTCGCCAACGTCGATCAACGGGAAACGGGGGCGAGATGTTGCATGTTGGCTGGAAAGCGTCGGTTGCGGGAGCAATCATGTTCACATTGAGCGGGTGTACCAACCTGGCCGGTGTGCTGTACTGCGGCAACTCGCAGTTCAACTTCCCGGACTATCACTGCTTTGAGTCGTACAGGTAGGAACAGGCGTCACGACCGACAGCCGTGGTGCCCGCGTCCCGTGCGGTTTTCCGCTCGCCGTCAAGCCACGACCGGCAACGCCTCGACCGCATAACGATGCGCGAGACTGCGTCCGAGCACCGGATCGTGCAGCTCCATCTCGAACGCATCGCCGTCACCCATCGTCGCGATCGTGCCGTGCACGGCGACCGTGCCGCCAAACATCGCGCAGCGCGCGGGCATCGCGCGGCGATCGCCGAACCGCTGCCACAGCGCGTCGGGGGCGAGCAGGCCGCTGACCGCGCCGTGCTGGTACACGATTCGCTCGCCGTCGCGCGTAATCAGCCACGAACGCATCTCGAGCGCATCCCAGTGATCGGCGACCTCCGCATGGCGCCACGCGTCGCGGCCGAGCGGCTTCGCGCACACCTGCTTCGACACGGCGACGCCGTACGCCTCGACTTCGCGATCCGTGTGATCGGAGCCGACCGTGACCAGCGTGCCGGCCGGGCTGTCGACCAGCACGCATTCGATCTCGCCGCCCGAGCGCGCGCCGAGCACGCCGATCGACGGCGCCTGCGTGAGCAGCGCCGACGACACGCGATAGAAGCACGGCGTGGTCGATGGCGGCGCGACGCCGAGCGCCGCGAGCTCGTCGATGTGCGCGCGGATCGCGGCCGGGTCGCGGCCGGCCCAGCCGGCGATCACGACGCGCTCGACGTCGACGTCGACGGCGGCCGGCGCGCGTTGCAGGGAAATCACGTTGAACGACAGGGTGGGCATGCGAATATCCGTTTGAAGTGCGAAGGAACGATTCGGCTCGCGGCGACGCTCAATCCTCGAGCGGCCGGTGCGCGGTCTCGCGCGCGGCGACGAGCGCGATCGACGTGACGACGAGCGCGGCGGTGACGTACAGCGACACGGCGGTCGTCGTGCCCGTCTGCCGGAACAGCGCGGCGATCACGAGCGGCGCGAAGCCGCCGCCGACGATGCCGGCGAGCGTGTACGCGAGCGACGAACCCGCATAGCGCACGCGCGTCGGGAACTGTTCGGTCACGAATGCGCCCTGCGGGCCGTACATCACCGCATGGATCACGAGGCCGATCGCGACGGCCGCGACGATCGCCGCCGGGCGCGCCGAATCGAGCAGCGTGAAAAACACGAACGCCCACACGATCCCGGCCATTGCGCCGACGAGATACACGGGCCGGCGGCCGAAACGATCCGACAGCGCGCCGAAGAACGGCACCGCGAGCGCGTTGCACGCGGTGCCGATCATCACGGCCGTCAGCGCGACGGGGCGCGACAGGTGCAGCACGGTCGTCACGTAGGTCAGCGTGAACACGACGATCAGCGCATACAGCACATCCGAACCGATTCGCGAGCCGCCCGCGATCAGCAGGCGCTTCCAGTGGTACTTCAGCACGTCGGCGACGGGTACTTCGGCGGTCGCGTGCGATTCGGCGAGCTGCTCGAACTGCGGCGTTTCGTCGACGCCGCGACGCACCCAGAAGCCGAACGCGACGAGCAGCGCGCTGGCCGCGAACGGCACGCGCCAGCCCCACGACAGGAAATTGTCGGACGTGGTCGACAGCGTGACGAGCGCGATGCAGCCGGTGCCGAGCAGCGTGCCGAACGACGGGCCGATCTGCGTCCACGACGCGGACAGCCCGCGTCGTTTCTGGTCGCCGTGCTCGACCGACAGCAGCACCGCGCCGGCCCATTCGCCGCCGAGCGCGACGCCCTGCACGAAACGCAGCGCGACGAGCAGGATCGGGCTCAGGATGCCGGCCTGCGCATAGGTCGGCAGCGCGCCCATCAGCGCGGTCGTCACGCCCATCAGCACGAGCGTGAGCATCAGCACCGCGCGGCGGCCGATGCGGTCGCCGAGGTTGCCGAACACGAAGCCGCCGAGCGGGCGCGACACGTAGCCGACCGCATAGGTCGAGAATGCGAGGATCGTGCCGGCCAGCGGATCGACCGACGGGAAGAACAGGTGGTTGAAAACGAGCGCGGCGAGCGTGTTGTAGATCGTGAAGTCGTACCACTCGAGCGACGTGCCGATCATGCTCGCGGTCGCGAGTCGGCTGTTGCGGACACGGCGGGGCGCGTGGGCGGCGGGCTGGGCGAGAGTGCTCATGGTATCGGGCAGGTCGTGACGGGTGACGGGGTGAAGCGCGGGGCCGGCGTGGGTGTCGGCGTCGAGCGTTCAGGCTGGCAGCGCGGCAGCGGCGGCCGGTTCGGTTTCGCGTCGCCGGGCGGGCAGCGGTGCGGCGGCGCGCCACAGCAGGTCGAAGGTGCGCACGTCGTCGTGTGCGGCGAGCGTGGCGGCCACGCGGCGCGTGGCGGCTGCGTCGCTGCCTTCGATCAGCACCAGCGCATCGGCGGCCGGACGGGCGGCTGCCGCGGCGCCGATCGGCGCGGACAGGTCCGGTGACGTGCGGAAGAGCCGCGCGGCGTGGATGCCCGGTTCTTGCAGCGCAGCGTCGAAACGCTCGCGCAGTTGCGGCACGTCGATGCGATCCGGCGGCAGCACGAACAGCGCGAGATGCGCGCCTTCGCCGTCGCCGGCCTCGATCGTCAGCTCGCCGACGCGCCGCTGCGTGCCCGTCATGCGTTCGAAGTTCGCGAGCGACCACGCGGTCTGCTGCGTGAATGCGCGCCGGTACGCATCGCCGTGGAACACGTCGAGCGCGTCCGTCACATACAGTGCGAGGTATCGGCGCGGACCGCCGTCGGTCGCGCGAAACCGCCGCGCATGCGTGAAGCCGGGAATCGCGACACGCTCCTGCATGTGCTCGCGGTCGTACCACGCGTTGAAATCGGCTTCGTGCGCGGGGTCGATATCCGTCCAGACGCAGAGTTGGCCGTGCGGAAGGGAAAGGCGGGTCATCGCGGGGTTCCTCGTGACGGGGATGTCAGGAACCCCAGTGTCCCGAAGAGGGCCCGCGCCCGTCCAACAAGAAAACAAATTCGCGGTGAACAGGTTTTCTTATGAGCGGCGCGGAGGGCGTTTTGCAGCGGGCGCGGCAGACGAGGCGGCTTTCGTCGTGCGCTTCGGCTTCGTTTTCGCACGCGTAGTCGTCTTTGTCGCGGTTGCGCTGCGCGCGGGCGTTGCGTCGACGCGATCGGCGGCGGCCGGCTTCGCGAGGTTCGCGGCAGCCGCCGTCGCACGCGCGACTTCGCTCGCGAGTTCCGCGATGCGCGCGGCGACCGGCAGCCCCTGGCTGCGGTACGTCGCGACGAGCGGCAGCGCCGGGAATTCCGGTTCGACGTCGAGCAGTTCGAGCGTGCCTTCGTGCAGTTCGCGCCCGATGATCGCAGGCGGCAGCGCAGCCACGCCGAGCCCGTCGGCGACGAGGCGGATCATCGCGGCGACCGACGTGATGCAGTTGATGCTGGCCGGCCGTTCGACCGCCGCGAACAGCCGCTCGATCGTCGCGTGCGGCGCCGAGTGGCGCGAGAAGCTGATGATCGGAAACCCGGCCAGGCGCGCGACGTCGAGCGGCTGGCCGCCGAGCCCGAGGCGAGGGCTCGCGGCCCAGCGCACCGGGAATTCGCCCAGCGGCAGGTTCGTGAAGTCCGGGCCCGGCACCGGATCGGTCTGCAGGATCAGGTCGACGCCGTCGGTGCTGAGCAGCCGGATCAGGTGCAGCGTCGTGTCGCTCGTGATCTCGACGTCGAGGCGCGGATAGCGCTCGCGCAGTTGCGCCATCAGCGCGGGGAACCAGCTGTGCACGATCGATTCGATCACGCCGATCCGGATCAGGCCGGCGTCGCTCGCCGCATCGATGTCGCGCCGCATTTCGCCGTCGAGCCGCACGATCCGCTCCGCGTAGGCCAGCATGCGCCGGCCCGCGGGCGTGAGCGTGGCCGAGCGCGTGTTGCGGTCGAACAGGCGCACGTCGAATGCTTCCTCGAGCGAGGCGATGCGGCTCGACACGGCGGCCTGCGTCGTGTGCAGTTTCTCGGCCGTGAGCCGGAAGTTTTCCAGCTTCGCGAGCCAGACGAAGGTTTCCAGAAACCGGATGTTCATCGAATCCCGAACGGTGAGGCGGTGCCGCGCCAGGCGGCGGATCGGGACGATGTTAATGGATTCGGAAGCGAGCAGGCACGCGTGACGCCTTCGGGTGGCGTCAAAGCCGGTCGAACGCGAGCGTCGGCACGTCGACGACCATCGCGCCGCCGTCCGCGACGAGCGTCGCGCCGGTCACGAACGACGCGTCCGGCGACGCCAGGAACGCGCAGACGGCCGCGATCTCGTCGGGATCGGCCGCGCGCCGCAGCGGCACGTCGGCGCTCGCGCGGGCGTACGCATCGTCGAGCGAATCGCCGTGCGCGGCCATCAGCGGTTCCATTTCCGCATCGGCCATCGGCGTGCGGACCCAGCCCGGGCAGACGGCGTTCGCGCGCACGCCGTGCGGGCCGTAGTCGCGTGCGAGCGATCGCGCCAGCCCGAGCAGCGCGTGCTTGCCGACCGTGTAGCCGCATACGCCGGGCCCGGCCGCGAGCGCGGCGATCGACGCGACCAGCACGATATTGCCGCACTGCGCGATCAGGTCGGGCAGGCATGCGCGTGCGCTGACGAATGCGGTATCGAGGTTCGAGTGCATCGCGTCGCGCCACTGCGCGTCGTCGGTTTCGCCCGCGCGGCCGATGCCATGGCCGCCCGCGCATGCGACGAGCGCGTCGACGCGGCCGAAGCGTTCGGCGATGCGCGGCAGGAAGCCGGCCCAGTCGGCGGGGCTGGCGGCGTCGCCGGCCAGCGCGAGCCCGCCCGTTTCGGCAGCCAGTGCGTCGAGCGGTGCCGGACGGCGACCGATCAGCACGACGCGGTCGCCACGGCGGGCAAAGCGGCGCGCGCACGCGGCGCCGATGCCGGTGCCTGCGCCGGTAATCGCGATCGTGCGGGGTGGCGGGTGCGTCATGTCGTTCTCCGGGAGGATGCGTTCCAGCCACTTTAGGCGGCGCCGGCGCGCGCCGGTATCCGCCGAAAGGATGAACGCCGGTCGTCCGGACGACCGAGCCCAGCCGGCCGAGGCCCATTTTGCAAAGGCTGACGATGTCCGCCGCCGAATCGCTCTATCCTCCACATTTTTGCGATAAGCCGCGAAAGCCCGGCAAAATAGCGTGAGCGGGCGCGTGCAACGACGCGCGGCGCGTCGGCGGTCGATTCCGTCGTACGAATGGCGCGGCCAGCAAGGGCGCGGCCGGCAAGGGCGCGGCAGGCCGGATCGGTGCGGCCGGGCGCCCGAAGCGCAGGTATCGCGTCCGCCGACGGCTCGTGTCGCCACGGCGTATCGCCCGGTTGCGCGCTGGCGCGGCCGGACCATCGACAAGAACAGGGAGGGGCCGGCAATGAGGCTGGACGACGAAAGAGAAAGCGCCAACGTCGAGGATCGACGCGGCGGCGGGTTCGGCGGTGGGCGCGCGACGATCGGCATCGGCACGATCGTGGTCGCGCTGGCCGCATCGTATTTCTTCGGGATCGACCCGCGCGTCGTGCTCGAAGGCGCGTCGGCGCTGCAGGGCAGGCAGCAGCAGGCGCAGCCCGCGCCGACCCAGCATCAGGGCGCGCCGGCGAACGATCCGGGCGCGGTGTTTACGCGCAAGGTGCTCGGCAATATCGAACGCACGTGGACGGGCGTGTTCAACACGCAACTGCACGCACAGTACCAACCGCCGAAGCTCGTGATGTTCACGAACTCGACGCCGACCGCGTGCGGCACCGGCCAGACCGCGATGGGGCCGTTTTACTGCCCGGGTGACCGCAACGTGTATATCGATCTCGGCTTCTACGACGAACTGCGCAAGCGTTTCGGCGCGGGCGGCGATTTCGCGCAGGCCTACGTGATCGCGCACGAAGTCGGCCACCACGTGCAGAACCTGCTCGGCATCGCCGACAAGGTCGACGCCGCGCGCCGGCGGTCGAGCTAGTCGCGTGCGAATGCGCTGTCGGTACGGATGGAACTCCAGGCCGACTGCTTTGCCGGCGTGTGGGCGAACAACGCGCAGCGCGCGAACCAGCGGCTGATGGAGCCCGGCGATTTCGAGCAGGGGCTGAAGGCGGCGGCCGCGATCGGCGACGACCGGCTGCAGCAGCAAGGGCAAGGCTACGTCGTGCCCGAAAGCTTCACGCACGGCACGAGCGAGCAGCGCGTGTACTGGCTGCGGCGCGGGATGGAGTCGGGTGAGGTGAGCGCCTGCGACACGTTCGCCGCGAACGCGCGCTGAACCAAGGCGCGCGCCCCTTCGCGCGCCCGTATCGTCCCGGTTGAACCGGCCGCCCTGGCCGGCCCGGGACGAATTGCCGATTTGTGCTCACCGGCGCTTTTCGGCGTCGGTACGCTGGCCCGGACGTCGAGATTCGATGCATTCGCGCGCCAGCCGATTCCCATGCCTACCTTGTCCGCCCCCACCGACCACGCTCCCGCCGATTGGCGACGCGCGCTGCGCGCATGCGTGGACGCGTTCGACGCGTTCGCGAGCCCGTCGGCGATCGTGTTCTACCGGCTCGACCAGAGCGGCGAGCCGGCCGATTTCGAACTGTTCGGGATGCCGGAATCGATGCACCGCACCTATATTGCCCGCTACCGGATGCTCGATCCGCTGCATCCGTCGCGCTGCGCGGCGGGCGAATGCGCGGTCGTCACGCTCGCGTCCCAACTGCCCGACGAACGACGCGCTGCGTCCGCGTACTGGACCCGTTTTCTGCGGCGGCACGACGTGGCCGACGTCGTCGAGATCTGGCTGCGGGACGCGGGCCGGACGGTCGGCGCGTTCTCGCTGCTGCGCTTCGGCATCGGCGATGCGAACGGCAACGGCACCGCACGACGGTTCGCGCCCGGCGAGATCGACGCGCTCGCGCGGCTGCAGCCGGTCGCTGAAGCCGCGCTGAGCCCGCTGCTGCGTGCACGGCGCGGGATTCATCAGATCGCCTGCGAGGAGCGGCTTACCTACCGAGAGGAACAAATCGCGCGGCTCGTGCGAGACGGCCGCTCGAACAAGGAGATCGCGCGCGATCTCGCGCTCGGGCCGCCGACGATCAAGACGCACCTGATGCGGATGTACCGCAAGCTCGGCGTGTCGAATCGCACGGAGCTGGTCGGGGCGTTGTTCCTGTAATCGGGATCGCGCGGCACGCTGCGCGATCGTCTTGCCGATCACGCGCTGCCAATTTGCGCTCACCGGGCGTGAATCCTCGTCGATACAGTGGTCCGACACCCGCGTGCCTCACCGGCCCGCGGTCCAGCCACGACAATCAACGAGACGCCCATGAGCAACACGAACTTCGTCGCCGTCAGCGACACCGTGCGCACCTTCGTTGCGCGCGACTTCGGCCTCTTCATCGACGGTGCCATGCAGCCCGCGCACGCGGCTGCCCGGCTCGACGTGTACGACCCCGCCACGGGCGAGCGGCTCGCGACCGTCGCCGATGCAGATGAACACGACGTCGACCGCGCGGTCGCCAGCGCGAAACACGCGTTCGACGCGCGCGTGTGGAGCGGGCTGCGGCCGGCCGACCGCGAACGCATCCTGCTGAAACTCGCGGACCTGATCGAAGCCGACGCCGAAACGCTCGCGCAACTCGAAACACTGAACCAGGGCAAGTCGATTCACGTGTCGCGCGCGGTCGAAGTCGGCGCGAGCGTCGAATACGTGCGCTACATGGCCGGCTGGGCGACCAAGATCACCGGCCAGACGCTCGACGTGTCGATCCCGTTCCCGCCCGGCGCGCGCTATACGGCCTATACGCGCAAGGAGCCCGTCGGCGTGGTCGCCGCGATCGTGCCGTGGAATTTCCCGCTGATGATCGCGGTGTGGAAGCTGATTCCCGCGCTCGCGGCCGGCTGCACGATCGTGCTGAAGCCGTCGCCGGAAACGCCGCTCACCGCGCTGCGGCTCGCCGAACTGGCCCGCGAAGCCGGCGTGCCGCCCGGCGTGTTCAACGTGGTCACGGGCGGGCGCGTCTGCGGTTCGGCGCTCGCGAGCCACCCGTCGATCGCGAAGATCTCGTTCACGGGGTCGACCGCGACCGGCAAGCTGGTTGGCGCGGCGGCCGTGCAGAACATGACGCGCTTCTCGCTCGAACTCGGCGGCAAGAACCCGATCGTGATGCTCGACGACGTCGACGTCGCGCAGGCGCTCGATGGCGTCGCCGCCGGCGCGTTCTTCAACCAGGGGCAGGTGTGCGCGGCCGCGTCCCGCATCTATGTGCATCGCAGCAAGTTCGCGCAACTCGCGGACGGGCTCGCCGGTGTCGCGCAGTCGATGAAGCTCGGTGCGGGCCTCGATACGACCGCGCAGATCAATCCGCTGGTATCCGCGCACCATCGCGACAAGGTCGTCCAGCATATCGAGGGCGCGCGCCGGGCGGGCCTCACGTTCCTCGCGGGCGGCACGCCGGCCGACGATCTGCCCGGCTACTACGTGAAGCCGGCCGTGATCGCCGATCCGCACCCGGACAGCGCGATCGTCCACGACGAGGTATTCGGCCCGGTGATCGTCGTCGTGCCGTTCGACGACGCGGCCGATGCGATACGCCTCGCGAATGCGTCGCCGTACGGCCTCGCCGCGAGCATCTGGAGCAACGACCTGACACGCGTGATGAACCTCGTGCCGCGGATCGAGGCCGGCACCGTGTGGGTGAACTGCCATATCCCGCTCGATCCGTCGATGCCGTTCGGCGGCTACAAGCAATCGGGCATCGGCCGCGAATTCGGCCAGTACGCGATCGAAGGCTTCACCGAAACCAAATCCGTCTGCATCGCGCATTGACGCGCGGGCCCATCCAAAAACCGCAAAAACCGATCCGACAGTGGAGATTGCAATGAGCTACAACGAAGCGAAATTCTGGCATCCGATGCTGCACCCGAACGAAATGAAACAGCGCAAGCCGATCCGCATCGTGCGCGGCGACGGCTGCTACGTGTTCGACGAACAGGGGCGCAAGCTCGTCGACGGCGTCGCGGGCCTGTGGAACGTGAACGTCGGCCACAACCGCCAGGAAGTGAAGGACGCGATCGTGCGTCAGCTCGACGAGCTCGAATACTTCCAGCTGTTCGACGGCATTTCGCATCCGCGTGCGGAGGAGCTGTCGAAGAAGCTGATCGACATGCTCGAACCGGAAGAGATGCGCCGCGTGCTGTACAGCTCGGGCGGCTCCGATTCGATCGAGACCGCGCTGAAGATCGCGCGCCAGTACTGGAAGGTGCGCGGCCAGGCCGATCGCACGAAGTTCATCTCGCTGAAGCAGGGGTATCACGGCACGCATTTCGGCGGCGCGTCGGTGAACGGCAATACGGTGTTCCGCCGCAACTACGAGCCGAACCTGCCCGGCTGCTTCCACGTCGAGACGCCGTGGCTGTACCGCAACCCGTTCACGCAGGACCCGGAGGAACTCGGCCGGATCTGCGCGGAAATGCTCGAGCGCGAGATCCAGTTCCAGAGCCCGGACACCGTCGCCGCGTTCATCGCGGAACCGATCCAGGGCGCAGGCGGCGTGATCGTGCCGCCGGCCAATTACTGGCCGCTGGTGCGCGAGGTGTGCGACCGCTACGGCGTGCTGCTGATCGCCGACGAAGTCGTGACGGGCTTCGGCCGCAGCGGCAGTCTGTTCGGCAGTCGCGGCTGGGGCGTGCGCCCGGACATCATGTGTCTCGCGAAGGGGATTTCGTCGGGCTACGTGCCGCTCGGCGCGACGGTCGTGAACGCGCGGATCGAGGACGCGTTTGCCGCGAATGCCGATTTCGGCGGCGCGATCATGCACGGCTACACGTACGCCGGCCACCCGGTCGCATGCGCGGCCGCGATCGCGAGCCTCGACATCGTCGTGAAGGAAGACCTGCCGGCGAATGCGGCGAAGCAGGGCGCGTATCTGCTCGAAGCGCTGCAGTCGTTCGCGGAACGCTTCGCGGCGGTCGGCGAGGTGCGCGGCAAGGGGCTGATGCTCGCGCTCGATCTCGTCGCGAACAAGGACACGCGCGAGCCGATCGATCCGCTGTCGGGCTATGCGAATGCGGTCGCGGAAGTCGCGCGCGAGAACGGCGTGCTGGTGCGCCCGGTCGGCACGAAGATCATCCTGTCGCCGCCGCTCGTGATCCAGCGCGAACAGCTCGACCGGATCGTCGACGCGCTCGCGGCCGGCTTCGAGGCCGTGCCGTTCGCGTGACGGCGTGAGCGCATGGCGGCCAGCCCGCGGCGGCGGGTAAACGCCAGCGCGGGTTTGCCGATTTGCGCTATGACCGGATTATTTTGCCTGCGTATTTTTTCGACATCGGATCACGCCGTGATCGGCGAGGGGCCCCGGGAATCGACGCGCTGAAGCACCGCCCGGGGCCGACCGCACAGCATCTGGCCCCGGCCGCCGACGAAGCGCCGGTTCGGGCCAACCCACGAAGGAGACAACGATGTCGGGATGGTCGGGAATGACCGGCGCCGCGGGCGATACGTCCGCCGGCTCGCCGGCTGAAGCAGGCGGCGGCGCCGCATTGAAGGCCGGGGCGGTCGGTTTTCCGACCGCGCTGGCGAGCGCGGTCGGGCTCATCATGGCGAGCCCGGTGATCCTCACCGCGACGTCGGGCTTCGGGATGGGCGGCTGGGCGTTCGCGGTCGCGATGATCATCGCGTTCGTGATGATGCAGGCGCAGGCCACCACGTTCTCCGAAGCCGCCGCGATGCTGCCGACGGCCGGCTCGGTTTACGATTACCTGTCGTGCGGGCTCGGCCGCTTCTGGGCGATCACCGGCACGATTTCCGCGTATTTCCTCGTGCACGTGTTCGCCGGCACCGCGGAGACGATCCTGAGCGGGATCATGGCGCTCGTGAACTTCGAATCGCTGAACGCCGCGTTCGAGAAGCACAACAGTTCGTGGCTCGTCGGCGTCGGCCTCGTGGTCACGTTCGCGATCACCAACATCATCGGCATCAAGGTGTTCAGCAAGCTCGAGATCGTGCTGACGGCCGGCATGTGGCTGTCGCTGATGATCTTCGGGATCCTCGGGCTCGCGGCCGCGCCGGCCGTGCATCTCGACGGCTGGTTCGGCGGGTCGGAAGTCGGCACGTCGATCCCGGCCGTGCTGTCGCTGGTCGGGATGGCGATGTTCATGTTCGTCGGCTGCGAGTTCGTCACGCCGCTCGCGCCGGAAATGAAGGCGCCGGGCCGCACGATCCCGCGCGCGATGGCGCTCGGCCTCGTCGGCGTCGCGATCTGCATGTTCCTGTACGGCGCGGCGATCCGCCGCCAGGTCCCGAACGTGCCGGTGAGCCCCGACGGCCTTACGCATTTGCTCGACACGCCGGGCGCGATTCCCGCGTTCGCGCTGCAGGTGCTCGGGCCGTTCGGGCGGATCTGGTTCGGCATCGCGTTCCTGTGCGCGGGCGCCGCGACGATCAACACGCTGATGGCCGGGCTGCCGCGCATCCTGTACGGGATGGCGATCGACGGCGCGCTGCCGCGCTGCTTCGCGTACCTGCATCCGCGTTTCAAGACGCCGGTGGTCGGTATCGTCGCGTCGGCGATCGTGCCGATCTTCCATGCGTGGCTGGTCAACGGCAATCTCGACAGCATCCTGCATCTCGTGCTCGCCGCGACCTGCGCATGGGGCACCGCGTACCTGCTCGTCACCGCGTCGGTCGTGATGCTGCGCATCCGCCGGCCGGACTTGCCGCGGCCGTACCGTTCGCCGCTGTTCCCGCTGCCGCAGATCGTGTCGAGCGTCGGGATCGTGCTCGCGATCTGGTACATCACGCCGCCCGGCATGAACGCGCGCGACATCTACGTGCCGTTCGGCGCGATGCTGGGGCTCACCGCGCTGTACGCGCTGTTCTGGACGCTCGTCGTGCAGCGCCGGCATCCGTTCAGGCCGGTGCCGGTCGAGGACGTGCTGCGCAACGAGCACGTCGCATCGTGAAGGCCGCGCTCGCCCGGTGGCGCGCGGTGCCCGATGCGCCGCCGCCTGGCCATCGGCCCGGCGTGATCGCCGCGCGCGTGCTCGCCGATCTGCGGGCCGTGCGCGATGCCGGTGGTGCCGGGGGTGGAGTCGGCGGCGTCACGGCGCGGCTGCCGAACGGCGTGCGCGTCAGCATCGACGAGCGCGTCGAGCGCCAGTTCCTGATGCATACGGTCAGCGTGAAGGTGACGGCGGCCGCCCGAGGCCCGGCCGCGCAAGGCAGCGCGCGCGTGCGGCAGACCGGCTGGCTGCGCTGCACGGGCATCGATGCCGCGCCCATGTCCGGATGCGACCCCGTATTCATCGACACGCTGGCCGCGCTGCTTGCCGAGCCGTCGCTGGCCGACGCGCTGCGGCCGCTGCACTTCACCGACTGCGCGATCGACGCGCGCGACGGCCGCTGGACGCTCGCGATCGTGCCGTTCGGCGGCAGCGAGGTCGTGAACCGGATGCCGTCGTTTCGCCGCTATGTCAGGCTGATCGACGCGCAGGCCGCCGCGCTGTCGGGGGCCTGTCTTGCATTCGAAACCGCACTACGCAGGAATTTGCGAGGGTAAGCTGTGGCGATGCGTGCCGTGCGAACCCGGCGGCCGCATCCAGCACCCCAGGGTTTTACCGGAGACGCCGATGCTGTTCCAGTCCCGCTCACACGAAGACGTGCACGATCACGGGCTCGCGATCGCGGGCTGGCATCAGGTCTACCGTCAGATGACGCCGGGCCGCTTCAAGGGCACCGTCACGCAGGTGCTGTACGACGATTTCCACTTCTTCCGCGAGACGACCAACCGCCGCGTTGCGCAAACCGGGCTTGCGCCGGTCGGGCGCACGTCGCTCGCGGTGCCGCTGTCCGTGCCGCTCGCGGGTACGTTCCAGGGCCAGCCCGTCGACGGCTATGCGCTGCTCGCGCTGCGCGCCGGCGAGGATTTCGAATTCCATACGCCGGAAGGGATGGGGCTCGTCGGGATCAGCGCGGCGTCCGACATGATCGACGAGCTGTGCGAAGCCGAATTCGGCGCGGCCGCCGCGCGCAGGCTGCGGCACGTGACGCGGCTGTCCGACGCGCAGGGCGTCGCGCTCGGCGTGCGGCTGTCGGCGCTGATCGACGATGCGCAGCGCAACCCGGGCTGCCTCGAATATGCGGCGACCCGCAAGATGTTTCGCGACGCGATGCTCGGCATGTTCCTCGACGCGCTCGAACAGGGCATCGGCGTCGAGCGTCGCGACATCACGCATGCGACCTACAGCGATATCGTAAGCCGCTGCGAGAAGCATCTGCGCGAGCGGCCCGAAGAACCCGTCACCGTGCTCGAACTGTGCCGCGCGCTGCGCTGCAGCCGCCGCACGCTGCAAACGAGCTTCCAGCGCGTGGCCGACGTCACGCCGGTCGGCTACCTGCGCACGATCCGGCTGAACGCGGTGCGTCGCCTGCTGCGCACGACGCCGGTGCAGCAGCTCGGCGTCGGCGAAGCCGCCGCGAGCTGGGGTTTCACGCATCTCGGCTATTTCGCGCGCGAGTATCGCGACCTGTTCGGCGAGTTGCCTTCCCAGACGACGCGTCCCGCATGACGTACGCGCATTGTGACGGCACCCCCCGGGCGCCGTCGCGAGCCGCACCCTCCACCATTTGCTGATTTGGGATAGAGGTCCGGAATTTTCGCTGGATAAAGTCCTGCCACCCATATCGACAACACCATCGGTTTGCACTGCGAACCGATGACCATTGAGGGGCGGGACATGAAGAACGGACGACGACTGACCGCAGCCGCGGCCATGCTGGGTTGCATGCACGCACACGCGCAAACCTCCGGCAGCGTGACGCTGTACGGCACCGTGGATACCGGCATCATCTATTCGACGAACCAGCAGTTCACGCGCGCCGACGGCAGCACGGGCGGCGGCCATGCATGGCAGATGGGCGGCGGCAACCTCGTGCCGTCCCGCTTCGGCTTCCAGGGCGCCGAGCCGCTCGGCGGCGGGCTCAGCGCGGTGTTCTCGCTCGAGCAGCAGTTTCTGTCCGCGAACGGGCAGGCGCTGCAAGGCGGCACGGCGTTCAGCCGGCAGGCATGGGTCGGGCTGCGCCAGGATTCGATCGGCACGCTCGGCCTCGGCCGGCAATACGACTCGTACACCGACATGCTCGGCGCGTATGTGTCGAGCAACAACTGGGCGACGCCGTACGGCTCGCATCTCGGCGACGTCGACAACCTGAATGCCGCATTCAACTTCAACAACGCGGTGAAGTTCACCAGCGCCGATTTCAACGGCCTCACGTTCGGCGGCACGTTCAGCTTCGGCGGGCAAGCCGGGGATTTTTCCGCGAAGCGCGGCTATGCGGTAGCCGCGACGTACACGCGTGCGCCGGTGGCGTTCTCGGTCGGCTACCTCGACCTGCAGCAGCCGCTCGACGCGGCGCTCGGCGGCGCGAGCGGCTATATTGGCGATTTCGCGTGCAGCAACCCGGGCGCGATGTATTGCCTGCTGCAGGATGCGGGCTCGATGCGCGCGTTCGGCGCGGGCGGGTCGGTCACGTTCGGCGCGGCGACGGTCGCGCTGACCTATACGCATACGCGTCTCGGCGACAGCCGCTATTTCTCGACCGCCGCGCAGCCGCACACGCAGGCGTTCACGTTCGACATCGGCGAACTGAACGTCACGTACATGTTCACGCCGGCGCTGCAGGGCGGCGTTGCGTACATCTTCAATGCCGCCCATACGGACGGGCGCGGCACGACGCGCTTCCACCAACTGAACGTCGGCACGAACTACAGCCTGTCGAAGCGCACCGCGCTGTATGCGGTCGCGATCGGCCAGATCGCGAGCGGCACGGGGCTCGGCACCGATGCGGACGGCAACGCGGCGAACTACGCGCAGATTCCGGTGCTCGCGAACAGCAATTCGAGCCGGCAACTGGCAGTGATGGCCGGGATTCGTGTGAACTTTTGATGCTGGATGCGGCTGGCGGCGGCACGTCGGTCGCGTGCCGCCGTGCTGCCTTCGCGCGCATGGTCCGGCGCCGGTCGAGTGATGGAAAGCGAGGCTTGCAAAAAACCGTCCGTATGCTTGACTGAATGGACCCGGATTGACGGAACGCGCGCGTCAGGTCGCCCGGCTTTGCGCGTTGCCACAATACCTTCACGGTCTGCGTGAACAATGGCGACGCTTCACGCGACCCGACGTGTCGCCGGCGTTGCACACGTGTGCAACGCATGACCGTTCCGCTCCATACGCCGATCGAGAGAGACCACATGACCCTGCTGAGCCGCCTGCGCGCGCTGTCCGCCGCCGTTGCGCTGTCCTTCGCCGCCACGCACGCTTTCGCGGCGGATCTCGTCATCGCGGGACGCGACGACATCTACGGCAAGGGGCTCGCCGACGCCTTCGCCGGTTTCACCAAGCTGCATCCGGGCACCGAGATCGAGCTGCTCAAGCTGCCGAACGCGAACCTGTACCAGAAGCTGAAGCTGTCGATGCGCGAAGGCACCGGCGCGTACGACCTCGTGATGATGGACGATACGTGGGCGCCCGAATTCATCGGCAACGGCTGGCTGAAGCCGCTGCCCGCATCGCTCGCCGATGCCGATCTCGTGCCGTCCGCCGTCGCGCTCGGCCGCAATGCGGCCGGCGCGCTGTACGCGCTGCCGATCGTCGGCAACGTCGAGATGTTCGCGTATCGCAAGGACCTGCTCGCGAAGTACAAGCTGCAGCCGCCGCGCAACTGGGACGACGTGCTGAAGATCGCACAGACCGTCGGCGGCGCGGACAAGAGCGTGTCGGGCGTCGTGTTCCGCGGCACGAAGGGCAACCCGGTCGTCACGGGCTTCTTGCCGATCCTGTGGGCATACGGCGGCGACGTGTTCGACCGTGCCGGCAACGTGACGATCGATTCGCGCGAAGCGCAGGCCGCGCTGAAGACGTTCCTCGCGCTGAAGGCGTTCGCGCCGAAGGACGTCGACGTGTACGGCGCGGCCGAAGTGCGCGACGCGCTGCAACGCGGCACGGCCGCGCAGTCGATCGAGGTATGGCCCGCGTGGGTGCCGGCGCTCGACGACGCGAAGCAGTCGCGCGTGGTCGGGCAGATCGCGCTGCAGCCGCCGCCGGGGCAGACCGCGGGCCCGGCCCCGATGCTCGGCATCTGGCAGATGGGTATTCCGAAGGACGCGCCGCACGCGAAGCTCGCGCAGGACTTCCTCGCTTACCTGACCGCACGCGATACGCAGACGCGCCTCGCCGGCATCGGCATTCCGCCGACCCGCCGCAGCGTGTTCAACGATCCGGCGCTGGTGCGCCAGTACCGCTGGTATCCCGATCAACTGAAGGCGCTCGAGGCCGGCCGTGCGCGGCCGCGCGTGACGGACTGGCAGCAGGTCGAGAGCATTCTCGGCGACCAGTTGCAGCTTGCGCTGACGGGGCAGGCCGCGCCCGACGCCGCGCTGCGCCAGGCGCAGCAGAAGATCGCGCAGGCGACGGCCGCGGCCGCGGCCGGCAAGTGACCGCGCACGTCAACGTCGACCCGACGACCGGAGGCCGCGGATGAAAGCGTTCGGTCGCAGCCTGCCGTTCGTCGCGCTGCTCGGGCCCGCGCTGCTGGTGCTCGCCGCGCTGGCGTTGTATCCGGTCGCGCAGGTACTGATCGACTCGTTCTGCCGAGTCGACTATTCGGCGGGCCATCGCGCGTTCGCGGGGCTCGCGAACTATCGCGCGGTGCTCGGCGACGACGCGTTTACGGCCGGCTTCGGCAACACGCTGCGCTTCACGATCGTTGCGTCGCTCGCCGAAGTCGCGCTCGGCTTCGGCCTCGCGCTGCTGTTCGTGCGCGCGTTTCCCGGGCGGCGCATCGCGCTGCCGCTCGCGATCCTGCCGATGATGCTGTCCACGCTCGTGTGCTCGGCGATCTGGCGCAACTGGCTGAACTTCGACGGCTTCCTGAACGCGCTGCTCGCGGCGTTCGGCATCGAAGGCGTGCGCTGGCTGTCCGATCCGCATCTCGCGCTGTGGTCGCTCGCGCTCGTCGACGTGTGGCAGTGGACGCCGATGGCGTTCCTGATCGTGCTGGCCGGGCTGCAGTCGATCCCGCAGGAACTGTACGAAGCCGCGCGCACCGACGGCGCGAGCGAGTGGCAGTGCCTGCGCGACGTCACGCTGCCGCTCGCGGCGCCGCAGATCGGCCTCGCGCTGCTGTTGCGCTCGATCGACACGTTCAAGCTGTTCGACAAGGTCTATGCGCTGACGGGCGGCGGCCCCGGCAACGCGACGCAGACGCTGTCGACCTATATCTACGACACGGGCTTCCGTTTCTTCAACGTCGGGCCGGCGAGCGCCGCGTCGGTGCTGATGCTCGCGGCGTCCGCGCTGCTGGTCTCGGGGTACGTATGGCAGACGGTTCGCAAGCGGCGCGCATGACGACGCGATCGGCGGGCATCCCGCGCGCACGAGCGAGCGCCGCATTCGGTCACGCGATGCCGTGGACGCTGCGCGTCCTCGCGCTCGCGCTGTTGCTGCTGCCGTGCCTGTGGATGGCCGGCGCGGCCTTCATGCCGACGCTCGAACGTTTCGATCATCCGTTGCGGATCTGGCCGGCCGCGCCGACCTTCTCGCATTTTGCGTCGGTGTGGTCGAACGGCATCGGCGCGCCGCTGTTCAATTCGCTGCTGGTCGGCTTCGGCACGACGCTGCTCGCGCTGGCGCTCGCGTTTCCGGCCGCGTATGCGCTCGTGCGGCTACGGTTTCCGGCGCGGCTCGACCTGCTGTTCCTGATGCTCGTGCTGGCGTTGAAGCTGATGCCGCCGATCACGATCGCGGTGCCGCTATTCGCGCTCGCGAAGCGGCTGCACCTGCTCGATTCGACGCTCGGCCTGATGCTCGCGTACCAGATCTACGCATTGCCGATGGCGATCTGGATGCTGCTCGCGTTCGTGCGCGACGTGCCGATCGAATACGAGGAAGCGGCGTGCATCGACGGCGCGGGGCTCGCGCGGCGGCTCGTGCAGATCGTGCTGCCGCTGTGCGCGCCGGGGCTGATCGCGACCGCGATCTTCGTGTTCATCGCGGCGTGGAACGAATTCCTGATCGCGCTGCTGTTCGTGTCGACGCCGAGCCGCTTCACGCTGCCGCTCGCGATTGCCGGCTATGTGACGGAGAACGGCATCGACTGGGGCGACCTGATGAGCGCGGGGCTGATGGCGTCGCTGCCGACGCTGGCCGTGGCCGGTTATGTGCAGCGCTACCTGTTGCGCGGGTTCGC
Source organism: Burkholderia sp. CpTa8-5 (assembly GCF_017815045.1). Taxonomy (NCBI): domain Bacteria; kingdom Pseudomonadati; phylum Pseudomonadota; class Betaproteobacteria; order Burkholderiales; family Burkholderiaceae; genus Burkholderia; species Burkholderia sp. CpTa8-5. Next base: position 134,604 of record NZ_JAGIQD010000003.1, read on the forward strand.
GGGCGGGTTGAAGTGACGCGTGGCGTGGCCGCGCGCGTTCGTGCGTCGTCACGCGCAGCTGTCGCGCACCACCTGCGTGACCGGCACGACACATGTGCGCGACGGCCCGTCGAACGTCTGCATCCGGTCGGCGAGCAGGTCGATCGCCGCGTGCGCGAGGCCGCGCGTGTCCTGCCGCAGCGTCGTCAGCCGATACGCATCGTATTCGGCGGCGGGGATATCGTCGAAGCCGATCACGCGCAGGTCGTCCGGCACGCGCAAGCCGAATTCGCGGCGCGCGACGTCGATCACGCCGAGCGCAAGCAGGTCGGACGAGCAGAACACGCCGTCGGGCCGCTCGCCGGTCGCGAACAGTTGCCGCGTGGCGTCGATTCCGCAGGCGTGGGTGTCGGACGGCGTGTCGAGCACGCATACGAGCATCGCGTCGGACGCGTCGCGTGGCCCGAGCGCCTGCTCGAACGCCGCGGCGCGCGACCGCGCGCTGTAGCTCGTGCCGCGCGGCCCGACGAACGCGAGGCGGCGCGCGCCGGCCTGCATGAGCCGCTGCGCGGCGTGGGTGGCGCCCGCCGCGTTGTCGCTGACGACCACATCCGCGCCCGGCAGGTTCGCTTCGCGGTTGATCATCACGACCGGAATCCGGTGTTCGAGATACTGCTGCGCGACCGACAGCGGCGGCGACGCGGACGTCATCACGAGCCCCGCGATCCGGTAGCTGAGCAGTTGCTCGAGCGATTGCCGGACCTGGCGCGGATCTTCCGCATTGGTCACGAGCGGCGTGAGCGCGCGCTGCCCGAGCGCGGCCATCAGGTCCGACAGCAGCCGCGCGCGAAACGGGTTCTCGAACCCGGCCGTCACGACGCCGATCATGCTGCTGCGCTGCGTGATCATGTCGCGCGCGATCAGGTTGACCTGGTAGCCCAGCGCACGCGCGGCGACCATCACGCGTTCGCGCGTTTGCGGCGCGATGCTTGCCGTCGGCGAGAACGCGCGCGACACTGCCGAGCGCGAGACGCCGGCCCGCGCCGCGACATCCGACGCCGTTACCCACGGTTTTCTTTCCTTGTCATTCATCGATTCATGATCCCTTCGCGCCACGATACGCGCATGCCGCCTGCCGACTGGATGTCCGCGCTCGACGACGCGCGGCCGCTGCATACGCTGACCCTACCGGGCAGCCATGACACCTGTGCGTATACGGTCGACGATTCGCTGGTGCGCACGCAGCGTGCGCCGCTCGATGCGCAGCTCGCGCATGGCGTACGGCTGCTCGACATCCGCTGCCGGCACGTGCGCGATGCGTTCGACATCCATCACGGCGGCATCGCGCTCGGCATGACGTTCGACGACGTGCTGGCAAGCTGCACGCGCTTTCTCGATGCGCATCCGCGCGAATGCATCGTGATGTCGGTGAAGGACGAGTGGCCGGCGCATGCGTGCACGCGCAGTTTCGATGCGACGTTCGATGCGCATCGCGCGCGGCACCCGCGGCTGCGCTGGCATGCCGGCGGCACGCTGCCCGCGCTCGGCGACGTGCGCGGCGCGATCGTGCTGTTGCGGCGTTTCCGCAGCGGCCGGCCGCTCGGCATCGACCTGACCGCATGGCCCGACAACGCGACGTTCACGATCGATCATCCGGACGGCGCGTTCGTGATCCAGGACGAGTATCGCGTGCCGGTGGCCGCGTCGATCGCGTGGAAGTGGCGCGCGATCGACGCGCTGCTGACGCATCTGCCGCTGCCGGACAGCGGCCGCTGGGCGCTCAATTTTTGCAGCGGAACGGGGATGGGCGCGAATCCGTCGGTGGTCGCACACGGCGATGGCCGCGTGCAGGGCATTCATGCGCGGCTCGCCGAGCGCTTGCGCGAGCAGCCCGGCCCGTACGGCGCGATGCTGCTCGATTTCTGCGATGACGACGACTGGGCGCTGGTGCGTGCGCTGATCGAATGCAACGATCACACGCCGCAGCAGGGCGTGTGGCGCAAGGCGTTTCGCTGTTAGCGGCCGGCGCGTCGCCGGGGACTACCGCGTCGCGATCGCGACTGCCGCACCGGCCATCGCGGTCGCGCTCGTGCGGTTCGCGATCCGCTTCGCGCGCGCCGACGTCAGGAAGGCCCGTGCCCGGGACGCGAGCAGCGACCAGAAGCAGTCGGCCAGGATCAACACCGCGAGCATCGTCCCGACCAGTTCGGCCCATGCGGCGACGCCGACGTGCGTGAGGTCGACGATGGTCGGCAGCAGCGCGAGATAGAAGATCATGATTTTCGGATTGCCGAGCGTGACCAGCATCCCGGCGACGAACATGCGCCACGGCGACTGGCCGCGCGGCAGGTCGTCCGCGCCCGTGCCGGTCGGCGCGGTCCACATCTTCCACGCGAGGAACAGCAGGTACGCGACGCCGAGCAGCTTCAGCACGATCAGGCCGGTCGCGAACGTGTGCGCGAACGCGGACAGCCCCGCGACCGCGAGCGTGAGCCACAGCGCCTCGCCGAGCCACATGGCCGCGAGGAACGGCAGCACGTCGCGCACGCCGTTCGTCAGCACGCGCGCGACGAGCGCGGCGACGCTCGGGCCGGGCGTGCCGGCGGTGACGAGCAGGGCGAAGGCGAAGACGGCGAGTGCGGACAGCGTCATGACGGACCTCGTGGATCGGGCGTTCGAAATCGTTCGAAACGATACGTATGAAGTTTCGATTATAGTGACGGCCGTTCCAGACTGCCTGCCCGAAATGCCGTCATGCCTGCCTCGATCCTGATTCGCCCCGCCACGCGGGAAGACGCGGCCGCGATGGCCGCCGTGGAAGTCGCCGCCGCGCAGCGGTTTCGCGAGATCGGCATGGCCGACATCGCCGATGCCGAGCCGACCGATGCGGCCGCCGTGCTCGAGCGGATCGACGACGGTCGCGCGTACGTCGCGGTCGGTCCGCAACGCACGTGCGTGGGATTCGCGTTCTATCGGCTGCTCGATGCGCGGCGGCTGTATCTGGAGGAACTGGATGTCGCGCCGTCGCATGCCGGGCAGCGGATCGGCGCGTGTCTCATCGAGCAGGTGATCGCGCGCGCGGCGCGGGAGCACGTCGAGCAGGTGGTGCTGTCGACGTTTCGCGATGCGCCGTGGAATGCGCCGTACTACGCACGTCTCGGGTTTCGGATCATCGACGATGCGGCGCTCGACGACGCGCTGCGCGCGATCCGCGCGCACCACGTCGCGCTCGGCCTCGACGAAACGCGGCGCGTGTTCATGCGTGCGGACGTGCCCGCCTGAACCCGCGCCGTTCCACCGTCAGGCCGCGTCGCTCAGCGCCGGGTAGTCGGTGTAGCCCGTTTCGCCTTCCGCGTAGAACGTCTCCGGCACCGGCTGGTTGAGCGGCGCGCCGATTTCGAGGCGGCGCGGCAGGTCCGGGTTCGCGATGAACAGCTTGCCCCAGGCGATCGCGTCGGCGCTGCCGTTCGCGAGCGCGGCCTGCGCGGTGTCGAGCGTGAACTGCTCGTTCGCGATCAGCGGGCCGCCGAACGCTTCCTTCAGGCGCGGGCTCAACTGGTCGCCTGAATACGATTCGCGCGTGAAGATGAACGCGATCTTGCGGCGGCCGAGTTCGCGCGCGACATAACCGAACGTTGCCGCCGGATCGGAATCGCCCATCGTATGCGCGTCGCCGCGCGGGGCGAGGTGCACGCCGACCCGGCCGGCGCCCCACACGTCGATCGCCGCGTCGACCACTTCGAGCAGCAGGCGCGCGCGATGCTCGATCGGGCCGCCGTATGCGTCGGTGCGGCGATTGGTGCTGTCCTGCAGGAACTGGTCGAGCAGGTAGCCGTTCGCGCCGTGGATCTCCACGCCGTCGAAGCCCGCCGCCTTCGCGTTCTCGGCGCCCTTGCGGTACGCGGCGACGATGCCCGGAATTTCGTCGAGTTCGAGTGCACGCGGCGTCACGAACGGACGCGGCGGACGCACGAGGCTCACGGTGCCGCCCGCGGCGATCGCGCTCGGTGCGACCGGCAGCTCGCCGTCCAGGAACATCGGATCGGAGATCCGGCCGACGTGCCACAGTTGCAGCACGATGCGCCCGCCGGCCGCGTGCACGGCCTGCGTGATCTGCTTCCAGCCTTCGACCTGCTCGTCGGACCAGATGCCCGGCGTGTCGGCATAGCCGACGCCTTGCGGCGTGACCGACGTCGCTTCGGTAATGATCAGGCCGGCCGATGCGCGCTCGGCGTAGTAGCGCGCCATCAGCGCGTTCGGCACGCGCGCCGCGCCCGCACGGGAGCGGGTGAGCGGCGCCATCACGATGCGGTTCGGCAGGGTCAGGTCGCCGAGCGTAACGGGATCGAACAACGTGGGCATGGCAGATAACCTCTTCACGAAAGGCGGGGAAGCGTGCGCGTCGTGCGCGACGGCGCCCCGGATGGCCGGTTCGGCCGTTGGCTAGAGTTCGCGGCGCAGGGCGTCGTGAAATGCGTCGATGACGGCCTCGTTGCGACGGAAGAACGCCCACTGGCCGATCCGCGTCGACGTCACGAGCCCCGCGCGCTGCAGCGTCGCGAGGTGCGCGGAGACGGTCGACTGCGACAGCCCGCAGCGCGCGTCGATCTGGCCCGCGCAGACGCCGTGTTCGTACGGCAGCGTCTGCTGCGGAAAATGCTCGCCGGGCGTTTTCAGCCAGACGAGGATCTCCCGGCGCACGGGGTTCGAGAGCGCTTTCAGGATCGCGTCGATGTCGAGTTCGGTCGGCATGGAAAGGTGGGTGTTTCGATCGGGCAAACAAGTATCGTCGATGGGCGAATCTTATATCGTATTTTGACGATATGTTTGAAAGCACTGTCGGCAATGGGGTTGATAGGAAACCGTAATCACGGGGGCGGATCGGCGGCGCCGTGAATCGCTCTCGATGAACTCGCTAGTTTTAGTTCGTCTTGTCGGCAATCTCATACCGCCGCGCGCGAGCCGCTCCGGCCAACGGTGCATCGACGCCGAACGCGGTGCGCAACCGGCCGGCTGATCGGTTGTTCGCAACGGCCCGGCGGCGCGCGACGGATTCTGCGACCATCGCCGTTCAAGTCATATCTGCCTCCCGAGTCGCCGCCATGTCCGTCCTTTCCGTCGCGTTTGCCAGTCTCCGACGCTCGTGTGCGCTGCCGGCCGCGCGCGCCTTGTCATACGCCGTCCCGCTCGCGGTAGCCTGCGCCGCCGCCGGCACGCTGGCCGGCGCGCTGCAGGCCGAAGCCGCCACGCCCGCGCAGCGCGAACGGCTCGAAGCGCCGGTCAAGGCCGTCGCCGACCAGCGCATGGTCGTCGATACGCCGCAGGGCAGCGCGATGCTGCCGGTCTACGCCGATCATCCGCTCGACCGGGCCGCGCCCGACGTCACGCGCGTGTTCATCGTGATTCACGGCACGCTGCGTAATGCCGACGCGTACTACGCATCGGGGCGCACAGTCGTCGAAAAGGCCGGTGCGGCGGGCGCGGGCACGATGATCGTCGCGCCGCAATTCCTGACACGCGCCGACGTGCGCGCGTTTTCGCTACCCGCATCGACGCTCGCGTGGACGCAGGAAGGATGGAAGGGCGGCGAACCCGCGCGCCAGCCGGGTCCGATCAGCTCCTTCTCGGCGCTCGACGCATTGCTCGCGCATTTCGCCGACCGCGGCCTGTACCCGTCGTTGTCGACGGTCGTCTTGATTGGCCACTCTGCCGGCGCGCAGTTGCTGCAGCGTTATGCGGTCGCAGGGCGCGAAGGGGACGCGCTCGCGCGTACCGGCATTGCGGTGCGCTATGTGGTCGCGAACCCGTCGAGTTACCTGTATTTCGACGACGCCCGACCGAATGCCGATGCACTTGCCGGCGGCGTATGCCCGCGCGCGACCGAATGGAAGTACGGGCTGAAGTCGGCGCCGCCTTACGTTGCGTCGCAGGACGTGCGCGATCTCGAAACGCGCTACGTCGCGCGTCATGTCGTGTACCTGCTCGGGCAGGCCGACACGAATCCCTATACGCATTTCATCGACCGTTCATGCGCGGCGATGGCGCAGGGGCCGTACCGGCTGGCGCGCGGGCTCGCCTATTTCGATTACCTGAAAAAGCGGCATCCGGGCGATCTCGCGCAGCAGGTCGTCGAAGTGCCGGGTGTCGGGCATGACGGTCTCGGCATGTTCACGTCCGCGTGCGGGCTGGCCGTGCTGTTCGGGCACGCATTGCCGCAGTCGTGTCCGGTCGTGGCCGGCACCGCGGCGGACTGGCGTACGCCCGACGAAAATCGATCGAGCAGAAAAATGCAGGAATCGGCAAGATAAATTCATTTCCCCGCGCGGCCTTCGCGGATCAGGATGACGGTGTTCCAGGAGCTCCCCATGAACATCACGATCGTCGACGATTACCGTAAGCCGGATGGGCCGCCGATCCACGCAGCCCCCCCGGACGTACCCGAGCGTGAAGCGGCATCGATCGAGCCGTTGATTCTCGACCTGCTCGAATGGATCGGGCCCGGCGCGCGGCCGTACGACGAGGTGATCGACGCGTGGCGCACGTCGTGCCCGCGCCTGCCGGTGTGGGAGGAGGCCTGCGCACGCGGCTATCTGGTCCGCCACCATGCGCCGGGCGGCGTGGCCGAGGTCGAAGTGAGCGACGCCGGCCGCGCGCATATCCGGGCCGCGCGCGCCTGACCCTGCGGGGCACTCGGCGCGAGGCGGTGCCTGCCGCGCGTCACGCCGTTTTTTCCGCGACCGGCGCGGCGTCCGGATCGAACACCGTCAAGCCTTCCGTCGGGTCCATCGGCAGTTCCCATGGCCGCGCGGCAATGGCCCGTTTCGCCGCGTCGTAGCCAGCCTCCCGGCGGGCCGCGATGCCGGCAGGCGTGAAATCGATGTCCTTCCACTGATTGTCGCTGTCGAGTCGCGGCGCGGCGAGCTTGATCAGGTGCATCGTGGTCTCGCATCCCCACGCGGCGAGCTGGCGCACGGCCGGCGACGCGCGGTCGGCTTCCGGCACGTGCCGGACCAGTTCGCGGATCACGTGACGCAACCGGTGAATCTGCTGCTGGCGCGCGATGTGGCTGTCGGTGCGGCTCGCGTACTGGATGTCCTTTTGTCGTTCCGACACCTGCCAGATGCTCTCGGGCTCCGGGCCGGCCGGATTCCACATCTGCACCGAGAAGATGACCGCGCTGCGGCGCGGGTTGTCGTCGAGCACGACCTCGACCGGCGTATTCGAATACACGCCGCCGTCCCAGTACGGCGCGCCGTCGATCCGTATCGCCGGGAACGCGGGCGGCAGCGCGCCCGAGCTCATGATGTGGTCGATTCCGAGCGGCGTATCGCGCGAATCGAAATAGCGCATCGTCCCCGTGCAGGCGTTGACCGCGCTGACGGTCAGCCGCGGATGGCCGGCGTTCAGCAGGTCGGGATCGACCAGCGACGCCAGCGTGTCGCGCAGCGGCGTGATCCGGTAGTACGACGCGCGATCGACGCCGAGCCGCACCATCGGCCCGAGCCACGACGCCGGATTGGGCTGGAAGAATCCCGTGATGCCGCCGCCGATGATCATCAGCTCGGCCAGCACCCGGTCCCAGCCGGGCAGCAGCGGCGGGACGTCGAAGCGGGTCCGCTCCGTCACGCGATGCCAGAATGCCGACAACTGGTCGTAGCGCCGTTCGGGCGGATTCCCCGCGATCAACGCCGCGTTGATCGCGCCGATCGACGTGCCGACCACCCAGTCGGGCCGGATTCCGGCCTCGTCCATTGCCTGGAATACACCCAGCTGGAACGCGCCCAGGGCGCCGCCGCCCTGGAGCACGAGCACGACTTGCCCGGGGAGGTCCATGCGTGCCGGCTGGCTCGCGGTCATGGCTTGCCTCGCTGCGTGTGACGGTGGGTCGGAACCGAACAGTTCGATTCAGTTTAGGCGATCGACAGCGCGGGGGCGCCCGCTGCGCAATGGCGGCTTGTGTTTTTTGCTGCCGCCCGTCGTTCCCGGCGCGTTGCGTGGCGAGCCGCGTCATTCGACGGTGATCGTCTCCTTCATATACGGATGAATTCCGCAGAACACCTTGTAGACGCCCGGCTTGTCGAAGCGGAACGAATACGTCTCGTCCTGGTCGAGCGCCTTCGAATGGAAGATGCCGGCGTCGTTGACGACGGTATGCGGCTCCGCGTCGAGGTTCTTCCACGTGATCGTCGTGCCGGCCTTGATCGTGGTCGACATCGGCGAGAACATGAAATTGCGGATTGTCACGAGCGGGCCGTTCGGGCCCTGCGCGAGCGCGGCCAGCGGCGTACCGGCGGCCGCGCCGAACAGCATCAGCACGGCGATGATTCGGGATGGTTTGAAGCGGATCATGTCGGTCTCCTTATTTTTGTCACGCGAGCGTCGCATCGTGCAGCGACGACGCGACCGGATGGCCGGCGAACTCGACGGTCGTCACGCCGAGCATCGACGGCAGCCGGTCGTGCGGCACCGTGAGCGGCACGGGGCCCGGCCCGTTGCCGGCCGTCGGCTGCGGGAACGCGGTCGAGCGGGCGGTATGGAACGTCACGTTGCCCTCGACCTTCGACACGATCTGATGGATGTGCCCGTTCAGCACGGTGACCGAGCCGAAGCGGCGCAGCAGCGCCATCGTCTGCGGCGCGTCGCCGGTGCCCCAGCCCCATGGTTCGTAGATGGTCCACATCGGCATGTGCGAGAACACGACGATCGGCGTGCTCGACGAGCGGCCTCTCAGGTCCTGCGCGAGCCACGCGAGCTGTTCGTCGCCGAAGCTGCCGAGCCCGTTCGGCTTGAAGTGCATCACGTTGACGAGCCCGATGAAGTGCACGCCCGCGTGATCGAAGCTGTAATAGCCGCGGTTGTCCGACGCCTTGCCGAACCGGCCGAAATATTCGGCGCCCGAACCGTCGGTGACGTCGTGCTCGCCGGGCACCGTGTGCAGTTCCGGCACGCGCAGCGCGGACAGCAACTGCGACGCGTGGTCGAATTCCTCGGGCTTGGACAGATGCGTGATGTCGCCGGTGTGGATCGCCAGTGCGGGCAGCGCAGGCATCCCGTTGACGAGATCGATCGTCTGCTTCAGCGTGGCCGACACGTCGGGATTCGCGTCCTTGTTGAAACCGATGTGCGTATCGCTGATCTGCACGAACAGCGGCCGCCCCGCGTCGGCCGGGTGCGCGTCGCCGGTCTGCGCGAGCGCGAGGTCGAACGGCGTGAGGATGCCGCCCGACAGCGTAAACAGCGTGCCGAGGCCGCCGAAGGCCATGCATTGCAAGGCCTTGCGGCGCGACGGGCGGGTGGGGGTCGATGAAGACATGTAAGCCTCGCATTCGTGTGACGAAACCGGACGGCCGGATCGTCCTGGAATAAGCCGGCGCCTTCGCATGCGATACCGGCGAAGCGGCGGATTTATTCCCGCGCGTTGCGAGATCGAGCCCCCGTGTGCGCGCCCGGCGGCGGGATGCGCGCCGCCCGCGGGATGACCCGTCAATGTCCTGTAAGTGACACGTCACATTTGCGTCACGGCCGCCCGATAGCCTCCCACTCCGAATCCCCTCTCCGGAGCCCTTCATGCCGAACCTCGCGGCAACGGAAACGGGCGGTGCGGTCGGTCACCGCATGCGCACCGCCAGCTTCGCGCTGTTTTCTTCGATCATTGCCGGCGGCATCGTCGATGCCGGCACTCATCTCGGCGTCGATCCACGCTTCGTCAAGGAAGGCTCGGCGCTGCCGTTCGCACTGCACGGGCTGTCCTGATTCGCCCCGCGGCTGCGAGCAGGCTGCGCGGCATGCGTCCGGACCCATCGATTTTTAATTCAACACAAGACACAAGACGCTACCGATGGATATCCGTTTCTTCGATCCGAATCGCACCGCCAACGCGTCCGCGTGGCGCGTGCTGCCCAACCGCTGGGACGCGGTCGCGTTTCCGTTGATCATCGGCATGCTCGCGATGGCGATCGTCGGCTTTCACGAGACGATGGCGCCGATCGGCGTGCTGCAGACGCAGAAGATCTCGCTCGATCCGTCGAACCTGCCTGAATACGCGTTGCGCACCACGCTGCGGATGCTCGCCGCGATGGTCGCGTCGCTCGCGTTCACGCTCGTCTACGGCACGCTCGCCGCGAAAAGCCGCCGCGCGGGCATGGTGCTGATCCCGATCCTCGACATCCTGCAGTCGGTGCCGGTGCTCGGCTACATCTCGTTTACGGTCACGTTCTTCCTCGCGCTGTTTCCGGGCCGCGTGCTCGGTGCGGAGCTGGCCGCGATCTTCGCGATCTTCACGAGCCAGGCATGGAACATGACGTTCAGCTTCTATCAATCGCTGCGCACGGTGCCGCGCGACCTGAGCGAAGTGTCGCGCGGCTTTCATCTGACGTCGTGGCAGCGCTTCTGGAAGCTCGAAGTGCCGTTCTCGATGCCGGGCCTGATCTGGAACATGATGATGTCGATGTCGGGTGGCTGGTTCTTCGTCGTCGCGTCGGAGGCGATCACGGTCGGCAACCAGACCATCACGCTGCCGGGCATCGGCGCGTATCTCGCGCAGGCGATCGCGGACAAGAATCTCGGCGCGGTCGGCTGGGTGATCGTCGCGATGTCGGTCGTGATCCTTGCCTACGACCAGTTCCTGTTCCGCCCGCTCGTCGCGTGGGCCGACAAGTTCCGGATGGAAAACACCGCGTCGGGCGATGCGCCGCAATCGTGGCTGCTCGACATGATGCGTCGCACGCACCTGATCCATCAGTTGCTCGTGCCGGCCGGCTGGCTGCTGTCGCAGGCCGCGCGGATTCCGCTGCGCGTGCCGTCGCTGACGGGCACGCGCGTGCGCGGCGCATCCGCGCACCGTTCGTCGCGCATCGGCGACATCGTGTGGGCCGCGTTCGTGATCGTGCTGACGGCGTACGTCGCATGGCGCGTCGTCAGCTTCGTCGCGACCGGCGTGACGATGGCCGAGGTCGGCCACGTGCTCGTGCTCGGGCTCATCACGCTGCTGCGCGTGCTGGTGCTGATCGCGATCGCATCGGTGATCTGGGTGCCGCTCGGCGTGCTGATCGGGCTGCGCCCGAAGCTGGCCGAGAAGATCCAGCCGCTCGCGCAGTTCCTCGCCGCGTTCCCGGCGAACCTGCTGTTTCCGGTGTTCGTGATCGTCATCGTCCATTTCCACCTGAACGCAGACATCTGGCTGTCGCCGCTGATCGTGCTCGGCACGCAGTGGTACATCCTGTTCAACGTGATCGCGGGCGCGATGTCCTATCCGAACGATTACAAGGAAGCGACGAAGAATTTCCGCATCCGCGGCTGGCAGTGGTGGCGCCAGGCGATGCTGCCCGGCATCTTCCCGTACTACGTGACGGGCGCGATCACCGCGTCGGGCGGTGCGTGGAACGCGAGCATCGTGTCGGAGTTCGTGCAGTGGGGCGACACGAAGGTCGTCGCGCACGGCCTCGGCGCGTATATCGCACAGACCACCGCCGCCGGGGATTTCCCGAAGATCATCCTGGGCATCGCCGTGATGTCCCTGTTCGTTACCTTGTTCAACCGCCTGCTGTGGCGTCCGATGTACGCCTATGCGGAATCCCGGCTCCGTCTCGATTGAGAGTAAGCGCGATGCAAAATTCGACCGTTGTCAACGCCCCCGTCAAGACGTCTCAACCGCTGCAGCCGCCGCGGCTCGGCGAAGAAATCCTGCGCGTCGAGCACGTGAACCGCGGCTTCAACAAGACGCAGGGCGAACTGCTCGTGCTCGACGACGCGAACCTGTCGCTGCGCGAAGGCGAGATCGTCGGCCTGCTCGGCCGCTCGGGCTCGGGCAAGTCGACGCTGCTGCGGATCATCGCCGGGCTGATCGAGCCGACCGGCGGCGAAGTGACCTATCTCGGCAAGCCGCTGCGCGGCCCGGCCGAAGGCGTCGCGATGGTGTTCCAGACTTTCGCGCTGTTCCCGTGGCTCACCGTGTTGCAGAACGTGGAAGCCGGGTTGGAGGCGCTCGGCGTCGGCGCGCGCGAGCGGCGCGAACGCGCGCTGGCCGCGATCGACCTGATCGGTCTCGACGGCTTCGAGAACGCGTACCCGCGAGAACTGTCGGGCGGCATGCGTCAGCGCGTCGGTTTTGCACGCGCACTGGTCGTCGATCCGACCATTCTGCTGATGGACGAGCCGTTCTCCGCACTCGACGTGCTGACGGCCGAAACGCTGCGTACCGATTTGCTCGATCTGTGGACGCAAGGCCGCATGCCGATCAAGTCGGTGCTGATCGTCACGCACAACATCGAGGAAGCGGTGTTCATGTGCGATCGCATTCTCGTGCTGTCGTCGAACCCGGGCCGCGTGATCGCCGAGATCAAGGTGCCGTTCAAGCACCCGCGCAACCGGCTCGACACCGATTTCCGCAAGCTCGTCGACGACATCTACGCGAAGATGACCGCCCGTCAGACCGGCGAAGCGACGAAGAAGGGGCTGGAACTGGGCAGCTGGATGCCGCGCGTGTCGACCAACCTGATGGCCGGCCTGATCGAGACGCTCGCGATGGCGCCGTACCACGGTCGTGCGGACATGCCGGAAATCGCGCGTTCGCTGCATCTGGAAGTCGACGAACTGTTTCCGATCGCGGAAGTGCTGCAGCACCTCGGGTTCGCCGACGTGCGTGAGGGCGACGTGTTCCTGACGCCGCCCGCGCGCGTGTTCGCGGAATTCGGCACGCAGGAGCGCAAGCTGATGTTCGCGGATCACCTGCTGAAGCACGTGCCGCTCGCTGCGCGGATCCGGAAGGTGCTGAACGAGCGCCCGGGCCATCGCGCGCCGCGCGTGCGCTTCGAGCAGGAGCTGGAGGATTTCCTGTCCGACGAAGCGGCGGAGGAAACGCTCGATGCGGTGATCGACTGGGGGCGGTACGGGGAGGTCTTTTCGTACAACGACAAGACGGAAGTGTTCAGTCTGGAGGATGTCGAGTCGTAAAGTCGGAAAGTGGATCTGTGGGGCGCGACATCCATCCGTCACCGATGTCGCGCCGACGTTGGAGTGTGACAATTTTCTACATTTCGAAAATTCGATTATGTATCAGATAGATGGATTGATATCGTTCGGCATGTCGAGGATTTATAGGGGATTTTTTAGGATATTATAATTTATGAAATATACTTTCATTTTGATAGAATTGACTTTCTCGTATGATGGCCGAGAGCCCTTTTTGTATCCCATGATGACCTATATTTCCTATTCAGTTGTTTGATTTTAGCGATGCTTTTGGGGGTCGCGGTTTGAGGTAATAAGGGATAGTAAAAAATAGAAAGTTAATTAATAGTAAATAAAAATTTATAAAATAGATAAGTGATTTATGTGATTCTGTAAAAATTCCGCATTGCCAGATATGTGGCCGGTGCGTGTTCATTTTCGTGAACACATGCTTCACTGGCGAGAGCGTTGTGGCACTGCGTCCCTGAATGCGTGAATGGGAGAACGTGCCGGCGTAAAACCTCTCGTTCAACGGCAACCATGCGAACCATTCAGGATGTACTGAAACACCCCAATTCGGTCGTTACCCAACCGCTGCATCTCGAGATCGCGGCGCTCGATGCGCCGGTCTCCGTTCTGTCATTCGTTCTGACCGAGGAAATGAATACGCGATTCCTCGCGGACATCATCGTGACCTCGCAGGACAAGCGGATCGACGGTGCGACGATTGTGGGCCAGCCGGCAGTCTTCACGATCGAGGAACACGCTTCCGTGCCGTCGATGGCGGATGTGATCCATCCGGTTCGGCATGCAGTGCGTACCGTGCACGGCGTCGTAACACAATGGACTCGCGTCAGAACGTCTCGCGACGAAGCCACCTACCAAGTCCATCTGAAGCCGCGTTTCTCGCTGCTTGAAGAGGTGCACGATTCGGCCGTATTGCTGGACAGGTCGTTGCGCGAGCTGCTGAGCGACATGATCGTCGATCGCGACTTGTTCCAATCCTTCGACGTCGAGTTCGAGCTGGAAGGGCTCGACGGGAAGTTCGAGCAAACCGTGATGTACGAAGAGACGGTCGCGAACTTTATCGACCGGCACTGCCGGCGCGTGGGAGTCTATTACTACTTCAAGCAGGCGAAGAAGGAGGACGGCCCGCAACGCGACACGTTGGTGTTCGGCAATACGCCTCGAGGCTATATGCGAGCGCTCGAGGTGCCGGTGATGCCGCATTCCGGTCTGACGAGCTGGCACGAGGCGATTCTGACGCTGGAAGTCACGCGCGCGCTGGTGCCGCAGACGGTTCGCGAATGGGATCGCAACTACCGCATACCTGACGATCCGCTGCAGGTCGAATCGATCGTGGCCTATGACGATCGCTCGGTATACGGGAGCGTGAACCGCAGCGTCGAGCATTTCCATTCGGTCGAGGAAGGGCAGGCGCTGGCTGACGCGCGGCGTGACGAACTGCTCACGCGGCAAGTGCGGCTCAACGGCACGAGTAACGTCATCGGCATGACGCCTGGCATGGTGGTGCGGATCACCAATGACGAGGTGCACGAGGCGCCGCACGGGATGGTGATCACGAAGCTCGTCACGACCGGTAGCCGGAGCCAGTCGGTGGTCAACACCTTCGAAGCGATCCCCGCGCATCAGACCTACCGGCCCGAATACGTTCCTGAAAAGCATTGGCGATGGATCGCCGGCATGCTGATCGGTGTGGTCGAGTCCGGCGATGACGAGCCGTACGCATGGATGGACGAATATGGCCGCTATCGCGTCAGGCTCCTGTTCACCCGGCACAGCGGCAAGCACGGCACGAACAGCATGCCGTTGCGTGTGCTGCGTACGTCGGCGTCGTATCAGGGCGGCCTGCACATCCCCTTGCTGCCGCGGTCCGAAGTACGCGTCGTCGCGACCCAGGGAAATTGCGACCGCCTGCTGATCGCAGGGGCGCTGCATGACCATGCGCGTCGCGACCTCGTTCACGGCAAGGAAGGGTGGTACAGCCGCGCCGTATTCCGCTCGCCCTTGCTCGGCAACAAGTTGCGCTTCGAGGATCTGAAAGACCACGAGGGTATCCGGTTGGCGACGGTGTTCGGGCAGTCGTCGCTCAACATGGGCCATCTGGTCGACGGGGACAAGAACAAGCGCGGCCAGGGCTTCGAATTGACCACGCAGAACTGGGGCACGTTGCGCGCGCCGAAGGGGCTGTTCGTTTCGGCAGACGCAGCAGGTGGATCCGAGACACCGCATCTCGACATGCCCGCCGCTATCGCGCAACTCAAGACAGCATTGCAGCGTGTAACGGACCTTGCGGCTGCGACGACGCAAGCCAAGGCCGACCCTGCGGACCGTGCGACGCAGGCGGCGCTGCTCGACGGCCTCGATCAGCTCCGCGACGCGGGGCTGCTTGCGAGTGCTCCCGGCGGCATCGCGTTCGTGACACCGAAATCACTGCAGCAATCGACGGGCGAGAACGTGATTGTCACCGCAGGCCGGGACATGGACGTGAGCATCGTCAGGCGGCTGCGCATGGTGGCGGGTGACCTGATCTCGCTGTGCGCGCACAAGCTTGGGCTGAATTTTGTCGCAGCGAAGGGCAAGGTCATGATGGCGGCGCTTACGGACGGGATGGACTTGTTCTCGAAGCAGCAGTTGCGCGTCGCGAGCCAAAGTGCGGACGTCCAAGTGTCGGCCAAGTCGAAGATCACACTCAACAGCGGTGGAGCTTCGCTCGTAATCGAGAACGGCAACATGACATTTCACTGTCCCGGCGCCTTCACGATAAAGGCGGCGTCATTCTCGTTTCACGGGCCGAACAACGTCACGACACCATTGCCGTCGCTACCGCAGGCCAACCTGAAGATTTCTGACCGGTACTCGTCGTCCCACTGAAGCCATGATCATCAGCCCTCCCTTCCTTCCCGTATCGGGCGCGACGTCTAGTGATGCGTCAAAGACGGACCCTATGATGGACGTCGTCGATCAGTTCGAGATTGGTCATCATGGGGTCTATCCCGTTGCCTTCGACCGGCGCTTTCACTGTGGCATTCACCTGGATCCGGGCGAGCAGCACGAACCGGTGCGGGCAATTGCTGACGGCGAGGTGGTCGCGTATCGCGTTTGCAAAAGCGCTCTGTCTGATGGCGCGAAAGATCCGACTGGACAACCGGCGCTGAACTCGAATGCGGGATTCGTCTTACTCAGACATAAGACAGAGACAGGACATGGGCGAACGATCACGTTCTACTCACTATATATGCATTTGCTGGACATGACCGAACAGGAGTGGCTTGCTCCCCAGCCAACCGATCCGCCGGCCGAGGGATCGATGAGTGCCCTCCCCAAATGGCTGCTCGATACGGCGGGCGGCAAAGACGGAATCGTTCAGCCGGGCGGCGCAAAGAAGGTGTACCGCAAGGACATGCTCGGATACGTCGGTCAGCATCAGGGGGTGCGGCATCTGCATTTCGAAGTTTTCATGTCGGATGCTGACTTTACAGCCTGGTTTGATCAGGACGGCCACCACGTTCAACTGGGTGAGAAAGATCTTGTTCAGCCTGCGTCGAGCGACTACTGGGGACATTCCTATTTCATCATTAAGGGTCCACAGGATTTTGTCGCGCAGCCGGCGGGTATGACGGACGACTGGTTTCCGCGACTGCCAGGCGGCTCAATTGGTGAGCAAGACATCCTTTATGTGGAAGCGTGGTTCAACAAGGGGCGGCGCTATACATGCGCGTGGATCGACCGTGGCAGCAGCGGCGACGTTATCCTGCTTACACAGGTTCCGGTTGCTGACCCGTACGACGGAGAAACGGAACAGTATGAATATGATCTGTATGATCGAGCGGTAGCACTCTATTCAGAGTGTCCGAGTGATGGCTATGAAATGCTGCGCTTTGGGCGAATTCTTTCAAGTGCGGTGGTGCCGGGAGAAGCTCCTGCTACTTGGGTCGCAGTGCCCATCGATGAGAATGGCACGCAAGGATATGTCAACATCGCTGCTGACGAGATCATCAAATTGTCGGACGCCGACTTTCCATTCTTCAAGGGCTGGCAAAAAGTTGACGAAAGCAATACGCCGTTTAATCAGGACGGGTTATGCGGATACGATGAGCTTTGCCGTCTGACCGGCGTTGCTGATCCACAGGCAACGTCCGGAATGATCCAGCCGCTCGAATACGACAATAACAACGACGATAATGCCAACCAGTTGCTCGCAGGCTATGTGCGGAATGCAGAGGGTGTGCGCACAAAGCTCAGAGGGTTGGTGTTCAACGCGCGCAGCGAGTGGGATCCCTTGTACAACGACGATCGCTATAAAGGTCTGAATGGACCAGATGGATTCTTTGGCAAGCAGAAAGATACCAACCCAGATGGCTATGCCTCGTTTATTAAGTTCCTCGGGAATTTTCAGTTTCTGGACAAGTTGCCGTCCGAATCGTCGCTAGCAGATCAGAAGTTCTGGTATTTTCATCCGCTTGAATTTATTCGGCACTTCAGGAAGTGCGGGTGGCTCAGTAAGAAGGAGATGATTCAGCTTATACCGGATCGCGTTATTAGAAAGCCCGGGTCGCATAATTCGCCCTCTCAGGGAGTATGGGAATCGCCAAATCCAGATTATGCTTCATCTTTGCTTGATAGATTTGGACTGGGTTTGAACAATTCGATGAGGAAGTTCAAGCTTGATACCCCTAGTCGACAGGCGTGTTTTATGGCAAATGCCACACAGGAAACAGGATGGTTCCGCTATCTTGCGGAAGGGAATCGCAACGATGGTGCGACAGATCTGCACGGTGGTTGGTTTGGTCGGGGTTTTCTGCAGTTGACAAATCCTAACGGAAATATGGGTGGCGGAAATAATAATTATTATAAATATTTTAAATTTATTGGTCGAAACCCGCGTTTGCCACCAGGGGAGCAGGAGGTGCGGTGGCGAAATGAGATTGCAAGAGATGTTTGTCATGCGAGTCATAGTGCAGGCGCTTATTGGGTTTGGTCCGGAAAATCAATGCCAACGGCGAACAATCCGGCGCGACCACGGGTGGATAGTGCGAATAAATATGCGGACGAGATGAGTGTGAATGAAAGAAGGACAATCCGAACAAATGCCGGTGTTAAGGTGTGGTATTACAACCAGTCCTTTGCGAATTGTGCTGCGGCAGTGAATTATCCGGGGGCTACAGGCAGGAATCCACCAAACATGAATGGTCTAGTAGATCGGTCGACGTCGTTCATTAATGCGCTAATGGTTCTGACTGATATTGTGGTTTTCAAGGGCCCAAATCAAGAGGATCTAACGTGGCCGGAAAATTTCACAAGGCGGAAATTGTCGTGAGAAATGTATTTTTAGCGTTGGTGGCATTTTTTTGGCTCGATGGGGCTGCGATAGCTGAGTTGGCTTCTAATGGTCGATCCAATTATAGAGATAATATATTTCTTTTGGAGAGTCGGTGTGGGTACATTCTCGGTGAAAATATATCGTCAAAAACGGTTGATTCGTCTATGAATGTAAATAATGGAATTGTGTCATTTGATTTTTATCTTGTGATGAAGCTGGATGGGGCTGCTATACGCGGTAAGCTATCGTTTAGTTGCTTTGTGGCTGGGTCGGGTGTGTCAAGTTCGAGTGTTGCGAATAAAACTACCGCAGTCGACGAAATTGCTTTGGAAGATTCTGGCGGACGATATGTGCGCAATATCGTATGGCAAAGGAAATACGAAGGAAAGGGGTGGGATGGAACTGTTGCCTATGTTAATTCGGTATATGGAGATCAGGAAAGAATGCGTGTTCCTGATTATTTTTTAATATGTCCTAATGCAATATATTTTCCGTGTTTCTCGTTTGAGGTTGTGGGGAGGGGGCTCGAAAAAAAGGAAAGCGATCGAATTCCTGTGGTGCTTGGCGGAATTGAAGTTGTTGCCTTGCGATCGACAGTTCCTGAAACAAACGAAAGGGATCGATAGACTTTAATTCTCCATTAATTTGTCCGTGCGCCTGGGTGCGCGGTGTGCCGGGAATTCAAAAAACCCTACTCAACTAGATAGCCGATATATGCAATCTCCCATTCGCAAAGGTGACAAGCTCGAACATGGCGGCGAAGTCACCAGCGGCTCGCCATGGACGATGTTCATGGACAGGCCGCTTGCACGTAAAGGCGATAATGCGACCTGCGACTTGCATGGTCCGACCGTCATTGACGAGGGCGCCGACAAGTATTCCGATCGCGACGGGGAGCTGTTCGCGCTGGACGGCCATCGATGTGCATGTGGTTGTCGATTGATTTCGTCGCTACCGAACGTCCACTTCGAGTAATGCCGGTCGATCTTTCTCCCGCCGGACGCCCCAGCGCGTATCCGCTCAGGATGCGCTTCTGGCCGTGGGCATTAACTTGGTTTGTCTGTAATGTGTTCGGTCCGCTGGTTGTTTTGCTGACGTGGCCGAAAAGCGAACCCGCGAGTGGCCTTAGGTTTTGGGGCTTGATTATTGGGGTGCCGAACGGACTGTTTCTGGTCCTGCTCGGCTTTGGTCGCGCAGGCTACGAGGGGCTGTGGTACCGCGCATACTGGCGCAACCATCATCGTGACCGCTGGCTTGCGAAGAAGATCGGGTTCGCGCAGCGACCGCTCTATGTACTCGGAGCAGGCTATTGCCTGCCTCTTGGCGGGACATCTTTGTTCGACGTTCTGAGAGGGAAACGCTCCATCATGAAGGTGCAAGCCCCACGGCACGGCTCAGGAAAAGTTTTGTGCAATCGCTTTGAGGACAACGACCCGCTACTGGACGGCCCGTCCAATGAGCCGCCACTGGACGCTTCATTCATGGCGGATGAAGAGGAAACCCCAACTGACAATGCTGCCGTACCGAAGAAGGCCGATCCAGTTGTGCAGATGATCCGCGTTGCGCTTGAGCCTCTCGCTGGAAGCATTCACGCATTAACTCGATACGAAAGGGCATATTGGCCCCAAGTACGCGTATTGACCGAGTCGGACGTCGCGAACATGCGTTTGACCCAGGTTCGCGCTGCGATGCATCTGGCGGCGCTTCCGCCCTTGGAAGTCCGGGCCGTTCCGGCTACCGACGGGTTGCTTGTGGCCGATGCATGGCTCGATGCGCATGAATCCCGTCCGCTCCTCGTCATCGCTACGGCGTGGTACGACGATGATATCGATGAGAGCCTCGCCGAGGGATGTGTGGCTGCGTTGTTCGATGCCGGCTGTTTCGGGCTCCCGCATGAGGTCAGCAGAAAGGCTGCGCTACATAGGCCCGTTGCAGGTGATTCCGCTGAATCAGAATATGGTTTCGCGAACGCCGCCATCTGGGGCAAAGCCGATGCCGCGTCGGTGACGCGCGCGTGGATAACGCGGCCGGTTGAAAACTGCGCCCCCGCTTTGAACGCTGCAGGGTTTGTGATTGCAGCAAAAGACGCCGCGCAGACTCGGCTGGATCGTATCGTTGGCGACATGCGGGCAGCGAACGGTCTGCTGGCGATCGCTGCGGCGATCGAGTCCGGTGCCAGTGACGGACCGCAACTCGTCGTCGATGGCTCGCACTCGGCCATCCTCCATGTCTTACCCCAAGATCAAACGGCTTCAACGCATGTCGATATCCAAAAATAACCTGCATAACGCGCAGCCTCAAGCGGCGTTAACCGAAGAAGCTCACAGCCGGGTCGCAGTCTGGGGGCTGCCTCTTGCCGCGTTGGTTATTGCTGTTGCAGCGCTTGTGCTGGCTTGGTTCCAGGGCGAGCGCCTCGGCGTTCCCGATGGCACGCCTCGCACACTGGCATTAATCGGTATTCCGGTATTGCTGGTTGTCATCGTGATCATTCATCTGATTGCGATATCGACTGGCGCATATGTGGGCGCTGCCAAACTGTTTCGTCTGCAAACCGGCGAGAAGGAGGCTGCTTCAACGACGGGACAGCAGATCAAACGCGATGCCCGTCTGCAACGCCTGTTCGAGGAACTACGGGTATCGCAGGGCCGGCGCTGGCGATACCGCTTACCGTGGCTGATGGTGACCGGTGCGGACACATTGCTCGATCAGGTCGCGCCGGGACTGAAGCGCGCGGGCGCAATGCCGGTTGGCAACGCGATCCTCGTACACGCAGCACCTGACGGCGTCGACGCGGGCGTGTGGCGCCGGCAGATCCGTAAGCTGCGCAGCAGACGCCCGGTCGACGGCCTTGTGCACGTCACGCACGTGGACGAGCGCGATATCGAATTGCCGTGCGTCCTCGCCGCGCTGGCCGCCGACATCGGCTGGGACGCACCTGTCACGTTGCTGCACGCCGTGCCCGCGCAGGGCGATCGACCCGAGACGTTCGAAGTGATCGGTGCATTTCCGCGGGCGGCATACAAAGGGGGGCCGCCGGCGCTGGACTTGCGCGATCAGCTTGCCGCGATTGAGCGCTGTACGGCGGACGCGGGCGTGCAGCAATGTACAGCGCCCACGCGGGTCAGCTATCTAGCCGAAATCTCGCAATACATCGGGACACGGCTCGAACACATCGTTACCGGCTGGCAAGCGCTCTTGGCATCGCAATGGCTGCGCGCGCCGCTAGCAGGTGTGATGTTCGCTCCGGTATTTGAGGCGACAGCGGCGATGCCGACGCCGGTGCCGATCGCCGCGGACGCGAGCACAAGGGTGACGAACATCCCGATCGAGTTCCCGCCGCAACCGGCTGCACTGTTACCCGCGTGGCGCGCTATCGCCAACCGGCGACGCATTGGCCGGCGGGTCGGATTCTACTGGCCGGATGTGCTAGCGATGGGCGTGACCATTGCGGCGATAGCGTGGTGTGCATGGATGACCGCATCGTTCATCGGCAACCAGCGACTCATGCGCGAAGCGCAGGCGGCAGCGCGCGCAGCGGTCGATGCGCGGCCGCAGACCACAGCCGCCTGGCGCGCGCAACTGGCGTTACAACAGTTGATGGAAAGGCTCGAATACCGGCAGCAGCATGGCGCCCCGTGGTACCTGCGGGCCGGCTTGTCGCGAAATGACGATGTTCTCGGCAGTCTCTGGCAACCGTACCGACTCGCTGCGACGCGTAACTTGCAGGTGCCCGTGGTGCAAACGATCGGGGAAGTGTTGAAGGCAGCAGATCAGGCACGCGCCGATAGCCTGCAATCGCAGGACACGCGACGTAGTACCTACAACGCGCTCAAGACTTATCTGATGCTCGGCGAGCCATCGCGCACCGAGCCCGCATTTCTGAAGCGTACGCTCGTCACCCTATGGGCGCGGCCGGACGAGATGCCGCTCGGCGAGCGTGACGATACCGGCAGGCGGCTTGCAGGCTTCTACGCCGAGCACCTGAAAGCGCATCCCGAATGGCGGATAGCGACGGACGATCGCATCGTGACCTCGACCCGCAACATGCTGGTCACGCAAATGGGACTCGCGTCGGCGGAGGACACGGTGTACCAACGTATCCTCGACGAAGTCAAAAACAAATACGCCGACGCGTCGCTCGAAACGCTGCTGAATGGCGCAGATGCGCATGGAATGTTCAAGGCATCACAGACCGTCCCGGGGGTCTATACGCGTGCGGCGTGGGACGGCATGGTCGCCTCGGCAATCGACAAGGCGTCGCATGAACGCCGGATCAGCGGTGACTGGGTGTTGTCCGGCTCGCAGATTTCGCAGAGGATCGGCAATACGCTCGCGAACGGTATGACCCAAACCACGGCGATCGACGACGAGAAACGCGCAGCCGAGGAACTGAAGCAGCGATTGACGGCCCGGTATTTTGGCGAGTACACGGCGGCATGGCAGCGCATGCTCAATAGCCTGCAGTGGCAACCGACGTCCAACCTCGGTGGCGCGATCGAGCAGCTTTCCAGACTGGCGGACGCTCAGACGTCACCGTTGATCGCGCTGATGAAATCCGTGCAGTATCAGGCGCAAGCGGGGCGGCCGTCGCAGGCGCTGGCCGAGACCCTGGTGAGAAAGGCGCAGAACCTGATCGGGGCCGACGAACAGGCGGGGGCAACCGTCATCAACCCGCTCGACAAGCCGTTTGGTCCACTGCTGGTGCTGATGGGCGATACGGGCACGTCGTCTGCCGCGGAAAACGGGAAGCGCGCCACGCCAGCCGACATCGCGCTAAGCGGTGTCAGCTTGTCGCGCTACCTGACGGCAGTCACGACGATGCGGCTGAAGCTGCAGCAGATCGCAGGCAGTCCGGACGCTCAGGTAATGGCGCGCTCGCTCGCCCAGGCCGTGTTTCAAGGCAAGTTGTCGGAATTGTCCCAGGCGCGCAACGACGCGGCGCTCACGGCCGCGAGCCTGGGTACGGCGTGGGCGGGCTTCGGCGATACGGTGTTTGCGCAGCCGCTCGAAACCGCATGGCAGACGATCCTGAAACCGGCTGCCGCGAGCCTGAATGACGCATGGCGGGCCGGTGTTGCCGCACCGTTCAACGCAGCGATGAGCGGCCGTTATCCGTTCTTCGATACGCAGGCCGATGCGTCCTTCGCCGAGTTCGGCCGCTATGTACGACCCGATACCGGATTGATTTCGCGCTTCATCACGACGCAACTGGCCGGCGTGATGAAACTCGAGGGTGACTATTGGGCGCGCAGCGAGCTCGCACCGCAGGCGTTGCAGTTCGACCCGACATTCCTGAGCGCCGTCCGGCAGTTGTCGACGGTTGGGGTACAGCTTTACCCGCAGGCCGATGCGGGGCAGAAATTCGAAATGATGGCGTTGCCGACGCCGAACGTGACGCGATCGGAACTGTCGGTCGACGGCATGCGGATCGTCTATTTCAATCAGCAGGAGCGCTGGACCCCACTGGCATGGCCCGGCAACGGCCTGAACGGGCACGCGAGGCTCACATGGCAGACGCGCGACGCAGGCCTGCGACAGGCATTTGATTCGGCCGGCGATTGGGCATTCCTGCGTCTGCTGAGCGAGGCCGACATCAAGCCGCTCGATGGCACGCGCTATCGGCTTACATGGAACACGGGGAGCAGCGAGCCGTTGTCGTACGTATTGCGTACGCGGGTCGGCGCCGGGCCGATCGACCTGCTGAAACTGCGCGGGTTCCGCATGCCGGATCGCATTTTCGTCGTCGGCAAGGCGGGTGCCGTGCCGACGATGCCGCTTCTGCCGCCGCTGCCACCGGATTTCCAGCCATGAGTGAAGACAAGAACAATCCGACGAAGCCTGCAGGAAGCGGTGTCGGTGCGGATGACGATCGATACCTGCGCTACTTCGATGCGGAGATGCGTTATCTGCGCGAGGCGGGGAAGGAGTTCGCGAGGTCCCAGCCACAAGGCGCCCGCCGTGTGGGAATGACGATGCCTGGCGCGCGCCACGACAGTGTCGAGCAGACCTACGAGGGTTTCGCGTTTCTCACGAGCCGGCTGCGGATGAAGCTCGATGACGCGGCACCGGAAATCACCGATCCACTGCTCGATCATCTGTGGCCGCATACAGGCCGCACGATTCCGTCGCTGACCATCCTCGAGTGCGTGCCGCGCACCGGCGAGGCGCGGATACTCGATACGTTACCGCCTGGGTTGCAGGTACGTTCGACACCGGTCGGGCCGGACGGGACGATATGTGTCTATCGAACCACTCGGGCGATACACTTGCTACCGCTCAACGTGCGCGAGGCGGGCGCGCGCATGCGCGAGGACGGCCGTACGGTAATCCGGCTCGCGTTCGACCTGCTGCACCGCGAGCAGCGGTTGGTGGACGACCTGTCGCGTATCCGGCTATACCTGCATGGCGACCGGCCGACTGCATCGGCGCTGTACGCGGTTTTCACGCGCCAGGTGGAGTCGATCGGCGTGCGCATGCCGCGCCTGCTAGACGGCCAGCTACAACTGCGCCCGGCGATGACGATCGAGGCGGCGGGCTTCGGCGCGCACGCGCGACTGTGGCCGACCGACCTCGATGTACGCGACGTCGATCTCGACCGCGAGCAGACGATGCTCGAATATTTCGCATTCCCCGAAAAGTTCCACTTCGTGGATTTGTGCGGTTTCGACGCGGCCAGCGTGCCGCCGGGCGAAACACGTCTTGAATTCGAAATCGTGATTCGAGACCGGATCCCCGGTGACGCCACGTTCTGTGCGGACAACATCCGGTTGTTCT
Source organism: Burkholderia sp. CpTa8-5 (assembly GCF_017815045.1). Taxonomy (NCBI): domain Bacteria; kingdom Pseudomonadati; phylum Pseudomonadota; class Betaproteobacteria; order Burkholderiales; family Burkholderiaceae; genus Burkholderia; species Burkholderia sp. CpTa8-5. The sequence continues at coordinate 159,649 of NZ_JAGIQD010000003.1, forward strand.
GCACGCCGGTGATCAATCTGCTCGAACTGGACGCGCAGGCAATCCGTCCCAATGCGCATGACCGCGACTATCCGGTGCGCGCCCCGGCCTCCGCAGGCGAGCACGTCGAGCCGTACGATGTATTGTCGGTGGTGGCGACCGATCCGCGCACCGCCAGGCAATACCCGTATCAATCGATCAAGGCATTCCGGCACCGCGGCGGGATGATGCGGCACGAGTCGCCGGATCGGTACTACCACGCTTCGATTCGGCAGGGCGTAACGGGCCAACGCGAGATGGTCGTGACGTTGGGCGGGCATCTGTGGGCGGAACCGGGCAGCTTGCCGGACGGACACGTAACGGTCCGGGTGTTGGCAAACAACGGGCGCCTGCCGCGTATGGCGCTGCGTGAATCGATGGTTACCACGCCTGCTTCGACCTTCAATGGTGTCGAGCGCGTGCACAACTTGACGGCCCCGACGATGCCGCTGTATCCGCCGCGCCGCGGCGATTATGACTGGCGGGTGATTTCTCACTTCAATGGCGCGGGCACAACCGAGCTGAACATGATGGACGCGAATGTGCTGCGCGGCGCGCTGTCGTTGTACGACTGGACGCGAGAGGACGATAACCGGCGACGCATCGACGCGATTCGTCACGTTTGGCTCGATGAGGAAACGGAACGGGTGGGGGCGCGTGTCGACCGTATCGTGAATGTGAACGTGGGTATCGAGCCGTCGGGTTTTGCCGGGTCCGGCGACGTCGCGCTGTTCGGCGACGTACTCAGTCGCTTCGTCGGCCGCTATGCGTGCTTCCATTTTGCGGTGCGGCTCGTGCTGTATGAAGGCGTGGGCGGCCCGAGCCGGCGCTATCCATGCACGATCAAGACGGGAGACTGGCTGTGACACCGCGAGCACATCCGATGATGCGAAGCATTCGATTGGCGGCTGCTATTGCGATGACGGCCGCGTTGCTGTCTGGCTGCGGTATGTGGCAATCGACGAAAGAGACGATCGGCGGCATGACACGCGCGATTTTCGTCACGAAGGTCAAGCAGATGAACCTCGTGATCGAAAGCCGTGCCGCACTCAACGAGAACGAGCAGGGACAATCGCTACCGGTCGTGATGCGCGTCTATCAGTTGAAGGATGCGAAGGTCTTCGAAAACACAGCTTACGTTTCGCTGCTCAATGACGACAGTGCGTTACTGAAGGCCGAGCTGCTCGACAGCATGGAGATCACGCTCGTGCCTGATGCCTCGATGGCTCTGTCTGTGCCAATGGCAGCCGACGCGCAAGCTGTGGGCGTGGCGGGGTTCTTCCGCGATGGGCGCGGTGCCGAGTGGCAACTGGTGATTCCGAAGTCGCAGTGGAAGAAGACGGATCCCGTCAAGTTGGTCGTGACCGGCAATCGGATGGAACTGGTGCCCTGAACGAGGGAACGCGACGGGGGCTGGCATGGCGCGTTACATGTGGGGTTTGCCGTTTGGGATTCGAATTGCACACGCCGCGAGGCCGAGCGCTGACGCCCGCGCCTGAATGGCAATACGCCATCACTCCGGCAAATCCCGCTGACTTACATCCCACTCGATCCCGCCCGCATTGAGCAGCTCGATCTTCTCCATCCGCTGCCGCGCCAGCTCCGGCAGCCGGTTCGTCACGCCGATCACCAGCGCTTCGGCGAGCGCCAGCGCCGGCACGTTGGTCTGCAGCATCGCGAAAGGGCGGCCCTGGATTCGCAGCACGATCTCCGCGAACTCGCCGATCGGCGAGCGCCATTCGTCGGTGATCAGCAGGATCCGCGCGCCGAGCCGGTGCGCGGCCTGCGCGAAGCGGATGCTGTCCTTCTGGTAGCGACGAAAGTCGAAGATCACGAGCACGTCGTTGCGCCCCATGTCGGCCAGCGCGACGGACGCGAGATTCACGTTCGGCTCGACGGACTGCACATGCGGCCGCGCATAGGCGAGCGTGAACGAGAACAGCGATGCGAGCGGCGCCGTATAGCGCCCGCCGCCGCAGAACACGCGCACGTCCGGATCGGCCAGCACCGCCACGGCTGCGTCGAACGCGGCCGCGTCGAGCCCTTCGATCGTGGTCGCGAGCGATTCGGACAGCCGCTGGAAAATCGCCGCATGGCTGTCGCGCATGCCCGTTTCCGAATGAAACGCATCCATCCGCGCGAGCGGCGAATTCATCGCGGTGTCGATCTCGTCGTGCAGCGCCTGCTGGAACGACGAATAGTTCGGGAAGCCGATCCGGACGACGAAGCGGAACACGGTCGGGTCGCTGACTTCTGCCTGCTTCGCAAACTGCGCGATCGGGCCCAGCCCGAGACTGGGATAGCGATCCAGCAACGCGTGCGCGACCTTCTGTTCCGACGGCGTGAAGCTATCCATCTGGGATAACAACAACGCCCTGATGCTCGTCCCCATCGGCACTCCGGCTCTCTATCTGAATGGATTGACCAAACGGCAAGCGGGCGCCTGCCGGCAACTGCACGCATGTTAGCCGATTGACGTGCGGCAACTCGCGTGTGGCCCGAAATTAGAGGGACGCATCGCCCGGTCATCGAATAGGTTCATATGTGTAATAAATCAAACATACATCGGTGCGTATGGCGACGTCCATTCGCGATGAATTCAGTGGTTACCCTAGTTTTTGGAGCAAAAAAGTGAGTGTTATGATCGCGGCCTCGCTGAAATGTATCGTTTATTACACGTCGGATGGGCAGTGTCGATACGCAGTAATGGACCGATGCATCCCCGGCATGGCCCGGTTTATTCGTCTGGAGGATCCCGTCATGAGGCGGCTGGTAATACTCACCCTGTTGTCGGCGATGAGCGTGTGCGCGTTCGCCGCGTCGGACCCGGCGGTCGAAGCGAAGAACGGCATGGTCGTATCGTCGCAGCACTTCGCGTCGCAGATCGGCGTCGACATCCTGAAGGCAGGCGGCAACGCGGTGGACGCGGCAGTGGCCGTCGGCTATGCGCAGGCCGTGACCAACGCGTGCTGCGGCAACATCGGCGGCGGCGGTTTCATGACGATCCACCTGGCCGACGGCCGCGACCGCTTCATCAATTTCCGCGAGACCGCGCCGGCCGCGGCGTCCGCGAACATGTATCTGGATGCGTCGGGTAACGTGATTCCGGAGCAGAGCCTGTACGGCTATCGCGCGGTCGGCGTGCCGGGCACCGTGGCCGGCCTCGATCTCGCGCAGCGCAAGTACGGGAAGCTGACGCGCAAGCAGGTGATGGCGCCGGCGATCCGGCTCGCGCGCGACGGCTTCGTGCTGACGCGCGGCGATACGGACATCCTTGATACGACGGTCGAGCGCTTCAAGAAGGATCCGGAAGCCGCGCGCATCTTCCTGCGCCCGGACGGCACCGCGTTGCAGCCGGGCGATCGCCTGGTGCAGAAGGACCTGGCCCGCACGCTCGAGCGCATCGCGGAGCAGGGGCCCGACGCGTTCTATCACGGCGAGATCCCGAAGATCGTGGAGGCAGCGGCCAAGCGCGGCGGCGGCGTGATCACGGCGGCCGATTTCGCGTCCTATCGCGCGCAGGACATGTCGCCGCTGACGTGCACGTATCGCGGCTACGAGTTCGTGTCGGCGCCGCCGCCGAGCTCGGGCGGCGTGACGATGTGCGAGACGCTGAGCATCCTCGAAGGGTATGACCTGCGCAAGCTCGGCTACCACTCGGCCGCGGCGGTCCACTACATGACCGAAGCGATGCGCCATGCGTACGAAGACCGCAACACGCTGCTCGGCGATCCGGACTTCATCGACAACCCGATCGCGAAGCTCACGAGCAAGGAATACGCGGCGCAGATCCGCAAGAGCATCCATGCCGATACGGCGACGCCGTCGGTCGACGTGCAGCCCGGCGTCGGCGTGCACGAGAAGCCGGAAACGACGCATTACTCGATCGTCGACCACGACGGCAACGCGGTGTCGACGACCTATACGGTCAACGGCCGCTTCGGCGCCGTGGTCATCGCGCCGGGCACGGGTTTCTTCCTGAACGACGAGATGGACGATTTCACCGTGAAGGTCGGCGCGCAGAACCTGTTCGGCCTCGTGCAGGGCACGCGCAACTCGATCGCGCCCGGCAAGCGTCCGCTGTCGTCGATGGCGCCGACGATCGTGAAGAAGGACGGCAAGGTGTTCATGGTGGTCGGTTCGCCGGGCGGCTCGCGCATCATCACGATCACGCTGCAGACCGTGCTGAACGTGATCGACTACGGGATGACGCCGCAGGATGCGGTCGCCGCGCCGCGCATCCATCACCAGTGGCTGCCCGATGCGGTCTATTACGAAACCTACGGCCTGTCGCCCGACACGCTCGCGATCCTGCGCAACATGGGCTACAAGATGGTCGAGCAGACGCCGTGGGGCGCCGCCGAGCTGATCATGGTCGGCCTGCCGGGCACCGAAGCGGCGAGCCGCCAGAGCTCCGGGAACGATTCGTCCGTGTCCGGCAACGTGCGGGTCGGCTTCATCTACGGCTACAACGACCCGCGCCGTCCGGCGGGCGCCGCGATCGGCTACTGACCGATCGTTTCATGCCGAATCGCTGCCGCCGGCGTTCGCGTTGCCGCGAATGCCGGTGCGCGGCGGCGGCGCGTCCGTCGGCGGACATCCGCCAGCCTGAGCGGCCCGCGCGCCTTTTTCCGTCAACTCGATCGCCATGCGGCGAATTCCCTCATGAACAAACGAATGTCTGCGGCAGGCTGGATCCTGCTCGCGATGGCAGCCGGCATCCTGATCGGCTACCTGATCTATACGCAGCTTCCGGACAAGCAGTCGGCCGCGGAAATCGCCGGCTACATCTCGCTCGTGTCCGACGTGTTCCTGCGGCTCATCAAGATGGTGATCGGCCCGCTGGTGTTCTCGACGCTGGTCGTCGGCATTGCGCACATGGGCGACGCGTCGTCGGTCGGGCGCGTGTTCGTGAAGGCGCTCGGCTGGTTCGTCACCGCGTCGCTGATCTCGCTGCTGCTCGGCCTGCTGATGGCGAACCTGCTGCGGCCCGGCGAGAACCTCGGCCTGCCGCTGCCGGACATCGGCGCGTCCGCGCATCTGGCGACGTCCAAGTTCACGCTGAAGGATTTCGTCGGCCACATGGTGCCGAAATCGATCGCCGAGGCGATGGCGAACAACGAGATCCTGCAGATCGTCGTGTTCTCGATGTTCTTCGGCGTCGCGCTGGCCGCACTCGGCGAGCGTGGCAAGATCCTCGTCGCCGCGATCGACCAGCTCGCGCACGTGATGCTGAAGATCACCGGCTACGTGATGAAGCTCGCGCCGCTGGCGGTGATGGCCGCGATGGCGTCGACCGTCGCGGTCAACGGGTTGTCGATCCTGCTGAAGTTCGCGGTGTTCATGGGCGACTTCTACGTGAGCCTCGTGCTGCTGTGGGCCACGCTCGTCGCGGCCGGGCTGCTGTTCCTCGGCCGCCGCGTGTTCAAGCTGCTCCTGCTGATCAAGGAAGCATTCATGCTGTCGTTCGCGACCGCCAGCTCCGAAGCCGCATATCCGAAGATCCTCGACGCGCTCGACCGTTTTGGCGTGCGCCGCAAGATCTCCAGCTTCGTGATGCCGATGGGCTATTCGTTCAACCTCGACGGCTCGATGATGTACTGCACGTTCGCGTCGCTGTTCATCGCGCAGGCGTACAACATCCACCTGTCGCTCGGTACGCAGATCACGATGCTGCTGATCCTGATGCTGACGTCGAAGGGGATGGCCGGCGTGCCGCGCGCGTCGCTCGTCGTGATCGCCGCGACGCTGCACCAGTTCGACATCCCGGAAGCCGGACTGCTGCTGATTCTCGGCGTCGACACGTTCCTCGACATGGGCCGCTCGGCCACGAACGCGGTAGGCAACTCGATCGCCAGCGCGGTAGTCGCGAAGTGGGAAGGCGAGCTGATGTCGGAGTCCGAAGCGAACGCGCATGCCGCGCATCTCGATGCCGAACTCGAACGGCAGAACCGCGCTCCGGCCTATGGCGCCGGTCAGACCACGTCGACCTGATGCTCAGCCCGCCAACGCGTCGTCGATGCACGCCGCGAGCACCATCGCGGCGGCGTTGCCGGGCGTCGAGCCGAGCAGTTGCGGCGCATAGACGCTGTCGCCGATCTCGATCGGTCGCCCCGACAGCGCGCACACGCCGTGCTTGCGCGTCGTGAACAGGCGCCACTTCTGGTAGCCGTAGTGTCCGGTGCAGGCGTCGCACCACGAAATCATCACGGTGTCGGCCGTGGGCCGTTCGAGCACGCTGATGGTCGGCTTGCTCGTCGCGTCCCACGACGGCAGCCGGTCGCGCGTGACGCTGCGCCGCCGCGGCTCGCCCCACGAGACGGACGGCATGTCGAAGCTGCCGATTGCGGCGACGGTCATGAGCCAGGGCATTGCACGGTTGTTCATGTTTCTGTTCCTCGAAACGTTACGCGGTGCCGCGACGCGCGGCATCACGACAGGCGGATGCGCGGCTGCACCCAGCCGTTGATCCGTTCGGCGATCCACAGCAAGGTCGCCTTGGAGAAGCCGTGCAGCGCCTGCTGGTGCCGCCGATAGAGCATCAGGTGGCTGAACTGCGCGAAACGCCCCTGGATGAAGCCACCGCGGAAGAACCCGAACTGCCCGAGCGTGCCGAACGCGTCGTAATCGCTGATCGACACCAGCGCGCCGAAATCGTGGAACGCGAACGGCGGAATCGGCGTGCCGTCGAGCCACGCGGGCAGGTGCTTCGCGAGATGCTCGGCCTGCTGCGTCGCGACCTGCGCGGTCGGCGGCAGCGGCCGTTCCTGGCCGTCGAGCTGCAGGCTCGCGCAATCGCCGATCGCGAACACGTGTTCGTCGCCGCTCGCCTGCAGCGTGGGGCTGACGACGATCTGGTTCGCGCGGTTCGTGTCGAGCCCACCCAGCCCCTGCATGAAATCGGGCGCCTTCACGCCGGCCGCCCAGACCATCAGGTCCGCTTCGGCGAACGAGCCGTCGCCGTAGTGGAAACCGTTCGCGTCGGCCGACGTGACGCGCGTCGACGTCAGCACGCGAAAGCCGATCTGTTCGAGCCGCCGCTGGGCCGACGCGGAAATCCGCGGCGGAAACGCGTTGAGGATGCGCGGGCCGCTTTCGAGCAGCGTGAGCTGCAGCCGCTCGCGCACCGTTTCGTCACCGTACGCCTGCGCCACTTCCAGCAAGCGGCTGAGCTCTGCCGCGAGTTCCACGCCCGTCGCGCCCGCGCCGACGATCGCGACGCGAAACGGCTCGTCGCGCGCGATGCTGCGGAACACGCGCATTCGCAACGCTTCGTTGAAGGTCTCCGCCTGCTGCTGGCTGTCGATGAAATAGCAGTGCTCGCGCACGCCGGGCACTCCGAAATCGTTGGCCTGGCTGCCGAGCGCGAGGATCAGCACGTCGTAGTCGAGTTCGCGTGCGTCGATCACCACGTCGCCGTCCTGCGAGCGGATCTCGCCGAGCTGCACGCGGCGGCGCGCGCGATCGAGCCCCTTCAGTTCGCCGGGCTGGTACGTGTAGCCGTGGTCGCGGGCATGGGCGAGGAAGATCACCTGTTGCTGCTGGACGTCGCGCGTGCCGGCCGCGATCGTGTGCAGCATCGGCTTCCAGATGTGCGTCGGACTGCGGTCGATGATCGTGATCTGCGCCTGCCCGGACCGGCCGAGACGTTCGCCCAGGCGGGTCGCGAGCTGCAGCCCGGCGATCCCGCCACCGACGATGACGATACGTGTAGGGGTTGTCATGTATAAATCATCACGTGATGAATAATGTATGATCCTAGCGCTTCCCGGCTCCGCGTGTCAACGGAGCGGGGCAGGCCGCCCGATTCCGGGCCGGGAAACCGGCGCCGGATACGGGCATTCGAATCGTTCAAGGAGCAGGAAAAACGTGGCAGAAGTCACTGAGCGCGCGCCGTCGAAGCGGCGTACGCGCGGACGGCCGTCGGCGGACGCGTCCGTCGGTCCGGACGTGATATTGCGGGCCGCGCGCCGTACGTTCGCGAAGCGCGGCTACGACGCGACGAGCGTGCGCGAAGTCGCGCGCGAGCTGGGCATCGATGCGGCGCTGATCGCGCATCACTTCGGTGCGAAGGAAACGTTGTGGCTGGCGGTCGTCGAGCAGATCGTCGAGCTGGCCGAACCGATGTTCGACGCGCTGCGCGCGTTGCGCACGTCGTCGCTGCCGCAGCGCGAGCGCGTGCGGCGCGCGCTCGAACTGTGCGTCGACCACGAGTTCGCCGAGCCGGATATCGGCATGTTCTTCTCGACCGCGGCGACCGAGGAGGGCGGGCGGCTCGATCGGCTGCAGGAGCGGATCGTGCGCCCGTATCACGACGCGATGTTTCCGCTGATCGCGGACGCGGTCGAGGCCGGCGCGATCCGTCCGGTCGATCCGAACGTGCTGTTCTTCATGATCGCGAGCGCGATCGGCACGACGGTGTCGTACAGCCACATGATGCTGGAGTACACGTCGCTGCCGACGCGGCCGGAGGCGTTCCGCGAGGCCGTGCTCGGCGTCGTGTTCAACTTCCTCGGCGACCGGGACTGAGCGCCGCGCGCGCGATGCGCGCGGTCACGTCGCCGCAACCAGGCCCAGTTCGTGCACCGCGTTTCGCGCGGTGTCGCGCAGCGCATCGACGAGCGGCGACGGCGTACGGTACGCGAGCGCCACTTCGTACGCGAGCGGGCTGCCCGCATCCTTCAGTTCGCAGAACGTAATGCCTTGCGGATGCATCGGCACGAACAGGCGCGGCATCAGCGCGACGCCGATGCCGCCGGCGACGAGCCCGGCCGTCGTCTGCATCTGGCGCGGCTGCTGGACCACGCGCGGCGCGAAGCCCGCCTGCGCGCACGCCGTCGCGATCAGCGCGTGCATGCCGGGCCCGTGGTGCGCGGCAAACATGACCCACGGTTCATCCGCCAGCTCGGCCAGCGCGATGCGGCGGCGGCGCGCGAGCCGATGCCCGTCCGGCAGCGCGGCCACCATCCGGTCGCGCAGCAGCGGCTCGACATGCACGTCGCCGGCGTCGGCCACCGGCAGCACGACGAGGCCGACGTCGGTGCGGTCCTGACGCAGCGCAAGCACCTGCTCGGCGGTCGTGCCTTCTTCCAGCTGGAAATCGACGTCGGGATGCCGTTCCTGGAACGCGCGCAGGATCAGCGGCAACAGCGCGTTCACCGTGCTGTCGACGAAACGCAGCCGCAGCGTGCCGCCGAGGCCGGCGCCCGCCCGGCGGGCCACGGCCACCGCGCGCTCGGCCTGTTCGAGTGCGCGCCGTGCTTCGAGCAGGAACGCTTCGCCGGCCGGCGTGAGCCGCGCGCCGCGATTGTCGCGTTCGAGCAAGGCGACGCCCAGTTCGTCCTCGAGCTTGCGGATCGCCGCGCTGAGCGGCGGTTGAGCCATGTGCAGCCGTTCGGCCGCGCGGCGGAAGCTGAGCGTTTCGGCCACTGCGATGAATTGCCGGAACTGGCGCAGATCGATCATGCGATACCTTCCATGTATCAGTAGATCATCGAATTCGTATTTTACCTATCACTCCGAGCTGCCCAGAATGTCCCTGTCGTCAATCGTCGATACTCAGGAGGACAGATCATGACGGGCAATGAACAGCAACGCACGGCAATCGTCACGGGCGGGTCGAGCGGGATCGGTTTCGCGATCGCGAGCCGGCTGGTGCAGGACGGGTATCGCGTCGCGATCGTCGGGCGCGATGCGGCGAGGCTGGAGGCCGCCGTCGAGCGTCTCGGCGGCGCAGCGATCGGGCAGGCCGGCGATCTGAGCGTCCGGCGCGACGCGCAAGCGGTGGTCGCCGCGATCGTCGCGCGATGGCCGCGCATCGACGTGCTGGTCAACAATGCGGGGCGCACCGGGCGCGTCGGCGCGGATACCGAAGCAGGGGAGGCCGAGGCCGTATGGGATGCGGTGCTCCATGCGAACCTGAAAAGCCTGTTCCTGACGACGATGGCCGTGCTGCCGCACCTGGCCGACCGTGCCGCGCGAATCGTCAACATCGGCTCGATCGCGGCGCGCGCCGGCAGCCTGTTGCCGGGCGGCCTCGCGTATGCGGCCGCGAAGGCCGGCGTCGAAGGCTTCACCGTCGCGCTGGCGCGCGAACTCGGGCCGCGCGGAGCGACGGTCAATACGGTCGCGCCCGGCTATATCGCCGGCACGCGCTTGTTCGGCGACAGCGGGGTCGCGCCGGCCGTCGCGGCGATGATCCGCGCGCAGACGCCGGCCGGCCGCGCCGGGCAGCCGGACGACGTCGCCGATGCGGTCGCGTGGCTCGCCGGGCCGCGCGCATCGTTCGTCACGGGCGCGACGATCGCGGTGAACGGCGGCTGGCGCGTCGGATGATGCATGGCGCGCGCGGCCTGCGTGTCATTCGGAATCGATTGGCGGCTTGTCGCCGAGCCAGCGCCGCGCGCCGGGCCCGTTGCGGCCCGCGCGGTCTTCCGGGTTGGTCAGCTTGCAGCGTTTCAGGGACAGGCAGCCGCAGCCGATGCATTCGTCGAGGTTGATGTAGAGCCGCTGGAGCTCCTCGATGCGGCTCGCGACACGCTGCTTCCACCCGCGCGACAGCCGCTGCCAGTCCTTGTTGCTCGGCGCCGTGTCCTCGGGCAGGCTGACGAGCTGCTCGGCGATCTCGTCGAGCGAATAGCCGATCTTCTGCGCGAACACGATGAATGCGATCAGCCGCAGCACTGCGCGCGAATAGTGGCGATGGCTCGAGCCGTTGCGGTGCGACTTGATCAACCCGCGCATCTCGTAGAAACGCAGCGTCGACGCCGGCACGCCGCTGCGCGCGGCCACTTCGCGGATCGACATCAGCGGCCATTGCGGGGTTTCCTGGATACCCATGACACCTTCCGGGAAAGCTTGACTTGAAGTTAACTTCAACTTTTATGCTACGCGGCAGTTTAACCCGTCGCGAGGCATCATGCTCTCCTTTTCCCTACGCAGGACGCCGCCTTTGGGCGCCGCCTGCGCCCTGTTGCTGGCGTTGTCGGGTTGTCACGACGGCAAAGGTACATCGTCGGCCCAGCCCCTTCCCGAAGTTGGCGTCGCTACCGTCGCGCCGCGTACCGTCCGCCTTGCGGACGAATTCAACGGACGCGTCGAAGCGGTCGACGCGGTCGAGCTGCGGCCGCGCGTGAGCGGCTATCTGCAGCGTGTCGCGTACAAGGAGGGCGACGTGGTCGCGCAGGGCGCGCTGCTGTTCGAGATCGATCCGCGCCCGTACCGCATCGCGCTCGACCGTGCGAATGCGCAGCAGCAGCGCGCCCGCGCGGCCGCGAGCCTCGCGAACGTGCAGCTCAAGCGCGTGCAGACGCTGATCGATGCGCATGCGACGTCGCAGGAAGAACTCGACAATGCGCGCGCCACCGCCGAGCAGGCGCGCGCCGATCTGCAGGCGGCCGATGCGGCCGTGGCCGACGCGAAGCTCAATCTCGGCTTCACCGAAGTGCGCGCGCCGATCGCGGGCCGCGTCGGCCGCGCGGTCGCGACCGTCGGCAACCTCGCGCGCGCGGACGACACGCTGCTGACGACCGTCGTGTCGCAGGATCCGGTCTACGTGTATTTCGATTGCGACGAGCAGAGCTACCTGCGCTACAACGCGCGGCGCGCCGATCCGGCGCATCGCGCGATCGGCGCCGATCCGGTGCGCGTCGGACTCGCGAACGAGACGGGCTTCCCGCATGCGGGCACCGTCGATTTCCTCGACAACCGGCTCGATCCGCAGACCGGCACGATTCGCGCCCGCGTGCGGCTGCCGAATGCGGACCATACGTTTACGCCGGGCCTGTATGCGCGCGTGCAGCTCGTCAGCGGCCGCGACCAGGATGCATTGCTGGTCGACGACAAGGCCGTGCTGACCGACCAGGATCGCAAGTACGTGTACGTGCTCGGCCCCGGCGACAAGGCGCTGCGCCGCGACGTGGCGATCGGCCGCGAACTCGACGGCGAGCGGATCGTCGAGAAGGGGTTGCAGGCGGGCGATCGCGTGGTGGTCGACGGCGTGCAGCGCATCTACTATCCGGGCGCGCAGGTGAAGCCGAAGGCGCTGCCCGTGCGGGCGGCGGCGGACTCCGGCGCCGGTACGCAGGCCGTGGCCGATGCCGGCGCGCCTGCCTCGCGATAACGGGAGCCACGTGATGGATTTCTCCCGATTCTTCATCGACCGGCCGATCTTCGCGGTCGTGCTGTCGATCGTCATCTTCGCGCTCGGCCTGATCTCGATTCCGATGCTGCCGGCCGGCGAATATCCGGAGGTCGTGCCGCCGAGCGTCGTCGTGCGCGCGACGTATCCGGGCGCGAACCCGAAGGAAATCGCCGAATCGGTCGCCGAACCGCTTGAAGAGGCGATCAACGGCGTCGAAGGCATCATGTACATGAAGTCGGTCGCCGGTTCGGACGGCAGCCTGCAGGTCGTCGTCACGTTCCTGCAGGGTGTCGATCCCGATACGGCCGCCGTGCGCGTGCAGAACCGCGTGAGCCAGGCGCTGTCGCGCCTGCCCGACGAGGTGCGCCAGTACGGCGTGACCACGCAGAAGCAGTCGCCCACGCCGCTGATGTACGTGAGTCTCTACTCGCCGGACAACAGCCGCGATTCGCTGTATCTGCGCAATTACCTGACGCTGCACGTGAAGGACGAGTTGTCGCGCCTGACCGGCATCGGCGACGTCGGCGTGTACGGCTCCGGCGACTACGCGATGCGGCTGTGGCTCGACCCGAATCGACTTGCGTCGCGCGGGCTCACCGCGAGCGACGTGATCGCGGCCGTGCGCGAGCAGAACGTGCAGGTGTCGGCCGGCCAGCTGGGCGCGGAGCCGTCGCCGAAGAAGAACGACTTCCTCGTGTCGATCAACGTGCGCGGCCGGCTGCGCACGGTGCAGGAATTCAGCGACATCGTGCTGCGCAACGGCGACGACGGCCAGGTCGTGAAGCTGTCCGACGTCGCGCGCATCGAGCTCGGCGCGGGCGACTACACGCTTCGCTCGTATTTCAACGACAGGCATTCGGCCGTGGTCGGCATCTTCCTGTCGCCGGGCGCGAACGCGCTCGACGTCGCGAAAGCCGTGTATGCGAAGCTCGACGAGCTGTCGAAGCGCTTCCCGCCGGGCGTCGCGTATCGGCCCGTGTGGGACCCGACCGTGTTCGTGCGCGAATCGATCCGCGCGGTGCAGCACACGCTGATCGAGGCCGTCGTGCTGGTCGTGCTCGTCGTGATCCTGTTCCTGCAGACGTGGCGCGCGTCGATCATTCCGCTCGTCGCGGTGCCGGTGTCGGTGGTCGGCACGTTCGCATGGCTGTACCTGCTCGGCTACTCGATCAACACGTTGACGCTGTTCGGGCTCGTGCTCGCGATCGGGATCGTCGTCGACGATGCCATCGTTGTCGTCGAAAACGTCGAGCGCAACATCGCACGGGGCCTGAGCCCGCGCGATGCAGCGCACCAGGCGATGCGCGAGGTGTCGGGGCCGATCGTCGCGATCGCGCTCGTGCTGTGCGCGGTGTTCGTGCCGATGGCGTTCATGTCGGGCGTCACCGGCCAGTTCTACAAGCAGTTCGCGGTGACGATCGCGATCTCGACGGTGATCTCCGCGATCAACTCGCTGACGCTGTCGCCCGCGCTTGCCGCGAAGCTGCTGCGTCCGCACGGCGCGCCGAAGGATGCGTTGACGCGCGCGCTCGATCGCGCGTTCGGCTGGCTGTTCCATCCGTTCAACCGTTTCTTCGAGCGCAGCTCCGATCGCTATCACGGCGTCGTCGGTCGCACGCTGAAGCGGCGCGGCGTGGTGTTCGCGGTCTATGCGATGCTGCTCGCGGCGACCGCGCTATTGTTCAATGCGGTGCCCGGCGGTTTCATCCCGGTGCAGGACAAGCTGTACCTGTTCGCGGGCGCGAAGTTGCCGGAAGGCGCGTCGCTCGCGCGCACCAGTGCGGTGACCGAGCAAATGACGAAGATCGCGCTCGGCACCGACGGCGTCGAGATGGTGCCGGCGTTCGCGGGGCTGAATGCGCTGCAGGGCGTGAACACGCCGAACATCACGAACTCGTACGTGATCCTGAAGCCGTTCGACCAGCGTCATCGCAGCGCCGCGCAGATCAACGCGGATCTGAACGCGCGCTTCGCGGCGATCGATGGCGGCATCACCTATGCGCTGATGCCGCCGCCGATCCAGGGTCTCGGCAATGGTTCGGGCTACTCGCTGTATCTGGAGGATCGCGGCGGCCTCGGCTACGGCGAATTGCAGAAGGCGCTCAGCGCGTTCCAGGCCGCGGTCGCGAAGACGCCGGGAATGAGCTATCCCGTCAGCTCGTACCAGGCGAACATCCCGCAGCTCGAGGTGAAGGTCGACCGGCTGAAGGCGAAGGCGCAGGGCGTTGCGCTGACCGATCTGTTCAATACATTGCAGGTGTATCTCGGCTCGATGTACGTGAACGACTTCAACGTGTTCGGCCGCGTGTATCGCGTGATGGCGCAAGCGGATGCCGGCCACCGGCAGACGGCCGCCGACATCGCGAACCTGCGCACGCGCAACGCGAAGGGCGAGATGGTGCCGATCGGCTCGATGGTGACGGTCGGGCCCGCGTACGGACCCGACCCGGTCGTCCGCTACAACGGCTATCCGGCCGCCGACCTGATCGGCGACGCCGATCCGAAGACGATGTCGTCGTCGCAGGCGATCGCGAAGCTGCAGCAGATCGCGAAGGACGTGCTGCCGCCGGGCATCACGCTCGAATGGACCGACCTCAGCTATCAGCAGGTCACGCAGAGCAACGCGGCGATCGTAGTGTTCCCGCTTGCCGTGATGCTGGTGTTTCTGGTGCTCGCGTCGCTGTACGAGAGTTGGACGCTGCCGCTCGCGGTGATCCTGATCGTGCCCGTGTGCATGTGCGCGGCGCTGTTCGGCGTGTGGCTGTCCGGCGGCGACAACAACGTGTTCGTGCAGGTCGGACTCGTTGTGCTGATGGGGTTGGCGTGCAAGAACGCGATCCTGATCGTCGAATTCGCGCGCGAGCTCGAGATCCAGGGCAAGGGCGCGGTCGAAGCGGCGCTCGAAGCGTGCAAGCTGCGGCTGCGTCCGATCGTGATGACGTCCGTCGCGTTCATCGCGGGCTCGGTGCCGCTGCTGATCGGCAGCGGCGCGGGCAGCGAGGTGCGGGCGGCCACCGGCGTCACCGTGTTCGCCGGGATGCTGGGCGTCACGCTGTTCGGGCTGTTCCTGACACCCGTGTTCTACGTGGCGATCCGCAAGCTCGCGGGCGGCACGCCGGCCGTCTGGAGCGAACAGCACGGCACCCTCGAAGGAGAAAACCGATGAGCGCCGCTTTCCGTCTTTCCGCGCTCGCGATGTCGGTGACGCTGGCCGCCTGCGCGGTGGGCCCCGATTTCAAACGGCCTGAAACGGCCACCGCCGCGCGGTTCGTGCGCGATGCTCACCCGGCGACGCAGCGCGACGCGGCGCCGGCCGATGCACAGCCCGGTATACCGCCCGATGCATCGGCGGCGGCCGATGCCACGTTCTGGCACGGCTTCGGCGACCCGGCGCTCACGCAGTTGATCGATGCGGCGCTCGCGGCGAACCAGGACTTGCAGGTCGCCGTATCGCGCTACGACGCGTCTAACGCGTTGCTGTCACAGGCGACGTTCGACCGCTATCCGACGCTCACCGCGAGCGGTCAGATCGGCCATCGGCTGACGAGCAAGGACCAGGCGTTCGGCGCGCCGCGCAGCCAGCGCGATACGCCGACGTCGAGCGTCGGCATCAATGCCGCGTGGGAACTCGACCTGTTCGGCCGCGTGCGCCGCTCGATCGAGTCGCAGCGCGCGGAGACGGCGGCCAGCGCGGCCGACGTGCGTGCGGTGCGCGTCGCGATCGCGGGCGAGGTCGCGAGCACGTATGTCGACCTGCGCGGCTCGCAGGAGCGGTTGCGGATCGCCCGCGAGAACGCCGACAACCAGAAGCAGACGCTCGCGCTGATCAATGCGCGCGTCGGCGCGGGACGCGGCTCGGAGCTCGATGCGGCGCGAGCACGCGCGCAGTACGAATCGACGACATCGCGGATCGCCGTGTACGAAGCGGCGATCGGCGTCGACGAGCATCGGCTCGCGGTGCTGACCGGGCGGACGCCGGATGCGTTGATCGGCCGGTTCGACTGGCCGAAGACGGCCGCGCCGGTGCCGTTGCCGGCGCTTGCCGTCGACATCGATCCCGGCACGCCGGGCGACCTGCTGCGCCGCCGTCCCGATGTCGCGGCCGCCGAGGCGCGGCTGCATGCGGCGACCGCGCGCGTCGGCGTAGCGACCGCCGACCTGTTTCCGCGCTTCACGCTGTCCGGGCTGCTCGGCAGCGCGACGAGCAGCTACGGGTTCTTTCGCGCGGGCAGCGACACGAACCTGATCGCGCTCGGCATCGACTGGTCGTTCCTCGACGTCGGCCGCGTGCGTGCGCGGATCGCCGCGAGCGACGCGGAAGCGGCCGGCCAGCTTGCGCAGTACCGGCAGACCGTGCTCGGCGCGCTCGAGGAAACCGAGAACGCGTTGCTGCGTGTTGCCCGAACGCGTGACGAGACCGCGCAGCTCGTGCGCGCGGCCGACGACAGCGCGCGTGCCGCACAGCTCGCGCAGGCTCGCTTCTCCGCCGGCGCAATCGACTACTACGAAGTGCTCGACGCGCAGCGGACGCTGCTGCAGGCGCAGGATGCGGCGGCCGACGGGCGGATGCGCAGCGCGGCGTCGACGGTCGCGCTGTACAAGGCGCTCGCGGGCGGCTGGCCGGCGGGCACGGGCCAGGGCCCACAAGGCCCGCTCGCTCGGTCGGGGAAGTAATGCGAGCAGTGCGGCGCGGCGGTCGTGGCGCCGCGTCGCGCGACGAAACGCTTGCCTTGCCGATCGGTGGGC
This sequence comes from Burkholderia sp. CpTa8-5, assembly GCF_017815045.1. Lineage (NCBI taxonomy): Bacteria > Pseudomonadati > Pseudomonadota > Betaproteobacteria > Burkholderiales > Burkholderiaceae > Burkholderia > Burkholderia sp. CpTa8-5. The sequence continues at coordinate 176,555 of NZ_JAGIQD010000003.1, forward strand.
AACGCCTAGGCGATTGCAGGCGCATGAAAGGGCCGTCGTTCTCGCGGTAAAATTTAATTGCAACTGCAATCAAGCGAGAGGAAAGACCTGACATGAACGCAACCGAGCCCGATCTGTGGTTCTCGTTCGTCCGCGCGCACCGGACGATGATCCGCGAGATCGAGCGTCGCCTCGCGGCGGCCCGCCTGCCTGCGTATGCGTGGTACGACGCGCTGTGGGGGCTCGAAAGCGGCCCCGACGGTACGCGCCGCATGCACGAACTGGCCGACGTGCTCGCGATCGAGCGCTACAACCTGACGCGGCTCGTCGACCGACTCGAACAGGAGGGGCTCGTGACGCGCACGCGTTCGGCGGACGACGGCCGTGCCGCGTTCGCGAGCATCACCGACAAGGGGCGGACGCTGCGCAAAAAGATGTGGAAGGTGTACCAGTCGACGGTCGCCGAGCTTTTTCTCGACCAGTTCACCGGCAAGGAGCGGGCGGCGATGGCCGCCGCGCTCGATCGTGCGACCGCTGCGGCCCGCGACGCGGCAGCCGACGCGAAGTAGCGGTATCCGGCGTACCGAGCGGCCGTGCGCCGCGCGGGCGCACCGGGTCGCACAGTCCGCATGTCCCTCCTTCGAGTACTGGCATGTCCCAACGCCGTCGGTTTCGGCATAGGATTGCAATTGCAACGATTGTAGTTGCAACGATAACCCGATGACAAGGACCGACATGACCTCGACGCACGCTCTCACGTTCTATACGGCCGACACGCCGAACGGACACAAGATCGCGATCTACCTCGAAGAGGCCGGGCTTGCCCACGATCGCGTGCAGGTGAACCTGTCCGCCGGCGAGCAGCGCAGCCCGGCGTATCTCGCGATCAATCCGAACGGCAAGATCCCGGCCATCGTCGACCACGACACGGGGCTCGCCGTATTCGAATCCGGCGCGATCCTCAGCTATCTCGCCGCGAAGACGGGTTGCCTGCAGCCCGAAACGCTGGCCGAGCGCACGGCGGTCCAGCAATGGCTGCATTTCCAGATCGGCGGGATCGGGCCGATGCTTGGCCAGCTGTGGTGGTTCCTGCGCGCATCGAAGACGGGCAATGCGGAAGCGATCGACCGCTACCGGAAGGAGGCGCTGCGTCTCTACGGGGTCGTGAACGGCCGCTTGTCGGAATCGGCGTATCTCGCGTCGTCGCGGTATTCGATCGCCGATATTGCGGCGTTTCCGTGGCTGCGCACGGCGGACGAGCTCGATCTCGACATTGCCGGTTTCCCGCACGTCGAGCGCTGGCTTGCCAATATCGCCGCGCGGCCGGCCGTGCAACGCGGCCTGATCGCATGCCGCGCGTCGACGGCCGAGGCGGCGCACTGACATCGCATCGGCCGCGCCGCGTGGACCATGGTCGCAATAAATCGCTTCGTGTTATCCAGTCGAACGAGAGCGCCGCATGCGGACGGCGTGCGGCGTCGTTCGGGCTGCTCGCCAGCGTGTTCATGCACGACGGCGCGCCGTGCGTGGTCGCGCGCCGACGATTTCAGCGCGAGCCGCTGAGCGTCGCGTAGCGGCCGCACGGCATGGACGGCGATCCCTCGGCGCGGGCCGTCCAGGGTATCGCACGAGCCGATGCTTAGCATCGCGGCCGGCTGCCTACCGCGGCCGCCGCGCGGTCATTACGCTGGGGCGATCATCCACTCTGTCCGGAAGGTCGCCATGTCCCGGCTCGACTACACACTGCTCGGCCCCTGTCTGCTCGCCATCGCGCTCGACGCGATGGGATTCGGGCTCGTTTATCCGATGATGTCCGCGATCTTCAGCGATCCGCACGCGGGCATCCTGCCGGCCGACACCGGCGCGCATGCGCGCAATTTCTATCTCGGCCTCGGCTACGGGATCTACCCGCTGTGCATGTTCTTCGGCTCGTCGCTGATGGGCGAACTGTCCGACCGCTACGGCCGCCGCCGGATCCTGCTGCTGTGCGTGCTCGGTCTCGCGGCCGGCTACGCGATGATGGCGGCCGGCGCGTGGCACGCGAGCATCGCGCTGCTGCTGGCGGGCCGCGGGCTCACCGGCCTGATGGCCGGCTGCCAGGGCATCGCGCAGGCGGCCATCACCGATCTCAGCACGCCCGACACGAAGGCGTACAACATGAGCATCATGTCGCTCGCGTTCAGCGCAGGCGTGATCGTCGGCCCGGTGCTCGGCGGCGTCACGTCCGACCGGACGATCTCGCCGCTGTTCGACTACGGCACGCCGTTCGTGCTGGTCGCCGCGCTGTCGCTGATCTGCGCGTGCTGGACCTGGGCGTCGTATCGCGATTCCGCCGCGCCGCGCGGCGATACGCGCATCGATCCGCTGCTGCCGCTGCGGATCATCGGGGAGGCGGCGCGCCAGCGCAACGTCGCGTTCCTGTCGATGGTGTTCTTCTTGATGCAAGTGGGCTACGGGCTCTACCTGCAGACCATCATGCTGCTGTTGCAGGCGAAGTTCGGCTATACGAGCGCGCGGCTCGGGCTGTTCAGCGGCGTGATCGGCATCTGCTTCGTGTTCGGCCTGCTGTGCGTCGTGCGACTGATGCTGCGCGTGTGGCGCGTGATCGATATCGCGAAGACGGGCCTGCTCGTCGCCGGGCTTGGCCAGATCCTGTCCGCGTTGTTTCCGCACGAACCGATGCTGTGGGCGCTCGCGATGGTCGTCGGCTGCTTCGACATGGTTGCGTACACGACGATGTATACGGCGTTTTCCGACGCGGTCAGCGACGATCGGCAAGGCTGGGCGCTCGGCGTCGCGGGCTCGGTGATGGCGGTCGCGTGGGTCGTGACGGGCGCGCTGACGAACCTGCTACCCGTATTCGGCGAGACGGGGCTGCTGCTGATCGGCGGCGCGGGTTTCCTGCTCAGCTTCGCGATGATGGTCGCGTATGGCCGCACGCGGCCGGGTGCGCGAACGGCAATGTTGTCGTAGGCGGCTCGCACGTACGTTAGCCTGCCCGCGGCGACGATCCGCTGGGCCCACGGACATCATCGCGCGATCTGCGCGGCGTGCCGTCGTGCGCGCGAGCTGAAAGGGGGCGCTGAGCGCGGCGCACGCATCGGTCCGTTGGCGGGCGGTAAGCGGCAGACGAGTGCGCGGACGGCGAGCATGGCCGGATGCATTCGCATCGCCACGGCATGATTTCGTTATCCGAATGATGTCGCCGAATGGCAGCCAGACGATAGGTTGACCGTAGCGCGGCTGCCGTAGCGCACGATTCCGTGGCGCGGACGGCGCCGGCTCTCGCGCACGGTCCGGCTCCGGACCTTCATCGATCGGGGAGCCGGACCGCTGCTTACCGCCACGAACCGTCGACGTAGACCCACACCGGCCCCTGCCGGCGCCAGTAGCCGGGCATCCAGCGGCGTCCGGGGCGCCGTGCGACCCAGCGGCCGGACACCCATATATAGCGGCCATGCTGCCAGCGCCAGTAGCCGTCCGTCCATATATAGCCGTGCGGCCGTGGCGGCGGCGGGCGACGGTCGTGGCGTGCCGCCGGGGGCGCGAAGCCGGGGCGATCCGCATACGGCGGCCCGCCGGGAACGCGGTGCGGGCCGGATGGCCGGTACGCGGGCGGGGCGGGCTGGGCCGAGGCGGCACGCAGCCAGCCGGTGCCGGCGAAGGCTGCGGTCAATCCGATGGCGCGCAGCAGCGAGCGTCGATTCATGGCGGTTCCCGTTCTGTATCCAAGACCGCCTTACATTAGCCTGCCGTCAGGCCCGCCGGGTTACGCGGGCGGTCAAGGCTGTTACCGAGTGTCACGGCAGGCGCGAGCCGCCTTCCCTTTCTGCCGGCCGACGGGATCTCGCCGTGGCACTGGCGCCGCCCGCTGTTGACGGGTCGGCGGGACGTTTCGGAGGCAGATCGGCCAATATTTGAGATTGATTTGGGTAACAATTACCGATTTTGGGGTGCCGAACCGAATCCGTTTGTTGTTTCTATGCAACCGTCAAGACGATGACATGTAAGAATGGTGCGATGAAAGCCTCCAAAAAGGGCTCGTCAAGAAGTCAAAAACAAACGTTAAAACAAATACTTATGACGCGTCCCCACTTTCATTATTTCTAGTTCTGGAAAAGCTTATTTCTTTATTTGCGGATCGCTCCCCTAGGGTACACCCCTAAACTCACGGTTCCCAAACGGGCAACTATCCGGGCGCCGCCAGCAGGACCGATGGCGCTCCCGGGCGGTTGCAGACCGTTTATGAACAAGGTCGCGAGACCTGCCTCTTTTTAGAAGGGAGCTCCACGAATGAACAAGACTCTGATCGTTGCAGCAGCTGCAGCATCGTTCGCTACCGTCGCTCACGCGCAAAGCAGCGTCACGCTGTACGGCGTGCTGGACGCAGGCATCACCTACACGAGCAACGTCCAGCCGGCACTCGGCCAAGCTGGCAAGTCGCGTTGGGCGATGGGTTCGGGCATTGACCAGAGCCGTTTCGGCCTGCGTGGCTCGGAAGACCTGGGTGGCGGCCTGAAGGCAATCTTCACGTTGGAAAGCGGCTTCAACATCGGTAACGGCCGCTTCGCGAACGGCAACGGTGGCATGTTCAACCGCCAGGCTTTCGTCGGCCTGTCGAGCCAGTACGGCACGGTCACGCTGGGTAAGCAGTATGACGCAACGCAAGACTACCTGGCACCGCTGACGGCAACGGGCTCGTGGGGCGGCACGTACTTCGCGCACCCGCTGAACCTCGACCGTCTGAGCACGAACGGTGACGTCGCACAGAACAACACGATCAAGTTCACGAGCGCGAACTACGCTGGCCTGCAATTCGGCGGCACGTACTCGTTCTCGAACAACACGAACTTCGGCAACAACCGTGCGTACAGCGCAGGTGCTGCATACCAGTTCCAAGGTCTGAAGCTGGCTGCTGCATACTCGCAAGCGAACCTGGGTGACGGCACGAACGCAAACGGCGCGACGTCGTCGGCGATCGGTGGCATCGCTAACCAAGGCCGCGTCCGCACGTACGGTGCTGCTGCTGGCTACGCATTCGGCCCGGCACAAGTCGGCGCTGCATGGACGCAAGCACGTCTCGACAACAACGCAGTTGCTGCAGGCACGCTGCGCACCGACAACTACGAAGTCAACGCGAAGTACAACCTGACGCCGGCTCTCGGCCTGGGTGCTGCTTACACGTACACGAACGCGAAGATCAACAACGGCAGCACGCACTGGAACCAGTTCGGCCTGCAAGCTGATTACGCACTGTCGAAGCGCACGGACGTCTACGCACAAGCTGTGTACCAGCGTGCAGCGAAGAACGGCATCGGCGCGTCGATCTACAACGGCGACAGCTTCAACAACAACCTGCCGAGCTCGTCGATCAACCAAACCGCAGCAACGGTTGGTCTGCGTCACCGCTTCTAAGCGTGACGGGCGGGGTAACCCGCTCCGCAGCATCGAAAAGGCGCCTTCGGGCGCCTTTTTTTTATGCGGAAGGCGATGACGCTAATCCGGATCGTCTGGATGCAAAAAAGCGAGGCCCGTGCCTCGCTTTTGTCGTTCTGCGCGCGTATGGCGGGGCGCTGGCCGGCCGTTAGCTCAGCGCGTGTATTCGCCGTTGGCTTCCGGCTGGAACACGATCGCGGCGACCTTCATCAGCTTTTCGGCGCCGCTGGGCTGCATCACCTTGACCATCTGGCCGCGCTGCGTGCCCAGCAGCGCCATGCCGACGGGCGAGAACACGTTCAGGCGCCCGAGTTCGAGGTTGGCGGCGTCCGGATAAACGATCGTCCACGTGGCCTGTTCCTGAGTTGCTTCGTCGAGCAGCGTGATTTGCGAGTTCATCGTGACGACGTTCGCCTTGATGGCGTCGGGCTGGACGATATCCGCGCGTTCGAGCAGCGTGTCGAGCATGGTCTGGAAGCGCGGGTTGTGCTCGGCGTGCTTTTCGAGGCGGGCGACGTCGAGTTCGGTCAACTGGTAAAGGCGTTGTTTCATGGTGGTTCTCCAAATGATCGGCAGGGGCAGGCGTGGCGTGCCTATGAGGATCGCCCGGAGCCTGTCTAACCTGGCTCCGGGTGGAGACCGTGCGGTCAGATCAGGCGCCGGGCAGGGGCGAGCGGCGCCTGGGCCGTGCGTCGAGCGAGGGGATGCGCCGGCTGGCTGGCGCGCGCGCACACGCCGGCCGGGCCGGACGGCGAAACCGAAAGGGACGTGAGCGCGTACATGGTGGATGGAATATCGACTGGCGAATAAAACCTTACGATTCTACAACACAACCTTCCGGGCATGTGATCTGACTGTCGGCGTTTCGTCAGCGATTGTTGTGCAGGTGAAGCAAGTTGGAGCGGCCCTGTTCCGAAACAGTGGGCGATCTTTTCCAAAAACGCAACGCTGTATGTTCAAACTAAGGGTTTCCCCTTGGAGTGGCGAGCACTACACTGGATTCAATCGCTTCAGACAGTCCTGCCGAGGCGACGTCAAAACAGAACATATTCCGGAGGTAAATCATGAAGTCGATCATCTACGCAGCCATCGCCGCATCCGTCCTTGCCGCTCCGATCGCATCGTTCGCGCAATCCGAGCAGGGGTTGACCCGCGCGGAGGTCAAGGCCGAACTCGTGCAACTCGAGCAGAACGGCTACAAGCCGGTGGCGAGCGATTCGCAATATCCGAGCGACATCCAGGTCGCCGAGCAGCGCATTCAGCCGAACCAGCCGATGCTCGCGCAAGCCGATACGAGCGGCTACGGCGCCGTGGCCACGGGTGCCGCGCAAGGCGGCCGCCGCGTGACGCGGGAAGCGCCGAATCCCGTGAATTCGGTCTACTTCGGTAATTGATTGAACGTCCCCGGGTCTGCCCGAGCGCACCGCTGAATTGACGAGACGCGCGCCGGTCGCGCGCGTCGTTCGCCCGCAGGAGCAGAACCTCCGTCGCCGCATGCCGGCGGCTTTCCGCCCAGACGCTGATGCGTTTGGGCCTTTTTTGCTGGGCGGATCAGGCGGACGTGACGTTGGGCGTGCCGTGGATGTAGTGTTCGAGCTGGCTGATCGTGAACTGCTGATCGGCAATCACGCTCTTCACGAGGTCGCCGATCGAGATCAGGCCGACCAGCTTGCCGCCGTCGAGCACGGGCAGGTGGCGCATCCGGTGCTCGGTCATCAGCGCCATGCACTCGTCGGTGGATTGCGACGGTTCGACGTAGCGCACCTTCGCCGTCATGATTTCCTCGACGCGGGTGGCTTTCGACGAACGGTCCTGCAGGACGATCTTGCGCGCGTAATCGCGCTCGGTGACGATGCCCGCAATGTCGTCGCCGTCGACGACCAGCAGTGCGCCGATGCCCTTTTCCGCCATCAGCTTGATGGCGTCGTAGACGAGATCGGTCTTCGTGACGGTGTAGATGGTGCGGCCCGAATCCGGCTTGGCCTTGAGAATCTGCGCGACAGTCGTGCTCATTCGCTTTCTCCGTGTGCAGTCGATGCAGGGCAGTCGGGGCGTGATGCGCGTCACCCGGTGAGCCCAGTATAGCCGGGCGGGCGGCGGCAGTCGCGTGACGTTTCCAGATTAGCGGTAAACTCCCGTCACGCACCATCCACATAACTCCTACATTCCTGAAGTTTCGATTGAATTCATGATGTCTTCGCGTCCCCAATCGCCCACGCCGGGCAATGGCCAGGCCGACGAGTGCGTGACGCTCGTCGCCACCGCGTCGCTGCCCACGCGCTACGGTACGTTCACGTCATACGCGTTTCGCGTATCGGGCAGCGATGCCGAACACCTCGCGCTCGTGATGGGCGACGTGACGGGCGAGCAGTCCGTGCTGACCCGGCTGCATTCCGAATGCCTGACCGGTGACGTGTTCGGCTCGTACCGCTGCGATTGCGGCGAGCAACTCGATCTCGCATTGCGTTACATCGCGGCCGAAGATCGCGGCGTACTGCTGTATCTGCGCGGCCATGAAGGCCGCGGCATCGGCTTGAGCAACAAGATCCGCGCATACGCGCTGCAGGAGCAGGGGCGCGACACCGTCGAGGCGAACCTCGATCTCGGCCTGCCCGACGACGCCCGCGAATACGACTCGGCCGCTGCGATCCTGCGCATCCTCGGCGTGACGTCGGTGCGGCTGATGAGCAACAATCCGAAGAAGTTCGATACGCTCGTGAAGCACGGCATTCCCGTTTGCGAGCGCGTGGCGCTCGCGGTGCCCGTGCGCGAGGAAAACGAACGTTATATCCGCACGAAGCAGACGAAGTTTGGGCATTACTTCGAAGAAAACGAGTAACCGGAGCGGGCGCGGCGGCGCCCGTTGTTCGTCATCTGTTTTCCGATCGTTGCAGGTACAAGCGACGATCGCGATTTCCCCCTCATTCGTTCTAGTGCCGCGCTTATGTCATCAGCTGCGTTGCGCGCGGCGTCCGCCCGTTCCGCACCGCCCATGACGATCACGCCATCGAAGTTCGAAATCGAACGCCCGACGCTGCGTCGCTGGCGATCGGCGGACGCGCGACCGCTCCCCGCAGTCACGCCGGCGCGTAACCGCTCACGCGCATCTGCCCGTCAACGCCACGTGCCGTTCTGCAACACGATCCGGTAGCCGTCGGCATCCTCGAAAGTCTGGCCTGATATTTCCCAGTACGGATTGAACGACGTCACCGGCATGAAGCCGTGTGCGGTCGCGCGCTCGCAGGCAGCTTCCCATTTCGGACGATCGGGCAGATAGAACACGATCAGGTCCTCGGGCGTCGGCGACGGCGCGATCGGATGGTCGGGGCAGTGCGTGAACTCGAAGTGATAGTCGAGGCCTTCGCGTCCGAGGATCACGCCGGAAAAGCCGTCGTGATCCTCGAAGCGCGCCAGTACCGATAGATCGAGGGCGTCGCGATACATGCGCTCGGTGTGGGCGAGGTTGCTGACCGGGCGGGCAATGCGCAGATGGGCGTGCAAGAGGGCCTCGGCGGGAAGTGGCGGGCCGCTCAATGATAAGCCGGGCGATCGCGAGTGCGCGACGCGAGTAGGCCGCGCTACGGGCGATACGTGCCGTATCGAACGATATCGATTCGGCGCGGCCAAACGGATCGAATGGTGTCGAGCCTCATCTCGCGAAAGAAAAAACATGACGCTTGTCGATCCAGTATGGGCACTCCGCGTTGCTGCGGCCACTCGTCAGCAAGACCTTCGAAGGCATGCGTTCGACAGCGCCTGCCGCACGACGCGCGGATACGCGCATGCCGGGCTGGAGGTGGCGAATGGATAAGCCCGATCTTCGTCGACCGGTTGCCGGACCTTATCGTCAGTCGCGATGGGCGGCCGGACTGGAGGCCGGTTTCGGATGGGCGGCAAAGGGGACGTTGGTACTGGCCGGCTTGGCGATGGTCGCGTTGGCGGCGCTGACGGGCGATGTCGGTGCCCTGACGGACCTGCCGACGACCCGGAAGGGTTGGCTGTACCTGCTGTTGGCGCTCGTCGCGGCGGTCGCGCTGATATTTGCGGAGCATCACTACCGGCTGCGACCGACCGGCGTGCGTCCGGCGGGCTAGTCAGGCGGGGGAGGCGATGCGGCCCCACAAGCCGTTCAGGCAATAAAAAAGCCCGCTGCTTGAGCGGGCTGAATCCATGTTTGGAGACATGGAGGAGACAGAGGTAAATTTAAGGGAAAACCCGGACGTTTGCAAGCCCTCGTTGTATCCGCACAACTTGCCGCCGCGCAGACCGCCTGGCGGCGGCGCGCGACACAGCCTCATTCATACGCCGCCGGCCCGTGCGTGCGTCGCAAACGCGCCGAACCGCTCCTGCGCGACGGGCAGCGCGTATTTGCTGCGCATCTCCGTTTCGATCCATGCGCACGCCTCGCGCGCGCAGTCGGTCAATGCGTGCCGCGTCGCATGCCCGTCGATGTCGTAGACGAAACGCACGCCGACCTCGTCATCGTCAACCTGTCGTTCAAGCTGATTGAGCTGCAGTTGCGGCCCGTGCTGGTGGGACAGCGCGCGCAGTTCGTCGAAGTGATATTCGAGCCAGTCCGCGAAGAACAGCGCGTCGCTGTGGCTGGGCAGGCGGAAAGCCGCGCTGCGCGACGGGCGCGCCGCGATTTCGCCGGCCGCCTCAGGCGGTTCGCGATCCGACGCGACGGGCGCGTCGACCGGCGCGAGCGGGTGCCGCATCTGCCGGTACGGCTCGCGATCGCGCAATGCGTGCCACAGCAATTCGTCGCCGGCAGCGCCGGACGGCTGCATCGTCAGGTCGTGTCGGCCGTCGCCGACCGCGGCGATGTCGCGGATCACGAGGCGCAGCGAGCACAGCGGCTCGTCCCCGACCAGCAGGGTGGCCGGCCGCGGCAGCCCGCACACGAGCGGCGCGGCGCCGGTCGCACGAAACACGAGCCCGCGGCGGTCGAGCCGCACGAGCGGCAACGGCCTGGGGAACGACGGATAGGCGACCGCGATGCGGGCGCCGCTGGCGCTCGTCAACCCGGGCATCATCGCGCGAAAGACCTGGGACTGGTCCACGTTGGTTCTCCTTCGTTACGATGCCGCCCGGACGGAAACGCGTGCGTTCCGGCTCAGGCGGCGATAGCTTGCCGGGCGGCCTGCCCCGGCTCGATTCCTAGCGCAGCAAACGTTTGCGAGTCGATATCGATCCAGCACGCGACCACCAGACGTCCGTCGACCTGCTTCGGCGGGCCCGCGCGGTGCGCGTGTATGCCGATCCGGCGGAACAGCCGCTCCATGCTCGCGAACGTCACGCCGATCAACTGGCGCGCGCCGAGCTGCGCCGCGCATTCGACGACGGCCGCGAGCATCGGGCGCACGGCCCATTCGGCGTTGCCGGGCCCGCCTTCGTCGTCGGTCGCCGCGAACCGGGACAGTTCCCAGACGGCGGCCGATTGCGGCAGCGGCATGTCCTCGGCGACCAGGTCGGCGAACAGCGACTTCAGCAGATACGGGCGCGTCGTCGGCAGCAGGCGCGCACATCCGCACATGTCGCCGGCGGCGTTTCGCGCGAACACGTAGACGGTATCGTCGCGATCGAACTGGTCACGCTCGAAACTTTCGTTCGCCGACGGGAGCGCCCAACCGAGCTGCTCGACGAACACGCGGCGCCGATAGCGCCCTAGGTCCGCCGCGAGTGCGTGCGGCAACCGCCCTTCCTCGTGAACGAAGGTCTGCATGGATGTCCTCGGATCTGTGCTTTTGTATGCACGCATTACAGCGCGCGGCACGAGGAGCCTGTAACTGGTAACTCTTACAGGGTGGCGGCGTAAAAGACGCCATTTGCGCGGTGGTAACGGTTTCTTGATCGACGGGATTGAAAACCGGGGCGGTTTTATTTATAAAGAGCGCCAGTCTTGCAAAATAGTCAGAGGAATGCGCGGCCAGTTGTCACTGGAGCGTCGGACCGGCATGATAGGCGTCGTTGGGCCCGAGCAGGGCGGATGCGACCGCGGCAGGCCAGTCGAGGGTGGCGAGCCGCGCGGCGAGCGCGGCGGCCGTGCGGAACATGCCGATGTCGGCGCCCTTGGCGTCGATGGCCATCACGTTGCTGCGGACGTCGCCGCCCGCGATCACGAACGCGCCTGTCGCGCGTTCGAGGTACCAGTCCCAGCCGACCGTCACGTAGGCGACGCCGGCACCGGCCGCGCGATGCCATTCGGTATAGCCGGCAAGGCGGGCGTCGATCGCGTTGTCGCGCAGTTCGGCGAGCAAAGAAGGGTCGAGGCCGCTTGCGACATGGTCGAGTACAAGTGCGGCCAGTGCGCCTTCTGACAGGCGTACGTAGCCGTCCGGGGACGGGCCGGGGACAGGGTGCAGCAAGGGTGAAGTCATGCGCGGAATGTATCAGCCTCGAAAGGGTGCTGGAACCTGACAAGTATGACAGCGTGACGTTGTCGGAGAAAGAATGGAACTGCGCTGGCAGGATGCCTACCAACAATTCAGCGCCGCGGAAGACGAGCAGCAGCTCTTCCAGCGGATCGCCGCCTATTCCAGGCGGCTGGGATTCGAATATTGCTGTTACGGCATTCGCGTACCGCTGCCCGTTTCGAAGCCGGCGGTCGCCATCTTCAATACCTATCCGGATGGCTGGATGGCGCACTATCAGGCGCAGAACTATATCGAGATCGACTCGACGGTTCGCGACGGCGCGCTCAGCACCAACATGATCGTCTGGCCGGACGTCGACAACCTCGACCCGTGTCCGCTGTGGCAGGACGCGCGCGATTTCGGGTTGTCGGTGGGCATCGCGCAATCGAGCTGGGCGGCGCGCGGCGCGTTCGGCCTGTTGAGCATCGCCCGTCATGCCGACCGGCTGACGCCGGCCGAGATCAACATGCTGACGCTGCAGACGAACTGGCTCGCGAACCTGTCGCATTCGCTGATGAGCCGCTTCATGGTGCCGAAGCTGTCGCCCGCGGCGGGCGTCACGCTGACCGCGCGCGAGCGCGAGGTGCTGTGCTGGACGGCCGAGGGCAAGACCGCATGCGAAATCGGCCAGATCCTCAGCATCTCGGAGCGGACGGTCAACTTCCACGTGAACAACATCCTCGAGAAACTTGGCGCGACCAACAAGGTCCAGGCGGTCGTCAAGGCGATTTCGGCCGGGCTCATCGAAGCACCTTGACGTGACGTCGTGCGACGGCGGCGCCGGATGCCGCGTCCGCCGCGCCGCGGCTCACTCCATCATCGGCTCCGCTTCCTTTGCGGTCCAGCTCACGCTGGAAATGCTTTTCTCCATGCTCATCCGGCTCGCGATCTGCTCGAGCTTCTGCTGATCCTTCGGATGCAGCTTCAGCGTCGCGGTCACCTTCAGCCGGTCGGGCTGCTCGGGCACGTCTTCGCTCGTGAGGCTCTGGAACGACAGCGGCTTCGCATACATCGCGTTCGACAGCAGCGTGCGGATGTGCACTTCGTCGGCGGCGAGGCAGATCACGGTGATCTGGTATTCGCGCACGAGGTCGGCGTTCGACACGGGCGTCGCGTTGATGGCCTGGCTGACGCCGCGCAGCACCGTATTGGTGAGCAGCACGACGGCCGTGCCGGCGAGCGCGGGCACGTAGTGGCCGGAGCCGGCCAGCACGCCGACGGCGGCCGAGCACCACAGCGTCGCGGCCGTGTTGATGCCCTGGATCGAGCCCTTGTCGCGCATGATCACGCCGCCGCCGAGAAAGCCGACGCCCGACACGACGTACGCGGCGATCTGCGTGACGCCCGCGACGCCGTTGCCGGTGAGCACGCCGAGCGTGACGAACAGGCACGCGCCGCTCGCGACGAGCGTGATGGTGCGCAGGCCGGCCGTGCGCTGGCGCATCTGCCGCTCGAGGCCGATGGCGACGCCGCAGGCGAACGCGGTGAAAAGACGGAGTGCGAAATCAAAAGTCATGGTTGTCCTGCCGTGCAAGAAGCGCATGCCGGCGCGCGTCGCCGCGGCGCAAGGCCGAACGCGACGCGGCGATAGCCGTCATTGCGCGGTACTGTACCGCGCGAATGCGTCATTCAGTGTGAAACGGGGGAGCGTGCGGCTCGCGGAACGCGAGCGGCCGCGCCCCCCCCCCCCCGCGGCAGGAGAACTGCGGCGGACAGGCGTTCAGGCGGCAAGCGGCGCACGCAACGGAGTGCTGCAACTGTCCACGATGGTTCCTGAAGGAAGAATGGGCGGCATTCTAGTGGGCGGCGCGCGCTCGCGTCAACCGCCTGCGGCGGCGCTACTGCGCCGAGCCGATCGTGCCCGTCGCGAGCGCGAGCGCGGCGGCGGCCGACAATGCGCCGGCATAGCTGTCGAGTTCCGCGTTCCGCGCGGCGAGCAGCTGGCTTTGCGCGATCGTCGCATCGGTGACCGAGCCGACGCCATTCCGGTACGCGGTCAGTGCCGCGTCGTAGCTGGTTTGCGCGGCATCGACGAGCGCCTTCGCGGCGTCGTGCGACGCCAGGCTCGTCTGCACCGCGTTCTGTGCGGCGACGACTTGGCGCACAGCTTCCTCCTTGGTCCGCGTGAGGCGCGCGGAGGCGCTTTCCGCGTCGTTGCGCGCCTGCATCAAGACGGCGGAGCGCAAACCGCCGTCGTACAGCGGAATCGTCACGCCGAGGAACACGCCGCCGCCGTAGCGGCTGCCGTTCAGGTTGACGGTCGGCGCCTGGTCGCCGATCGCGGGCAGCGCGGAGATGGACGTGCCGCCGCTCGCATACGACGTGGACGCGGACAGGAAGATCTTCGGCATGAACGCGGCTTGAGCCGCCTTGATCTTCGCGCGATTGGCCTTTTCGACCGCGAACGCGCCCTGCAGATCGGGGCGGCGCGCGATCGCGTCCGACACGATCGCGTCGACCGACGAGCCGAGCGCGGGCGGCAGCGTCCGCTTCGGCAACGCGGCGATCGTCGGCTTCGATAGCGGCGAGATGCCGAGCGCGGAGACGAGTGCGAGATAGCCGTCGCTCTCGGCGCCGTTCGCCTGCACGAGCGCGAGGTTCGCCTGCGCACGGTTCTGCGTCGCCTGCGCGAGCTCGACGACCGTGCCGACGCCGTGCTTGAGCCGCGCGCGGGACGCCGCGAGGATCGCATCCGCGTTCGCGAGGCCCTGTTGCGCGCTGAGCGCGCGCGAGCGGGCGGCTTCGTAGCGGTAGTACGAGACGGTCACGTCGTGGATCACCTGCTGATGCACGGCCGTGAATGCGACGTTCGATGCAATCGACGCCTGTTCGGCCGCTTCGACGCGCGCCGCGCGGCCGCCGAAATCGAACAGCAGCCATTGCAGCGACAGCGCCGAAATCGTGCCGTGCGCGGTGGTGTTGCTCGACGAATCGCCGAGGATCGTCGACGTCGAGCCGTGGTTCGCCTGGTACGCGCCCATCGCCGTCGCCGACAGGCGCGGCAGATAGGCGGACTTGGCGAGGCCGACTGCGAGCGCCGCGTTGCGCGCGTCGTTCCACGCGATACGCGTCAGTGGGTTCGAAGATTCCGCGAGATCGATCAGCTCGGGCAGCGTGTACGCATGCGCGGCATCCAGCGCGGCCGGCGCCGACACCGACGCGAGCGCCGGCGAGGCACGCAATGTGTAGTCGTGCGCGCCTTGTGCGGACGCGCGCGGCGGCGCCGCCACGATGTCGCCCGCGGCCGACGTTTGCGGCTGCCACGGGCGGTCGGACGCCTCCGGCGCCAGATCGATCGACGACGTCGCGCAGCCGGCCAGCGCGACGGCGGTCGCGAGCGCGGCAGCGGCGATCGACGCGGCCGGCGGTTCAGGTGGGCGCATGAGGGGCAGGCTCCTTCGGTGTGGCTTGACGGGCGGCGTCGGCGATCTGCGCGAGCCGCGCGTCGATCAGGTTCAGTAGCGCGTCGCGCGTGGGGTCGGCGGGGGCGATGTCCGACGGTGGTGTCGGGGCATTCGTGCGGGGCGCGGTTTCGTCGTCGCCCGGCGCAGTCACGCGCGAGAGTTGCGCGCCGATCGCCGCGTCGCCGGGCTTGCGCTCGGCGAGCAGGAACAGCGGACCTTCGATCGCCCCGAGTTCCGCGAGTGCGCGCCGCCGTGTGGCCAGCCACGTCGCGGCCGGCCGCACCCACGACGGTTCGTAATGGATCAGGCCGAGCTCCTGCGAGATCGCGCCGTGGCGCGCGAACGCTTCGGCGGCCAGCGCGCGCCGTTCGGCCGGCTGCGCGATCTGCGCGACGCGCCGCCACTGGTCGAGCAGCGTTGCGAGCGCCGCGTCGATCTGCTTGCCGATGCTGACCGGCCAGATGCGCGTGAACACGAGATACACGACCACGTTGCCGAGCAGGATGCCGATCGTGCGATCGCGCGCGAGCGTCAGGTCGAAGCCGGGGCCCGCGCCCTGGATCACGCACAGGAAGAACGCGAACGCGATCTGGAAGCCCGCGTACGCGATGCGCGGCGATCCGAACGCGACCCATGCGGACAGCCACGCGCCGGCGAAGACGAGCGCCATCAGCTCGCCGATCGACGACAGAGACGGGACGACGAACACGAGCGCGGCGGTGCCGATCAGCGCGCCGACGATGCAGCCGGCGATGCGCAGCGTCAGTTTCTCGACCGTTTCGGCCGTCGAGCCGAGCGACACCATGTAGCAGGTGATGAAGCAGGTATGGATGCCCGACCAGTCGAGCTGCGAGTACAGCAGGTAGCAGAACATGGCGGCTACCGTCGTTTTCAGCGCATAGCGGATGTGGTCGGGATTGGTGCGCGCGTCCGGCAGGAAGAAGCCGCCGCGCGGGGCGGGCGGTGTGGCGGGTTCCGCCGGTTTGTCGGCGGCGCGCGTGTCGGCGGTATCGGCCGGTGCGGCCGCCGCGTCGATCGCGGGCGGTTGCGCGAACTGCGTGATCGCCGTGTGCAGGTCGGTCGCGACGACGCGCGCGAGCGGCGGCAGCGCATCGGCGGCCGGCAGCGCGAGCGTCACGTCGACCGGATAGCCGCCCCGTTCGAGGATCGCGGCCATCTCGTCGAGCGTCGTCACGATCGGCGTGGCGAACGCGTCGGGCAGCCGCGCGTCCGCTTCGCGATCCGCAAGCGCGACCGCGACGAGCAGCGCGGTGCTCGACGCGACGGCCTGCCGCAATGCGACGACATCGGCGCCCGACGACGAACCTTCGAGCTTCGACAGCTTGAGCCACGTGAGCAATGGCTTGTCGCCTTCGCGCAGGCTGGCGTCGAACGCGGCGCGCGCGTCGTCGTCGCCGCGCAGCCGCCGCGCGGCGAGCCGCAGCCGCTTCGCGAGCTGAGCGTGCGCGAGCTTGCGCGGCGACGGCGCGATCAGCAGGTTGACGACGATCGCGACGCCGACCGGGATCGCGACCATCAGCCATGCATAGAGCAGCGCGCGCGTCGCGGCTTCGCCGACCGGCGCCAGGCCGAGTTCGTCGAGCCCGAAGCCGACGATCATCGCGAGGATCGCACCGACCGGACGCAGCTTGCTCGCGGACGTCAGGTACAGCAGGCCGACCGACAGCACGGCCATGCATGCGACGCGCAGTACCGAATACTCGATGCTGAAGATCGCGGCGCCGATCACGAGCGCGATCACGACCGTGACGAGCAGCAACATCGCGACCGCGAGCACGACGCTCGTCACGCGATCGGCGCGGTTCAGGAAGAACACGACGTACGCGGAAATCGCGGCTTCCGGCGTGCCGTATCCGCTCGTCACGAGCGCGACGAGCGCGCAGATCAGCGCGACGCGCACGGCCATGGCCGCGCGCCCCGGAAACGGCGCGAGCAGCCGCAGGACTTCGCGCGGGCCCGGCGTGCGGACGTCAGCGGCAGGCTGAGCCATGCCGGACCTCGACGATCGCGCTCGCGCCGACACGCACGAGCTTGCCGTCGGGTTCGTCGAGCTTCACGCGCACGGGGAAGCGCTGCGCGACGTGCACCCAGTTCACCGAGTTCTGCACGATCGGCAGCGAGCGCGGCAGGTTGATGCGCGCGCTGTCCGCGATGCCGGCGCCGATGCCGACGACCTTGCCCGTCATCGGGCGGTTGCGGTCGATCATCGAATAGACGGTCGCGCAGTCGCCGACTGCGATGCGATTGAGCGACGTCTCGCGGAAATTGCCCACCGCGAACCATTCGCTCGCGTCGATCAGCGTGAAGATCGACTGGTTCGGTGCGAGGGTTTCGCCGGGGAGCACGCTCAGGCCCGTCACGAGCCCGTTGTGCGGCGCGCGCACGACCGTATCGTCGAGCGCATGCTGCGCGCGGGCCAGCGCGGCTTCGCGTGCATGCAGCGTCGCGATCGCGTCGGCATCGTCGCCGATCGTCTGCGCGGACGCGCGCTGCTGCTCCTGCGCCTGCGCGAGCGACACGGACGCGTCGCGCTGGCGCACCTTCGCCTGGTCGAACTGCTGCGCGCTGACGTAGCCCTGCGCGGCGAGCGGCGCGAGCCGGTTCACGTCGCGCGTCGCGAGATCGTAGTTCTGCGTCGCGCGCTTGACCTGCTCGGCAGCGACGGATGCGTTCGAGCGCTCGCCGATCAGCGAACGGCGGCGCGTGTCGAGCGACGCGCGCGCGAGTTCGAGGTCGGCCTGCGCCTGCGCGACGGTCAGCCGGTACGGCACGGGATCGATCACGTACAGCAGGTCGCCTTTCGCGACGCGCTGGTTTTCATGCACCGCGAGCTGCACGATGCGGCCGCCGACCGGCGATGCGACGTGCACGACGTCGGCGTCGATCGACGCGTCGTCGGTGGACGGATAGGCGGTCGTGCGGTGGTACGCGTACGCGAGCGCCGCGATGCCGAGCGCGACGATCGCGAGCGCGATCACGCGGCCTTTGACGGAGGGGCGGGCGATGCCGGCGGCCTTCATGCGAACGGCCCCGTGCCGGTGAGCCAGACGATCACGGCGACCACGAGCCCGATCGCGGTGCAGACGGCGAGCTGGTAGGGCACCGTCGCGGCCCAGCCGGTCGCGACGAACACGCGGTGCGCGACGATCGCGCCGACGATGCCGACGATCGCGCTGACGAGCCACAGCGGGAAATACGCGCCGAAC
Organism: Burkholderia sp. CpTa8-5; assembly: GCF_017815045.1. NCBI lineage: Bacteria > Pseudomonadati > Pseudomonadota > Betaproteobacteria > Burkholderiales > Burkholderiaceae > Burkholderia > Burkholderia sp. CpTa8-5. The sequence continues at coordinate 195,017 of NZ_JAGIQD010000003.1, forward strand.
AGCACGTAGGACGGTGCGCCGCGCGATGCGCAGCCCGCGAGCGGCAGGACGGGCGCCAGCACGGCGGCGACGCGCAGGGGCGCGCGCGGCGTTGTTCTTCTCATGGTGTGACGAGCTCGACGTTGGGGGGGGATGCCGGGCGCGGCGCAATGCGGATCGTCGCGACCGGCCGGGCCGCGACGATGATTCCTGAATACGGAGGCGATCATAAATCAGCGCGATGCGGACCGCCAGCGATCCGGCACGTTTGCCGCATGGGCACAGGCTGGCCGTGGCCGCGTGGTCGGTCATGCCGGACGGTCAGGCAGTGTGTGTCGGCATCGATGATCGGACCGTCGCGATTCTGCCAGCACCCGCTCGCGTAGGGTTGCTAACGGACTGTAAAGGATCGTCAGATGAAATCGCGCAGCGGAATTTGCCATGTCGACGCAGCGGCAATCGGCGCGCAAACCGTCGATTGCCGCCTGGACCCATGCAAATCCGGTCGGTCCGGCTGACCCGCGCGCAGCCTCGACGAGCAGGTCGACGAGAGCGTGGTGCAGCACGCCCGGCAGGCTGTTCGCTTTCGCGATCTGCGTGAAAAGTTTGACGTCGACGAGAACGAAGCGCATGGCGTTGCGGCGGGAAGGTGGCCGAGTGGCGTGCGCAGCCGCACGGCGCTGCGCCGCCGGCCGCGACCCGTCGTCGCGGCCGGGATCTGTGTACCATCGTGCGTAGGGCGCGACGCGCCGCACCGGGCATCATGGCCCGCGCGACGCGCGTCGGGGAAGCGGTACTGCAACGAAGGTGAACGTTCCATGCGAAGTTTCTTTGTCCGGTTCATTGCAATCGGCGTGCTGTTCCATCTGTACGTCGGGATGCGGATCATTCCCGATGCGTTCGCGTCGCCGCTCGCACGCACGGTCGCGGCGCTCGTGCTGGCGAGTTTCGTCGTGTTGATTCCGGTCGGCATGTTCTCGCGCCGCTTCGACGAAGGGTGGGCCGCGACGCTGGTCGGATGGGCCGGCGCGCTCGCGATGGGCTTCTTCTCGTCGTTGCTGGTGCTGACGTTCCTGCGCGAAATCGTGCTGCTCGGCGTGTTCGCGTGGCGGCATCTCGGGCATGACGGTGCATGGAGCCGCGCGGCGCCCGACACGGCGCTCGGCGTGCTGGCGGCCGCGGTGTTCGCGACCGCGATCGGATTCGTCGGCGCGCGTCGCACGGCGGCGGTCAAGCGCGTGTCGATTCCGGTCGCCGGGCTGCCGGCCGCGCTCGACGGGCTGACGATCGTGCAACTGTCCGACATCCACGTCGGGCCTACGATCAAGCGGCCGTACATCGAACGGATCGTGCGCGCGGTCAATGCGCTCGACGCCGACCTGGTGGTCGTGACGGGCGACGTGGTGGACGGTTCGGTCAAGCGCCTGCGCGAACACACGGCGCCGCTCGGCCAGATGCGCTCGCGGCACGGCACCTTCCTCGTGACGGGCAACCACGAGTACTACGCGGGTGCGCATGCATGGATCGACGAGTTTCGTCGTATCGGGCTGACGGTGCTGCTCAACGAGCACGTGCTGATCGAGCACGGCGGCGCGCGGGCGGTGCTCGCGGGCGTGACCGATTTCACCGCGGGCGGCTTCGATCCCGCGCATCGCAGCGATCCTGAGCAGGCGCTGGCCGGTGCGCCGCGCGACGTCGGCACGAAGATCCTGCTCGCACACCAGCCGCGCAGCGCGGAAGCGGCGAATCGCGCGGGCTTTACCGTACAGTTGTCGGGGCACACGCATGGCGGCCAGTTCCTGCCGTGGCCGCCGTTCGTGCGGTTGCAGCAGCCGGTGATCGGCGGGCTGAACCGCTTCGGCGACATGTGGCTGTATACGAGCCGCGGCACCGGCTACTGGGGGCCGCCGAACCGTTTCGGCGTGCCATCCGAGATCACGCTGATTCGGCTGACGCGCGGCTAGCCGATAGCCGGGAGGCGGCCGTCGCGCGATACGAATGCGCCTCGCGGCGCACGGCGGCTTCCTGTCGGCCTTTCGGTGCGAATGACAGCGCACGGCGGCGCGCGGCGCCGTTGGCTAGTATGCAGACATGCATCTTTCGCTCCGTTCCTTGCCCGTTCCTGCCGACATGTCGATCCCCGATCTCTTCGCCGATACGCCCGTGCCCGACGTGGACTGGTACCCGGACTGGCTTGCGCCGCCCGACGCCGATCGCGCGCTGGCCGCGCTGATCGACGAGGTCGCGTGGCGGCAGGACACGATCCGCACGCCGCGCGGACGCATTCCGTTGCCGCGGCTCACCGCGTGGCAGGGCGAACCGGATGCCGTCTACGTGTACTCGGGGATCCGCAACGTCCCGGAGCGGTGGACGCCGGCCGTGCTCGGGCTGAAGCAGGCGGTCGAGGCGACCTGCGGCGTGCGTTTCAACAGCGTGCTGCTCAATCGCTATCGCAACGGGCTGGACAGCCTCGGCTGGCACGCGGACAACGAACCCGAACTCGGCGACGCGCCGGTGATCGCGTCGGTGAGTCTCGGTGCGATGCGCGTGTTCGATCTTCGTCATCGCGCGACGGGCGTCACGCATGCATACCGTCTCGTGCATGGCAGCCTGCTCGTGATGCGCGGACGCACGCAGGCCGCATGGCAGCACCGCGTGCCGAAGGCGCCGGGCGTGCAGGGCGAACGCGTGAACCTGACCTTCCGGCGCGTGTCGATGGCGGGCGAATAGATCGCGCCCCGTTTTCTTGATCCACGAAAGCTGGATGCAAGCAATCGGCCGCGCGTGCGGCACGTTGCCGCACGAACGCGATGCCGGCCGGCGTGACCGGGCGCGGAGGCCCGTCCCGTATGGGTTTCAGATAGATTTGATCGACCGCCCGGTTCCGATAGGTGAGTGAAACCTCTGATGGTGCGTCGCAACAATCCTTGAATAAACTGTCGAATGACAGAAATGCGCCGGCCTATCGGCGCGACCCTTTCGACATGTCTCCGTGCGTGGCCGACGCAGCGCGCAACGGGGCAGGAGCAAAACGCGTGACCGTACTCGACCCTTCCTTCGCACCCTCGCTGCACGTCTTCGAGCAAGACGGCGGATGGCAATGGGCGCTGACGGTGAAGCGGGCGACCGGCGTCGGCGTGAAAGTCGTGGCGTTCAGCCGCGAAGGCTTTCGCGGCGAAGCCGAGGCATACGCCGCCGGCCAGCTTGCCCGCGCCGAATATGACGCCGCCGTGACGGCCTGACGCCGTCGCGGCGATCCCGCCCGAGGATCGTCTTCCTCTGCGCCGTCCGTTACCGGGCGGTGCTTTCCTGACTGCTTTCCATTTTTCGCTTTTCGCTGGTGGCGAGAGGCGCCTGCCCGCTGGCGTTCGCCGCGCCACCTGTCCTTGCGCCGACGATGCGACGCGCGTGGCGAAAGCCTGTACGCGGGCTCGCGACCCGCCGGCAAGTACGCACCGCGTTTGGCGCGAACAAGCCTGGAAAACGCCGAGCCATATCGTAATAAGATATGACGTTATTGCATCCGCGGGACGATGACGTCCCGCCTTCCTGAAAGGAGCTATCCGTGCAACTGACCCAGTTAGGCGGGCATGTCGCCCAATCCGGCATCGCCGAACGGCAAAAACACGCGCAGGCGCTGATGTTCGGGATGGCGAACATCGACGAGTACGTGTCCGGCGGCGTCTGCTACGACGCCGCTGCTTATGTCCGCTATCTGCTGCGCGCCGACGCGATGATCGCGCCCGGCACGCTGCTCGACACGATCGGCCAGCTGTGGAAGACGCGCTTCAACTTCGAGACCGGCAATCAGTGGGACGGGCGCGCGAGCATTCCGGCGGGCACCGCGGTCGGCTTCGCGCGCGGCACCAATGTCTTTCACGCCGCGATCGCCGTCGGCGGCACCCGGATTCGCGGGATCAACGGCGGCCTGCTGGGCGCCGGATGGCTGCATCCGGTCGATCTGGCACGCGTGCTGCAGCCGGATTCGGCCGGCGGCTTTACGTACGACCGCACGACCATTCGCGTTTATCTGTCGCGCCTGTAGGCTGTCCGGCGTCGAAGCTCACGCTTCGGCCATCGTTGCCCGACCGCGTGCCGCGTGCCGCGCGGCCGCCTTTCCGTCGTCCGGCGATTTCCGCATGGCGTCGCGCCGTCCAACGCTGCTATCCTCTCGACCTTGAATGACGCGTCATGGTGCGTGGATGCGCGTGCTGCATCGCGGCGCCGCGCAGCGGTGCGAGCCCACGCGCGCACTGAGGTAGCATGACTGAATCTCCACGGCGATCCATGACCTGTTTCGTGACTGATTTCCTTCCGTCCATGTCCACATGGTCAAGACAACGATGAGCGATGCCCCTGAGCCGGCGGTGCCTGGCGACGACGAGTCGTCGGGCGGCGGCGCTTCGTCCTATCTGGTGCCGGGGCTCGAACGCGGGCTGCGGATCCTCGCTGAATTCTCCGCGCGCGAGCCCGTGCTCGGCGCCCCCGAGCTGTCGAAGCGCATCGGCATTCCGCGCACGACCACGTTCCGCCTGCTGCAGACGCTCGAGGCGCTCGGCTTTCTCGAACGCGTGAACGGCGACCGCTATTTCCGGCTCGGCGTCGGCGTGCTGCGACTCGGCTTCGAATACCTGAATTCGCTCGAACTGACCGATCTCGGCACGCCCGTGCTCGAACGGCTGCGCGATTCGACCGGCCTGTCGACGCACCTGCTGATCCGCGACCAGCGCGACGTGGTGTTCGTCGCGAAGGCGCAAAGCAATGCGTCGATGTTCGGCTCGGTGAAGGTGCACGTCGGCACGCGCCTGCCCGCGCATGCGACCGTGCACGGCCACGTGCTGATGGGCGACCTGACGCGCGATGCGCTGCGACAGCTCTATCCGGAGAAGAAACTCGAACAGTTCACCGAGCGCACGCCCGGCACCGTCGACGAGCTGTACGAGCGCGTGCGTCATTACGCGCGGCTCGGCTATGCGGTCAGCGAGGCGGCGTTCGAGAGCGGTATTTCCGCGGTGACGGCGCCCGTGCGCGATCATTCGGGCTCGATCGTCGCGGCGATCACCGCGACGGTGCCGCGCTCGGAGATCGGCGAGGCCGGCGAGAAGGAACGGCTCGTCGAAGCGGTGTGCGGCGCGGCGGTCGACCTGTCGCAACGGCTGAACTATCGTCCGCTCGAAAGCGACCCGACGTTCGCGCATGCGCGCCACAAGGTCGCGATGTTCTGACGTTCGCGCATCGATCCGGCCGCGGCGCGCGGCATCGCAACGAAGAGAGCGGCCCGCGGGCTGCTCTTGTCGTTTTCGGGCACCGCAGGCGCGGTGCCCGAGTTCACTCAGAACGAGTGATGAATGCCGGTCAGCACGATCACCTGGTTCGCGGTGCTCGACACGCCGGCCGTGAAGAACGCAGCCTTTGCGCCGCCCGAACCGTGTTCGTAAAGCACGTTCGCATACAACTGCGTACGCTTCGACAACGCGTAGATGTCGCCGAGTTCGACCTGCGTCCAGCGGCGGCCGGCCAGCGTCGTGGTCGCCGCGCCGCCCGCGATCGTGTTGAACGCGCTGCTGCGGTAGTTCACGCCCGCGTCGTAGCTTTGGAACGTGTCGGAAAACCCGTTCGACTGCATCTTCACGCGCGTGTAGAGGCCATGCACGAGGAAGTCGCCGATCTGGTACGACGCGCCCGCGCCGATGTTCTCGACCTTGTTCGCGAGGTAGCCGTTCGCGGTGTTCTGCCCCTGGAACGACGTGATGCCCGTCTGGCTGATCAGGATCGAGCGGTCGTGCTCGTTCGAGTAGACGGCCGACGCCTTGAACGGCCCGTTCGCATAGTTCAGCGCGACGCCGACCGATTTGCCGGTCGAGAAGTTCGTCGTGTTGCCGAGCGCGAGCGTCGCCGCGGCCGAGAAACCCGCGAAGGTCGGCGAACGGTACTTGACCGAATTGTTGTACGGCACGTTACCGGTTGCGGCGAGCGCGTCGATGTTGCCCGGATGGAACGCAAACCAGCTCAGCGCGAGGTACGCGGTGCTGAGCGGATCGAGATAGTCGAACGTCAGCGGCGTCTGGCGGCCGAGCGTCAGCGTGCCGTAGCGCTCCGAGCCGAGGCCGACGAACGCCGCGCGGTTCCAGATCGTGTTCGCCGTCGCGAACTGGCCGTTGTTCGTATAGAAGCCGTTTTCCAGCTGGAAGATCGCCGACAGCCCGTCGCCGAGATCTTCCTTGCCCTTCAGGCCCCACCGGTCGGGCTGCGTATTGCCCTGGATCATCGCCCACTTCGCGTGGCCGCCGACGTTGTTCACGTAGGCGACGCCCGCATCCATGCTGCCGTACAGCACCACGCTGCTCTGCGCCCACGCGCCCGACGCGGCGCCCATCCCGATGACTGCTGCTGCTACCGCATGCTTGACCATTTGATCTCCTGACTCTCCAACCTGATGAATACGTGTTGTGACGGCCTGCGCGGGGACGGCCGGCCGTCGCGCATGTTCATCGCCGAAAGGACATTCTTATGTTCCATATAAGGAACGACGTGCCTTTAATGGAATGGAGTATAGAGGGGGTGTGCGCCCGATCAAAAATAAATTTTTCGGGACGGATGAGCGCCGGGCCGGCGCCCGGCAATCCTGCGTGACGTCTCGAAAAAGCCGATAAATCCCCGTCACATAACAAAAAATTACATTCGACAGAGTAGGCGAAGGGAGCGGTCGAGCGAGGTGTCGGTGTTTTCCCTAGGACATGCAGCTTTTTATTTTACTCGCGGAAAGTCGCTCCTATAATCACCATCCATAAACTGACGTTCCTAATATGGAACAAATAGGAACAAACCGAGAGTCGATCAGAAGGAAGGGTGCGAGATGTCTGAACAATGGGTTTGCGCCGGCCACGCCGGCGCGCTGTCGGAAGACACGCCGATCGAGTTCAAGCGGACCGACGGCGTGGAAATCGGGATCTACCGCGTCGGCGACGACGTGTATGCGCTCGAGAACGTGTGCCCGCATGCGTACGCGCTGCTGACGCAGGGGTTCGTCGACGAAGGCACGGTGGAATGCCCGCTGCACGAAGCCGTGTTCGACATCAAGACGGGCGCATGCCTGAAGGGCCCGGGCGGGCGTGCGCTGAAGCAGTACGCGGTGCGTCTGGCCGGTGAAGAAATCCAGATCAAGGTGGAATGACATGAAAGAAGCGACCGTCAATTTCAATCCCTTCCTGAAGCCGTGGGTGGCGCCGCAGCCGAACAACGTCGCGGGCAAGGGGCAGATCGAGATTCCGGGGCAGGTCGAGAACCAGGTCTGGCAGAACCGCAAGGCCGAACCGACGCAGTACGAGAACGACCTCGGCGATGCGCTCGAACGCGTGTTCGAGAGCGGCGCGACCGAGCTGGACGACGTCGTCGCGGGCCTGAACCGCATCGGCTTTCGCGCGCCGGACGGCACGATTTGGACACCTGAGCGTTTCCGCGCCGAAATGGCCTCGCTGGCGGAATGAACGCACCGACCGCGCCGCGCGCCTGAGCGGCGGCCCGACGACAACCGCATCCGGAGCACACTGATGACGTCCCCCGACCAACACGAAACCCAACACGACGCGGTCCGCGACTATCTCGACCGCGGCATCAAGAACTACTGGTATCCCGTCGCACCGAGCTGGCAGGTGTCGAACGCGCCCGTCGGCCTCACGCGCCTGTCCGAGCAGATCGTGCTGTGGCGCGATCACGAAGGCAAGGTCCACGCACTGGAAGATCGCTGCCCGCACCGCGGCGCGCGCCTGTCGCTCGGCTGGAACCTCGGCGGCAACATCGCGTGCTGGTATCACGGCATCGAAGTAGATGGCGGCGGCACGGTCAATCGCGTGCCGGCCGTGTCGAACTGTCCGCTCGAAGGCACGAAGTGCGTGAAGTCGTATCCGGTCGAAGAGAAGGCCGGCGCGATCTTCCTGTGGTTCGGCGACGAAGCGCACGGCGAGCCGGCCGCGCTGAACCTGCCGGAAGAGCTGGTCGCCGATGAATACGCGCACTTCCTGTGCGTGTCGAACTGGAAGTGCAATTACCAGTATGCGATCGACAACGTGATGGACCCGATGCACGGCGCGTATCTGCATGCGACGTCGCACTCGATGGCCGAAGGCGACAAGCAGGCCGACATGCGCGTGCGCAAGACTGACACGGGCCTGATGTTCGAGAAGATCGGCCAGCGCGACGTGAACTTCGACTGGGTCGAGCTCGGCGAAACCGGCTGCCTGTGGATGCGCCTCGCGATTCCGTACAAGCAGAAGTTCGGCCCCGGCGGCAACTTCGGGATCATCGGTTTCGCGACGCCGGTCGACGGCGACCACTGTCAGGTCTACTTCTGGCGTACCCGCAAGGTCGGCGGCTGGCAGCGCGACGTGTGGCGCTTCATGTACCGCAACCGCCTCGAAGGCCTGCACTGGGACGTGCTCGAGCAGGATCGCTACGTCCTCGAAAGCCTCGCGCCGCATGCGCGCGATCACGAATACCTGTACCAGCACGACGTCGGCATCACGCGCGTGCGCCGGATGCTGCGCCAGCGTGCGCAGGAGCATCTGTCCGCGCTCGACGCGCATCGCGCGGCCCACGCCGCTTCGGAGCCCGCGAATGGCTGAGCTCGCTCCGGTCGTGGCGCTGCCCGGTCGCCGCGTGCTCGTCACGGGCGGCGCGCGCGGTCTCGGCGCCGCCTTCGTGAACGCGCTGGTCGAGGCGGGCGCGCAGGTCGCGTTCGGCGACGTGCTGATCGAAGAGGGCCGCGCGCTGGCCGCGCAGCTCGCGCAAGCCGGCCACACCGCGCATTTCTTCGCGCTCGACCTGGCTGACCCGGCCAGTATCGACGCGTTCGTCGCGCAGGGCGCGGCGACGCTCGGCGGCATCGACGCGCTGATCAACAACGCGGCGATCACGAACTCGGGCGGCAAGCTCTCGACGGAGCTCGACGTGTCGACGTGGGATGCCGTGATGAACGTGAACGTGCGCGGCGTGTGGCTCGTCAGCAATGCGGCGCTGCCGCATCTCGCGCAATCGGGCCGCGGCGCGATCGTGAACCTCGCATCGGACACCGCGCTGTGGGGCGCGCCGAAGCTGCTCGCCTACGTCGCGAGCAAGGGCGCGGTGATTGCGATGACGCATGCGCAGGCACGCGAATTCGGCGCGCACGGCGTGACGGTCAACGCGATCGCGCCGGGGCTGACCGAAGTCGAGGCGACCGCTTACGTGCCGGCCGAACGGCATGCGTTCTACCTGCAGGGCCGTGCGCTGGCACGCACGCAGGTGCCCGACGACGTGACGGGCCCCGTGCTGTTCCTGCTGTCGGACGGCGCGCGTTTCGTGACGGGCCAACTGCTGCCGGTGAACGGCGGCTTCGTAATGAACTGATTTGAAGTTTTCACTCGGAATGAAGGAGAGGACGATGGCGGACGCCGATCTCGAACGCAAGTCGTGGGACCAGCCGGAAGGCGCAAGCTTCAACGACTGGATGGAAGGGCGCGTCGCGCGCTACGCGACGCGGCGCTACGACTGGGACGCACTGAAGTTCCAGGCCGACTACGACCCGAAGTACCGCCGTGCGCAGATGCGCTACGTCGGCACGGGCGGCACGGGCGTCGCGAAGGACGTCAACACGGTGCCGGCCGGCAACTTCACGTTCTCGACGATGGTGATCCCGGCCGGCAACATCGGCCCGAGCCACATCCATATCGACGTCGAGGAAATCTTCTTCGTGCTGCGCGGCAAGATGAAGGTGATCTGCGAGCGCGACGGCGAGACTTGGGAAGCGATCCTCGGCGAGCGCGACCTGATCTCGGTGCCGCCGGGCGTGTATCGGACGGAAATCAACATCGGCGAGGAAGATGCGCTGATGTGCGTGATGCTCGGTTCGTCGAAGCCGATCACGCCGACGTATCCGCCCGATTCGCCGCTCGCGAAGATCAAGCGTTGAGACGGAGCCGGTGAAGCAATGAGTGTCATCGACAAACGCGAACGTGAACGCGACCGCACCGCGGCGTTCGCCGCGCTGCTCGGGCAGTTTCCCGAGCAGCGTTGCGAAGCCGGCGCGGCGGGCACGATCGGCTACCGGGAGGCCGGCGCGCAGCATGCGGGCCGCACGCTGCCCGTCGTGCTGCTGCACGGGATCGGCTCGGGCGCCGCATCGTGGGTCCGCCAGCTCGACACGCTCGGCGCGTCGCGCCGCGTGCTCGCGTGGGATGCGCCCGGTTACGGCGTGTCGACGCCGGTGCGCGGCGCGTCGCCGGCCGCCGCCGATTACGCGGCGTCGCTGAACGCGTGGCTCGACGCACTCGGCATCGAACGCTGCGTGCTGGTCGGGCATTCGCTCGGCGCGATCATCGCGGGCGGGTTGGCGCGCGTGATGCCCGCGCGGATCGCCGGCCTGCTGCTGATTTCGCCCGCGGGCGGCTACGGCGGCGCACCGGCCGACACGCGCGAATCGCGCCGCGACGCGCGGCTCGCGATGCTCGCGGAACTGGGCCCGGCCGGGCTCGCCGAGCAGCGCAGCGGCAACATGCTGTCCGGTTTCGCGAACGAGGAGGCGCGGGCGTGGGTGCGCTGGAACATGGCGCGCATCGTGCCGGCCGGCTATGCGCAGGCCACGCGTCTGCTCGCGAACGCCGATCTCGCGGCCGATCTCGCCGGCTTTCGCGGCCGCATCGCCGTGGCCGTCGGCGCGAACGATGCGATCACGCCGCCCGCTGCATGCGAGCGGATCGCCGCGGCCGCGCACGTCGGGCTGCAGGTGATTCCGCAGGCAGGGCACGCCGGTTATGTGGAAGCGCCGGCAGTCTATTCCGCGCTGATAGACGGCTTCTGCCGCCAGTGCGATGGTCAACGGGGGCGGGAATGAGCGAACCGTTGCAACACCAGCAGGACGCGGACAATGCGAAGACCGAAGCCGGCTACGTGGTGCCGGGCCTCGAACGCGGGCTGCGCATCCTCGCCGAATTCTCGCCGCGCGAGCCCGTGCTCGGCGCGCCCGAGCTGTCGAAACGGCTCGGCATTCCGCGCACGACGGTGTTCCGTCTGTTGCAGACGCTCGAATCGCTCGGCTTTCTCGAACGTGCGGACAAGGATCGCAACTACAAGCTCGGCATCGCCGTGCTGCGGCTCGGCTTCGAATACCTGAGCTCGCTGGAATTGACCGATCTCGGCCTGCCGGTGATCGAGAGCCTGCGCGATGCGACCGGCTTCACGACGCATATCGTGATTCGCGACGGCCGCGACGTGGTGTTCGTCGCGAAGGCGCAGAGCCAGTCGCCGGTGTTCAGTTCGATTCGTGTGAACGTCGGTACGCGGCTGCCCGCGCATGCGACGACGCACGGCCACGTGCTGATGGGCGACCTGTCGCTGAAGGAACTGCATGCGCTGTATCCGGAAGGCGCGCTGAACCGGATGACGAGCGCGACGCCGGAAACGGTCGACGCGCTGTACGAAGTGATCCGCGAGGATGCGCTGCGCGGCTACGGCGTCAGCAATTCGTCGTTCGAGCGCGGGATCTCGGTCGTCACGGCGCCGGTGCGCAACGAGACGCAGAAGATCGTCGCGTGCATCACGGTGACGGTGCCGAGGCCGGAGATCGACGCGGCGCTGATCGCGGACGGACTGATCGACAAGGTGCAGCGCGCGGCGGCGGAGTTGTCGCGGCGGCTCAATTACCGCTCGGATGACGAGCACACGTTTTTGAAGGCTTTAGGACTCCGATGATTGAGATCGATCTGACCGGGCAAGTAGCGGTGGTGACGGGCGGTTCGTCCGGCATCGGCCTCGCGACGGCCGAACGGTTCCTGCAGGCCGGTGCGTCGGTCGCGATTTGCGGCCGCGATGGCGAACGCCTCGCACGCGCCGAAGCGGTGCTGCGCGACAAGTACGCGGATGCCCAACTGCTGACCGCACGCTGCGACGTGCTCGACGAAGCCGACGTGACTGCATTCGCGCAAGCGGTGTCCGCCCGTTTCGACCGCGCCGACATGCTGGTCAACAACGCCGGCCAGGGCCGCGTGTCGACCTTCGCCGACACGACCGACGACGCGTGGCGCGAAGAACTCGAGCTGAAGTACTTCAGCATCATTCGCCCGACGCGCGCGTTCCTGCCGCTGCTGCGCGAGGCGGCCGCGCCGTCGATCACCTGCGTGAACTCGCTGCTCGCGCTGCAGCCGGAGCCGCACATGGTCGCGACGTCGTCGGCGCGCGCCGGCGTGCTGAGCCTCGTGAAATCGCTCGCGACCGAACTCGCGCCGCAGCGCATCCGCGTGAACTCGATCCTGATCGGCATCGTCGAGTCGGGGCAGTGGCGCCGCCGCCATGAAGCGCAGGCGCAGCCCGGCGAAAGCTGGGAGGACTGGACGAGCGCGCTCGCCCGCAAGAAGAACATTCCGCTGAATCGCTTCGGCAAGCCGGACGAGGCGGCCTGGGCCCTTTTTTATCTCGCAACGCATCTGTCGTCCTACACGACGGGCAGCCATATCGACGTTTCTGGAGGCTTTGCACGCCATGTCTAAAAAAACCACGGTTGGCGAGCTGATTGCCGCCTTTCTCGAGCAGTGCGGCGTGAAGACCGCATTCGGTGTCATCTCGATCCACAACATGCCGATCCTCGACGCAATCAACTCGCGCGGCAACATCCGGTATGTCGGTGCACGCGGCGAAGCCGGTGCATTGAACATGGCCGACGGGCTGGCCCGCGTGTCGGGCGGCCTCGGCGTCGCGTTCACGAGCACCGGCACGGCGGCCGGCAACGCGGCCGGCGCGATGGTCGAGGCGCTGACGGCCGGCACCGCGCTGCTGCACATCACCGGGCAGATCGAGACGCCGTACCTCGACCAGGATCTCGCGTACATCCACGAAGCGCCCGACCAGTTGTCGATGCTCGACTCGATCTCGAAGGCCGCGTTCCGCGTGCGCACGGTCGAAACGGTGCTGCCGACGATCCGCGAAGCCGTGCGCATCGCGCAGACCGCGCCGACGGGCCCCGTGTCGGTCGAGATTCCGATCGACATCCAGGCAGCCGAAATCGAATGGCCGGAAGACCTCGCACCGGCGCACGTTGCGGTGCGCGAGCACGACGAAGCACGCGTCGCGAAGCTCGCCGACGCGCTCGCGGCCAAGCGCCGCCCGCTGCTGTGGCTCGGCGGCGGCGCGCGCCATGCACGCGACGAGGTCGAACGCCTCGTGAAGCTCGGCTTCGGTGTCGTGACGAGCGTGCAGGGCCGCGGCGTGCTGCCGGAAGATCACCCGGCGACGCTCGGCGCGTTCAACGTGCATGCGTCGGTCGAGGCGTTCTACAAGACCTGCGACGCGCTTGTCGTGGTCGGCTCGCGCTTGCGCGGCAACGAAACGCTGAAGTACAAGCTTGCGCTGCCGCAGCCGTTGTTCCGCGTCGATGCCGATGCGCTCGCCGACAACCGTGGCTATCGCAACGCGCTGTTCGTGCACGGCGATTCGAAGCGCGTGCTGGCGGAGCTGGCCGACCGCCTCGAAGGCCGTCTGTCGGTCGATCCGCAATTCGCGGCCGATCTCGCGGCGGCCCGCGAGGACGCGGTGGCCGATGTGGCGAAAGGCCTCGGGCCGTACAAGAAGCTCGTCGACACGCTGCAAGGCGCCGTTGGCCGCGACTACAACTGGGTGCGCGACGTGACGATCTCGAACAGCACGTGGGGCAACCGCCTGCTGAAGATCTTCGAGCCGCGCGCGGGCGTGCATGCGCTCGGCGGCGGCATCGGCCAGGGCATCCAGATGGGCATCGGCGCGGCGCTGGCCGGTTCGGCGGCGAAGACGGTCTGCCTCGTCGGCGACGGCGGCCTGATGGTCAACGTCGGCGAACTGGTGACGGCCGTGCAGGAAAACGCGAACGTGATGATCGTGCTGATGAACGACCAGTGCTACGGCGTGATCCGCAACATCCAGGACGCGCACTACGGCGGTCGCCGCTGCTTCGTGCAACTGCACCAGCCCGATTTCGCGCAGTTCTGCGCGAGCTTCGGCCTCACGCACTACCGGATCACGTCGCTCGACCAGGCCGAAGCGATCGTCCGCGAAGGGATCGCGAAGGAAGGGCCGGTGATGGTCGAGGTCGACATGCTGTCGGTCGGCTCGTTCGCGTCTGCGTTCGCGGGCCCGCCGGTCAAGAAGGAAGCGCCGACGGAGCGCCAGTATGCGTAACGGGCACAAGCGGGCACCCGTCGACGTCGCGATGATCGGCTTCGGCGCGATCGGCGCAGCCGTGTACCGCGCGGTCGAGCACGATGCGTCGCTGCACGTCGCGCACGTGATCGTGCCGGAGCATCAGCGCGACGCAGTGCAGCGCGAGCTTGGCAGTGCGGTGGAGGTCGTGTCGTCGGTCGACGCACTGGCCCGCCGCCCCGGGTTCGCGCTCGAATGCGCGGGCCACAGCGCGCTCGTCGATCACGTCGTGCCGTTGCTGAAGGCCGGCACCGACTGCGCGGTCGCGTCGATCGGCGCGCTGTCCGACCTCGCGCTGCTCGACGTGCTGTCGCAGGCCGCCGACGAAGGTGGCGCCACCGTGACGCTGCTGTCCGGCGCAATTGGCGGCATCGACGCGCTGGCGTCGGCGAAGCAGGGGGGCCTCGACGAAGTGCTGTACGTCGGCCGCAAGCCGCCGCTCGGCTGGCTCGACACGCCGGCCGAGGCGCTGTGCGACCTGCACGCGATGAGCGAGGAAAAGGTGATCTTCGAAGGCACCGCGCGCGACGCCGCGCGGCTGTATCCGAAGAACGCGAACGTCGCGGCGACGGTGGCGCTCGCGGGCCTCGGCCTCGACGCGACGCACGTGCGCCTGATCGCCGATCCGGCCGTCGAGCGCAACGTGCACCGCATCACCGCGCGCGGCGCATTCGGCGAGATGTCGCTGGAAATGAGCGGCAAGCCGCTGCCCGACAACCCGAAGACGTCCGCGCTGACCGCGTACAGCGCGATTCGCGCGCTGCGCAACCGCGCGGCCTGCTGCGTGATCTGAGCGGACCATCGAGCGTCCGCCCGCGCCACGGTGAGGGCGGATGTGCAGAGACAGATTTGTGGGACTTGTGACATGACTCCTTTCGATACGAGCCTCGTGCCCGACGGCAACATTCTGATCGGCGGCGAGTGGCGGCGCGGCCGTGGCGCGCCGTACGCGAGCATCTATCCGGCCGACCAGTCGCTGAACATGGAAGTGTCGACGGCGAACGCGGAAGACGCGGCCGACGCCGTCGCGGCCGCTGACGCCGCATGGCGCCGCGCCGACTGGGCCGGGCTGAAGCCGCACCAGCGCGCGCAGGTGCTGTACCGGATCGCCGACCTGATCATGCAGCGTCACGAGGCGCTCGCGAACCTGCAGCGCCGCGACAACGGCAAGCCGATCGCCGAGACGCGCGTGCTGGTGGCCAGCGCGGCGAACACGTTCCGCTATTTCGCGGCGTGCCTCGAAACGCTCGACGAAGAGCTGACGCCGTCGCGCGGCGACTACCTGACGATGAGCGTGTACGAGCCGATCGGCGTGATCGCGGCGATCACGCCGTGGAACTCGCCGATCGCATCCGATGCGCAGAAACTCGCGCCGGCGCTGGCCGGCGGCAACGCGGTGGTGCTCAAGCCGGCCGAGGTCACGCCGCTCGTGTCGCTCGCGTTGGCGCGCATTTGCGAGGAAGCCGGCGTGCCGAAGGGCGTGCTGAGCGTGCTGCCGGGCAAGGGCTCGGTGATCGGCGACGTGCTCGTGCGTCATCCGCTGGTGAAGAAGGTGTCGTTCACCGGCGGCACCGAAGTGGGCCGCGGCATTGCCCGCATCGCCGCCGAGAAACTGATGCCCGTATCGCTCGAACTCGGCGGCAAGTCGCCGACGATCGTGTTCGACGACGCCGATCTCGATCACGCGGTCAACGGCGTGCTGTACGGGATCTTCAGCTCGTCGGGCGAAGCATGCATCGCCGGCTCGCGGCTGTTCGTGCAGCGCGCGGTGTACGACGCATTCATGCAGCGGCTGGTAGCCGGCGCACGCAAGCTGCGCGTGGGCGACCCGACGCGGCCCGACACGCAGATGGGCCCGCTGATCACCGCGAAGCATCGCGAATCGGTCGAACGCTACGTCGCGCTCGGGCTGGAAGAAGGCGGTCGCCTGCTGTGCGGCGGCGAGCGGCCGTCGGGCGACGGGCGCGAGGACGGCTTCTTCTATCAGCCGACGATTCTCGAAGGCTTGTCGAACAGCGCACGCATCTGCCAGGAGGAAATCTTCGGGCCGGTGCTGGTCGCGATGCCGTTCGACGACGAAGCGTCGCTGATCGCGCAGGCGAACGACAGCGTGTTCGGCCTCGCGGCCGGCATCTGGACGCGGGATTACAAGCGCGCGTGGCGCATCGCGAGGGCACTGGAGACGGGCACCGTCTGGATCAATACGTACAAGCTGTTCTCGATCTCCACGCCGTTCTCGGGCTGGAAGGAGAGCGGGATGGGCCGCGAGAAAGGGCGTCTCGGCATCCGCGAATACATGCAGCAGAAGAGCCTCTACTGGGGCTTGAACGACGCGCCGCTGCCGTGGGCGAACTGAGCGAAGGGGAATGACGCAATGAGCATCTTGGGAATCGAGCAGATCACGTACGGTGTCGACGATCTCGCGACGTGCCGGCGCTTTTTCGCCGACTGGGGCTTGAAGGAAGTCGCGCATGACGACACGCGTGCGCGTTTCGAGACGCTGAACGGTTGCACCGTGCTCGTCGTGAAGGCCGACGATCCGTCGCTGCCGCCTGCGTTCGAAGCGGGGCCGACGTTGCGGGAAGTCACGTGGGGCGTCGCGACGCGGCGCGAATTCGACGCACTGCGCACGAAGCTGGCCGGTCAGCCCGGCTACTACGCACAGGACGATGCGGTCGGCTGCATCGACCCGAACGGGATGGCGATCCGCGTCGAAGTCACGCGCAAGCGCGCACTCGACCTCACGGGCTCGCCGTCGAACGTGTGGGGCCAGACGCTGCGCGTCGACCAGCCGAGCCCGATTTACGCGCGCGCGGAGCCGGTCGAAGTCGGGCACGTCGTGTTCTTCACGAATTGCCTCGACGCACAGGAAACGTTCTATCACGAGCTGCTCGGCTTCGAGACGTCGGATCGCTATCCGGGCCGCGGCGCGTTCATGCGCTGCGCGCCGCACGGCGGCCATCACGACCTGTTCCTGCTCGCGCTGCCGAATGGCAAGCGCGGCCTGAACCACGTCGCGTTCACCGTGCGCGACATCCACGAAGTGTTCGGCGGCGGCATGCACATCGACCGCTGCGGCTGGGAAACGCAACTCGGCCCGGGGCGTCATCCGGTGTCGTCCGCGTACTTCTGGTATTTCCAGAATCCGGCCGGCGCGCTGATCGAGTACTACGCGGACGAAGACGTGCTGACGCCCGAATGGCAGCCGCGCGAATTCGAACCGGGCCCGACCGTGTTCGCCGAGTGGGCCGTCGACGGCGGCCTCGACGGCAACACGCGCCGGCAGAAGAACGCGAAGGCGCCGGAAGGCAAGTTCATGACGGAGCGGAAATCATGAGCGAAGCAAACACACAGGAGCAGCCCGCGCCGGCCACGGTCGTCGTGATCGGCGGCGGCCAGGCGGCCGGCTGGGTACTGAAGACGCTGCGCGCTGAAGGCTTCGCGGGCCGCCTCGTGATGATCGCCGACGAGCCGCACCTGCCGTACGAGCGCCCGCCGCTGTCGAAGGCCGTGCTGGCCGGCGACGCCGACATCGAAACCGTGCGCGTCGTGCGCCCCGATGAATTCGACGCGCTGAACGTCGAAGCGTGGCAGCCGGAACGCGCGGGCTCGATCGATCGCGCACGCCGTGTGGTGAAAACCGAAAGCGGCCGCGAGATCGAATACGACCGGCTCGTGATCGCGACCGGCGGCACGTCGCGCCGCTTGCCCGATGCGCTCGTCCACACGCCGAATCTGCACTACCTGCGCACGCTCGACGAAGCGGCCGCGCTCGGCGAGAAGCTGCGTGCGAGCCGGCGCGTGCTCGTGATCGGCGGCGGCTGGATCGGCCTCGAAGTCGCGGCGACCGCGCGCAAGCTCGGCGTTGAGGCGGTCGTGGTCGAAGGCGCGCCGCGCCTGTGCGGCCGCTCGGTACCGCAGATCGTGTCGGATTTCCTGCTCGACCTGCATCGCTCGAACGGCGTCGACGTGCGGCTCGGTGCGGCGCTCGCGTCGCTTGACGCGCAGCCCGACGATGCGTCGAAGGTGCGCGCGACGCTCGCCGACGGCACGACGATCGACGCCGACTTCGCGGTGGCCGGCATCGGCCTCGCGTTGAACGCGTCGCTCGCGAGCGATGCGGGGCTCGCGGTCGACGACGGCATCGTCGTCGACGAATACGGCGCGACCAGCGACCCGGCGATCTTCGCGTGCGGTGACGTCGCCAACCATCACAACGGCTGGCTGAAACGGCGCGTGCGGCTCGAATCGTGGGCGAACGCGCAGAACCAGGCGATCGCGGCGGCGAAGGCCGTGCTCGGCGTGCGTGCACCGTACGCGGAGATTCCGTGGTTCTGGTCCGATCAGTACGACGTGAACCTGCAGATCCTCGGCGATCTGCCGGCCGATGCGCAGCTCGTCGTGCGCGGCGATCTCGCCGCGCGTCGTGCGACGCTGTTTTTTGTGGGCGGCGGGCATGTGAGAGGTGTCATCGCCGTGAACAACGCGCGTGAGCTGAAGCTCGCGCGCAAGTGGATGAACCAGGGCCGGGCAGTGGATACGGAAGCCCTGGCAGACACGACCCAAGCGCTTGCCTGACCGGCTCGACCGGAAAGAGACCCAGGAGACACCCCGCATGAGCACTTTCGACAACGTCGTGGCCGGCAGGGCCACGATGGAAGCTGCCGCCTCCACGCCCGGCGCGATCATCGCGCGGCTCGAGCGGCTTCCGGCCAACGCGATGCAGATCCGCGCGCGCGTGCTGATCGGCACCGCGACGTTCTTCGACGGCTTCGACGTGATCACGATCGCGGCGACGCTGCCGCTGCTGATTCACAAGTGGGGGCTGTCGCCGACGCAGATCGGCATGCTGATCGCGTCCGGCGCGATCGGCCAGCTGATCGGCGCATTCCTGTTTCCCGCCCTTGCGGAAAAGCATGGCCGCGTGAAAGCGATCGCATGGAGTTCGGCCGTGATCGGCATCACGAGCATCGCGTGCGGTTTCGCGCCGACGTTCGAGATATTCGTACTGCTGCGGATTCTGCAGGGGCTCGGGCTCGGCGGCGAGTTGCCGGTCGCGGCCACGTACATCAACGAGATCACGCGCGCGCATGGCCGAGGCCGTTTCGTGCTGCTGTACGAGATCGTGTTCCCGATCGGCCTGCTCGTGTCGATGGCGCTCGGTGCGTGGCTCGTGCCGCGCTTCGGCTGGGAGATCATGTACTTCGTCGGCGGGCTGCCGCTGATCCTGTCGCTCGTGCTCACGCACCTCGTGCCCGAATCGCCGCGCTGGCTCGCGTCGCGCGGGCGGCTCGCGGAAGCCGGGCGCGCGGTCGGCGTGTTCGAAGGATCGGTGCGCGGCGAACTGCCGCCGGTCACGCAGGTGGCCGCGTTCGACGAGATGGTGCGCCAGCATCCGAAGCGCCGGATGAGCGACCTGTTCAGCGCCGCATATCGCAAGCGCACGCTCGCGGTGGCGACGTTGTGGGCGACCTGCGGGTTCATCCAGTACGGGTTGTCGACATGGCTGCCGACGATCTACAAGAACTTCTATCATGCGCCGCTGCAGCTCGCGCTGAACCTCGCGGTGATCGGCTCGGTGATGGGCGTGCTCGGTTCGCTGGCGTCCGCGCTGCTGGTCGACAAGCTCGGCCGCAAGCCGGTGATCGTGTGGTCGTTCGTGTTGTGCGCGCTGTCGCTCGCGCTCGCCGGCATCTATCACGCGTCGTCGGTGTACGTGGTCGCGATCTTCTGCTCGCTGTCGCTCGGGCTGATGGCGTCCGGGTTCATTACCGCGTACGTCTATACGCCCGAGCAGTATCCGACGAGCATCCGCGCGTCGGGCTGCGGGCTCGGCAGCGCGTGGCTGAAGATCGCGTCGTTCGCGGCGCCAATGATCGTGCCGCACGCGATCATCGGCGGAAACCTCGCGCCGGCGTTCTATCTGATCGGCGGGGTGCCGCTGATCGCGGCGCTGACCGTGCACTTCGTCGGAATCGAGACGAAGGGGAAGGTGCTGGAGGCGCTCGAGGCGTAAGCGGGGCCGGCAGTAACGGATGAGGTGCTCAGGCCCGGGGATGTTCGCCCGGGCCTGTCCATTTCGCGGCGATTCGGTCGTTCGATGTCGAGCGTTGCAAACGGGCGCCATGGTTGCCGCGCGGCTCGCGTGGTCTAATGAACGGTCCCGATTTTCATCAGACCGCTGCCATGCCCCTGTTCGAACCCGTCACGCTGAATACCTCCCGCCTCGTGCTGCGGCCGCTTCGCGACGCCGACGCGCCAGCCTTCTTCGAGATCTGGTCCGATGCGGAAGCGATGCGCTATTTCTCGTTCTCGCCGATGACGCAGATCGAGCAGGCCGAGGCGCGCGTCGCGCGCAACGTGCAGACGTCCGTGAGCGGGGAGAGCCTGACCTGCGTGCTCGAACTGCGGGAAACCGGCGAAACGCTCGGCGAGTGCGTGTTGTTCCACGCTAACGCGCAATGCCGACGCGCCGAGATCGGCTTCAGCCTGCGGCGCGCGTTCTGGCGCGGCGGATACATGCGCGAAGCGGCGTCGGCCATGATCGATCATGCGTTCGACACGCTGCGGCTGAACCGGCTCGAGGCCGATATCGATCCGCGCAACGTCGCGTCGGCGCGGCTGCTCGAACGGCTGGGTTTCGTCCGGGAAGGGCTGCTGCGCGAACGCTGGATCGTCGGCGACGAAGTGTCGGATAGCGCGCTGTACGGGTTGCTGGCGCGCGACCGCGGCTGATGCTGCCGCGGCGGCAGTCCATTTTCCGGCGGAGACGATCGCGCACGCGCTGATGCACTCGCGCGGCGCAATCGGATTCGGCCCGCCAAGTTCGATTCGACGGTCGGCGGATGAGGTTGTATTCACAACTTCGCGAGCCAGCCCTCGACCTTGTCTTTCCCGCGCAGCGTTGCAATCCATCGGTCGGCGACGATTACGTCAACGCTCGCCCGGCCGCCACGTCGACAGGCACTTCGCGCTCCAGTGCCTTGGCGGCGAGTTCCCCGACCCAGTCTGCATCGGCGGGATCGACGACGCCATATTGATCCGGCGGAAAAAAAGCATAGTGATGAGCCGCCGCAGCCAGGCGCTCACATTCGGCATGAGACAGCAGGTAGGACGTCACGGTCAATGGCGCCGCTGGTCCACTCCATCTCAATCCGATGCGGATATGGGTGCGTGGCGCAAATGCGATTGCCAATTCTCGCCGCGGGATCAATCGTTTCGTCTCCGAGGGGAACGTTGGCGGCGCGCCCCAACCGTCTGCCGCAATTCGATGATCCAGCACCAGCCAATGACCGGTGGACGTTCGGGCCAGGATCCATTGCCTGACTCCGGTCGTGCTGGATTTGAGCTTGCCGTCGATCCATTCCTCGACGTAGAGGGGTTCCGGATCGTAGTCGTCCGACCACACGACGATTGCCGAGCATAGCGTATGGCGCTCCAATTCGACATGCCCGTTGGACGGCGTTTCACGCCAGTACCGCTGTCGGGTGCCGTACGTCGCGACGCACCAGTTCAGGCCGATCGACGCTGCGATGAAGAGCGCCGTGACCCATATGACGGTGACGGCTGTTTCGCTAACCGCACGATCCATATCGAAGGCCGGATCGACCGTTCCGCGGTATGCAAGCATACCCAGCAAATACGCGAGCATCGGGATCGCAGGCCCGACTGCGACCGGCATCACCAGAATGGCGAGCCAGCTTCGGACATGCACGCTCCCCACCGACTTGGCGCGCGCACGCTCCTCATCGCTCATTGCCGCGACTTCCCGCGCGGCGATGTCGTCGCTTGGGGTGTGGAACCGCTCATACGTATTCTGGCATTTGGGCATTCGACGGAGCGTTCGGTGAAAGAGGGCGATAAAGCAGGGATTGCCTCGAGGAACTGATTCTTGCATACGTTGGGGTCGGTTTTCATACGGATACGTGTGCGTTCCGTACGTCAACAAACCGATGCGCTGCGGCCGGTGCGAAACCATGCCGCGGATTCCGTATGCGCAGGTCGCCGGAGTCGAGCGGTAGTGGATGAAACGGCGCCGGGAAGACGCCGACGCGCGCGGACTATCGTGAGCGGATGACTTGCCGGATTCACGCGGCGAACGTACGCTTGGCCGATACCGCGACCGACCCACAGGTTCTCGACCATGCAAGCCCATCCTTTGCGTCTTTCTCCCGGCGACGATCTGCGCGGCGCCATCGAGGCAGCGCTACGCCAGCACGAAGCGCATGCGGCCTTCGTGATCCAGGGCATCGGCAGCCTGAGCGTCGCGCAGTTGCGCTTCGCCGGCGTCGATCAGCCGACCGAGCTGCGCGGCGACCTCGAAATCCTGACGCTGGCCGGCTCCGTATCGCCGGACGGCGCACATCTGCATATGTCGATCTCCGATGCAGCCGGCCGCGTGACGGGCGGCCACGTTGCGAGCGGCTGCGTGGTGCGCACGACGGCCGAGATCCTGCTCGCGCTGCTGCCCGCGCATCGTTTCTCGCGCGAACCGGATGCGGGCACCGGCTTCAACGAACTGGTGATCCGTCGCGAGTCGGGCGACGACGCCGCATGAATGGCAGCGGCGCTAGAATCGCCGCTCATCGAAGACTTTCCCGTTACCGCTCATTCCGCAACGCGCAATCCATGGACGACACCGAAATCGAACAGAAGGCGTGGGACATCGTCCGGGCGTGGCTCGAACGCGCGACGCCCGAGCAGTGGCACCGGTTCGCCGCACGCTCCAATTACGATGGCAACGGCCGCGCGTTGCGCTGGCTGCTGGACAACCGCAACGTCGATCGCGCGACCGCACTGCTGATCTACTGGAATCTCGGCGCCGCGTGGTTCGTGCAGTATGCGAACGAAAGCGATCTGGGCGACGCGTCGTATCAACTCGATACGTTCCGGCTGCTTCGCGACATCGAACAACGTTATGCCGACGGCTATTACGCCCATCACGGCATCTGGTTCGATCCGCACGACTTCGATGGCGCGGGGCCGAACGATTATCCGGACGTACCGGTCGCGCGGCCTGTGCCGGCGCTGATGCTGCAACCGACCGACGGACGCGAGTACGTCGATCTCGACGAAGCGGACGGCTATGACGAAGGCTTGCCGTTCGACGTGGTCGAGCGGCTGCACGCGCTGTACGACTGACCGAACGGGCGCGTCCGGTCGCCGACGCATGAAAAAAAAGCGCCGCGGCCTTTCGGCTTGCGGCGCCTGTCAGTGCGCTGCGACGTCGACCGCCCGTCGCAGCCCGACTGCGTGCTTACACCTGCACGGTGTCGGCGACTTCCTTGAAGTCCTCGATCTGGTCGAAGTTCATGTACTGGTAGATCTTGTCGCCGTTGGCGGTGAGCACGCCCATGTCGGCCATGTACTCTTCCTTGGTCGGGATCTTGCCCAGACGCGAGCAGATCGCCGCCAGTTCAGCGGAGCCGAGGTACACGTTCGTGTTCTTGCCGAGGCGGTTCGGGAAGTTGCGGGTCGACGTCGACATCACCGTCGCGCCTTCGCGCACCTGTGCCTGGTTACCCATGCACAGCGAGCAGCCCGGCATTTCGGTCCGTGCGCCGGCCGTGCCGAACACGCCGTAGTGACCTTCTTCCGTCAGCTGCTTCTGGTCCATCTTGGTCGGCGGCGCGACCCACAGCTTGACCGGGATGTCGCGCTTGCCTTCGAGCAGCTTCGACGCGGCACGGAAGTGACCGATGTTGGTCATGCACGAGCCGATGAATACTTCGTCGATCTTCGCACCGGCGACGTCGGACAGCGTCTTCACGTCGTCCGGGTCGTTCGGGCAGGCGACGATCGGCTCGTGGATGTCGGCGAGGTCGATCTCGATGACCGCCGCGTATTCGGCGTCGGCATCCGGCGACAGCAGTTGCGGGTCGGCGAGCCACTGTTCCATCGCGGCGATACGACGCTGCAGGCTGCGCGGATCCTGGTAACCCTGCGCGATCATCCACTTGAGCAGCGTGACGTTGCTGTTCAGGTACTCGATGATCGGTTCCTTGTTCAGGTGCACCGTGCAACCGGCCGCCGAACGCTCGGCCGATGCATCCGACAGCTCGAACGCTTGCTCGACCTTCAGGTCGGGTAGGCCTTCGATTTCGAGGATGCGGCCCGAGAAGATGTTCTTCTTGCCTTGCTTGGCGACAGTCAGCATGCCTTGCTTGATCGCGTACAGCGGGATCGCGTTGACGAGGTCGCGCAGCGTGACGCCCGGCTGCATCTTGCCCTTGAAGCGGACCAGCACCGATTCCGGCATGTCCAGCGGCATCGTGCCGGTGGCGGCCGCGAACGCGACCAGGCCCGAACCCGCCGGGAAGCTGATGCCGATCGGGAAGCGCGTGTGCGAATCGCCGCCGGTGCCGACGGTGTCGGGCAGCAGCATGCGGTTCAGCCACGAGTGGATCACGCCGTCGCCCGGGCGCAGCGCGATGCCGCCGCGCGTGCTGATGAAGTTCGGCAGCGTCTGGTGCGTCTTCACGTCGACCGGCTTCGGATACGCGGCGGTGTGGCAGAACGACTGCATCACGAGGTCGGCCGAGAAGCCGAGGCAGGCCAGATCCTTCAGTTCGTCGCGGGTCATCGGGCCCGTGGTGTCCTGCGAGCCGACCGAGGTCATCTTCGGTTCGCAGTACGTGCCCGGGCGCACGCCCTGGCCTTCCGGCAGACCGCACGCGCGGCCGACCATCTTCTGCGCGAGCGAGAAGCCCTTGCCGCTGTCGGCCGGCTGGTGCGGCAGGCGGAACAGCGTCGACGGCGCGAGGCCGAGCGCTTCGCGCGCCTTCGCGGTCAGGCCGCGGCCGATGATCAGCGGAATGCGGCCGCCGGCGCGCACTTCGTCGAACAGCACGTCGGACTTCACCTGGAATTCGGCGATGACCTTGCCGTCCTTCAGCGCCTTGCCTTCGTACGGGCGCAGTTCGACCACGTCGCCCATTTCCATCTGCGACACGTCGAGCTCGATCGGCAGCGCGCCGGCATCTTCCATCGTGTTGTAGAAGATCGGGGCGATCTTGCCGCCGAGGCACACGCCGCCGAAGCGCTTGTTCGGGACGAACGGGATGTCTTCGCCGGTGAACCACAGCACCGAGTTGGTGGCCGACTTGCGCGAGGAGCCGGTGCCGACCACGTCGCCGACGTAGGCGACCAGGTGACCCTTTTCCTTCAGCGATTCGATGAACTTGACCGGGCCGCGCTTGCCGTCTTCTTCCGGCGTGATGCCCGGGCGCGCGTTCTTCAGCATCGCCAGCGCGTGCATCGGGATGTCCGGGCGGGTGGTGGCGTCCGGCGCCGGCGACAGATCGTCGGTGTTGGTTTCGCCCGTCACCTTGAACACGGTGATGGTCAGGCTTTGCGGCACTTCCGGACGGCTCGTGAACCATTCGGCGTCGGCCCAGCTCTGCAGCACGGCCTTCGCGTGCGCGTTGCCGTTGTCGGCGAGTTCCTTCACGTCATGGAACTGGTCGAACATCAGCAGGGTTTTCTTCAGCGCGTCGGCGGCGACCGCGGCCACGGCTTCGTCGGACAGCAGCTCGATCAGCGGCTGGATGTTGTAGCCGCCGAGCATCGTGCCGAGCAGCTCGGTGGCGCGCGCACGCGAGATCAGCGGGCAGGCGGTCTCGCCCTTCGCGACGGCGGCCAGGAAGCCGGCCTTCACGCGAGCGGCTTCGTCGACGCCGGCGGGCACGCGATGGGTGATCAGCTCGAGCAGCGTCTGCTCTTCGCCGGCGGGCGGGTTCGTCAGCAATTCGACCAGTTCGGCGGTTTGCTGAGCCGTCAGCGGCAGGGGAGGAATACCGAGCGCGGCGCGGGCGGCCACGTGAGCACGAAAGTTTTCAAGCATGGGGAGACCTGCTGATATTGCGTTTGAGGGGAAGGCCTTGCCGGCACTCCGGGGCTATTCCAGGCACTGCTTTGAGCGGGATTCTAATCTCAATGGTCTGGAACGTCAAATGTCTTATGTCTTATATAAGACTTGGCAATGCGAAAGACGGGAGGCGCGGCTGCATGGCGGAGCCGGCCTTGTCGGGCGGGCCGGCGGGCGGATGCAGGGTGTCGGTTCAGGTCGTCGGTATCGCACGTATCTGCACAATCCCGCAGGAAACGGTACACACCGGGCGCGTTCGGGCCGCTACGCTTGCCGTCACGCAGCTTGCAATCGGGAGGCGGAACGGGAGGCGGACGTCGTCGCGCGCCCCGTCGATTCGGCCCGGGCGGTAGCGCTTCCCTTGACTCCGGCGATCCACGACATGCACTCCAGAAACGCGATTTTCCTGATGATGGTGCTCGTCGCGTCGCCGGCCGTTTACGCGGCTACGCCCGGCGACGAAGCGGGGGATGCGGCGAGTCGGCCGGTCGCGCTGGTCTATCGCGGTCCTGCCGCGTGTGACGGGTGCGCCGAAACCATCGCCACACGCCTGCGGGAATCGGACCAGCGGTTCCGGGTGATCTACGTGGGGCCGGCGGAAAAGCTCAGGATCACGCCCGCCGCGCTGGCCGGTGCGGCGCTCTATGTGCAGCCCGGCGGCGGGCAGGACATTCCCGGCGCGGCAGCCAGCATCGGCCGAAACGAAATGCGGGCCGTGCGGCGATACGTCGCGAACGGCGGCCGATACCTCGGGCTGTGCATGGGCGCCTACCTGGCCGGCGCGCAGGGTTTCGGGCTGGTTGCCGGCGATATCGACTCCGAGGTCGACCGGCCGGGCTCGACGCTTCACGGCATCGCCGACACGGTGACGCCGGTCGTCTGGCGCGGGAAAAAGCGCTGGATCTACTATCAGGACGGCGCGAGGCTGCCGGTCGCGCCGATCGGCTCCGGCGGGATCGTGCTGGCGATCTACCCGAACAAGGACATCGCGGCTGCCACGTACCGCTACGGCAAAGGGCGCGTCGGCCTTGCCGGCCCGCATCCGGAGGCCGATGAAAGCTGGTATCGCCAGAACGGCCTCACGAACCCGGACGGCGTGGTGCCGGACATGGCGTACGACCTGATCAACGCGACGATGAAGCCTTAGCGGAGGGGCCGCGGCGCGCGCGGGTTCATTTATTTCCGCTTGGCGCGATACGCGTCGAGATTTTTCCGTGCCTGTGCACGGATTGCGCGCTGCATGAAGGGCGTCCAGCCGAGCAGCGCGCCTTTCATCCCGATCGCCTGACGCGCCCAGCGCCACAGGTCGAAATGGTCGCGATGCTCGACGATGCGTCCGTCGCGAAACCGGAAGCGCGCATCGATCCGGTTGACCACCATCCGCCCGCTCGCGGCGAACCGGTAGCGCGCGCTCCACGTCGCGCGCCCGGCCTGGTCGTCCGCGGCGACTTCGCCGAACGTCAGCGAGAACTCCTGGGCTCGCGCGACCAGCATCCGCCACATGTCGCGCGCAAGTTCGCCGCGCAGTTCGCCGAATGCGGGATCGCTGAACACGATGTCGTCGGCGTAGCACGCGAGCATCGCATCGATGTCGCGCTGCTGGAAGGCCGTGTAGAAGCGCTGGATCAACGCGGTGTTCGGATCGGTCATGTTGGGCGTAACGGGGCAGGGAGGGGCGGACGATGACGTCCGTCGAAACGTCGATCGGGAAAGTAGCGGCCGGCAGCGCAAACCGGCGCCCGAGCCTGCGACTTCGGGCGCGCAGGCTCGCCCACGGATGATACGCGTCAGCGGGCCGCCATCGCGACGTTCCGATCGTTCCGTCCCGTCACCAGGCAGCCCGACATGAAGGCCTCGCTCTGGCTGCCGGCGGCGGTTTCGCCAAAGCCGCGACCGAGCGCGTCGGCCTTCACCTGCGCGGCGCCTTGCTCGCACGCGAGCGGGCTGGCGTCGCGGCCCTGCGCATGCAGGATCGCGCGATCGCCGATGAGATAGGCCAGCAGTGCAAAAACAGCGATATGTACGGCTCGTCTCATGGTTCGTCTCCTCGTCGCTCAAGCGTAACGCGGACACGTTCGACGAAGCACTTGGGGCTTCCCCCGGTAAACGTCTGCTGAAAGCGGTAGCGGGGCGGGACGATCCTGTCCTGTTTTTCCGTCGCCGCCGCCCGGCGGGCGGCCAATGCGCGGTAGTTTGACGAATGTCAGGGTACGGGCGGGCGGCGGCGGTCGCGCGGCCGTTCAAAGCGATAGCATGAATGCATGATTTGACGGAACGCGACGCAGGGTCAACGCGTCAGGTCCGGCAAGCACGCAGGTGTTGAATATCGCTGTCGAAATAGTGAGGAATCCAAATGTTGAACGTCTCTTCCGTCCTGATCAGTCTTGCCCCGATGTGGGCGATCCTGCTGCTGGCGTCTTCGGCGGCCGCCTATTTCGTGTTCTGGCGCAAGGCCATCAAATAAGCGCTGCGCGACAGCGTGCGCACGGTGCGCACGCGTGACGCGCCTTTCCGTCATTGCACCGCCGTCACCGGCACGTTCGAAATTCGCACCAGCCGCGACATCACGCTGCGCCGAAACACCGACATCAGCGCGTGCAGCGGATCGCGTCTCGGCGCGGCGACGACGATCTCGTCGCACCCGGTCTCGGCCGCCACGGCCGCGATCGTATCGGCCACCGGGCCGACCTTCATTACGACGCTGAATTTCACGTCCGCATCGCGCAGGATCCGCTCGGCCATCGCGAGATCGTCGGTCGCGAATCGTGTCTCGATCGCGCGCAGCCGCGACAGCGGGTGATAGGCCTCGAGCCGCGTCGATTCCAGCGGCGCCTGCACATTGATCAGCACGACCTCCGACGCGCAGCGCTCGCGATACAGGAACGTCGCGTGACGAACCGCCTGAAGCGAGCGGGGCGAATGGCCGACCGGAACCAGCAGCTTGAGCATGGACGATGAACCCGGAAACGAAGTGCTTCCAGCGTAGCGGGCGGCCGGACGAAGCGATCTAAAGAGATCGGTCGGCCGTATAAAAATGTCGTTAACGTGCGCGGTCCTGTGACGCACCGATTAAAAATATAAGAAATTTAAGTTTATGCGCATAAACGGCAGTGAGCGGCGGCGCCGGCGCAGCCCGGTCGTCGCCGGTTGTCCGAAGCATCGCGATTCAGTCGAATCCGCAATGAATTGCGCCGCAAAATATCGGAGGTCGCCCGGATCGCGTCGCGTAGAGTAGAGCGGCGGCCGCCGCCGGGCGGCGCGCCATCCGATACCGCTTCCCAGGAGACCCCGCATGCCGCACCGCGCCCCGCAGTTTCTCGCTCCCGCTTCCATTCCCGTCGATCCGGTCGTGCGCCTGTCGGCCGGCGAGCTTGCGTCGGCGATCCGCAGCAAGGCGGTTTCGTGCGTCGAGACGATGCGTGCATATCTCGACCACATCGAGCGCGTGAACGGCGCGGTCAACGCGATCGTCGCGCTGCGCGACCACGACGCGCTGCTGGCGGAAGCCGCGGAAAAGGATGCGGAGCTGGCGCGCGGCGACTATCGCGGCTGGCTGCACGGGATCCCGCAGGCGCCGAAGGATCTGGCGATGACGAAGGGGCTGCGCACGACCTACGGCTCGCCGATTTTCCGCGAGAACGTGCCGCAGGCCGATTCCGTCGGCGTCGCGCGGATGCGCGCGGCCGGTGCGATCTTCATCGGCAAGACCAATACGCCCGAGTTCGGGCTCGGTTCGCACACGTTCAACGAGGTCTACGGCGCGACGCGCAACCCGTACGACCTGACGAAGAGCGCGGGCGGCAGCAGCGGTGGCACGGCGGCGGCGCTCGCGTCGCGGATGCTGCCGGTGGCGGACGGCAGCGATTTCGGCGGGTCGCTGCGCAATCCGGCCGCGTTCTGCAACATCTACGGCTTGCGTCCGTCGCAGGGTCGCGTGCCGCGCTGGCCGGGCGTCGACGTGTTTATGCAGCAACTCGGCATCGAAGGGCCGATGGGCCGCACCGTCGGCGACGTCGCGCAACTGCTCGCGATCCAGGCCGGCTACGACCGCAACGATCCGCTGTCGCTCGCGGAAGATCCGGCCGTGTTCGCGCAGCCGCTCGACGCGGACCTGCGCGGCAAGCGCGTCGCGTGGGTTGGCGACTGGAACGGCTATCTCGCGACCGAGGCCGGCGTGCTCGCGCAGTGCGAGCGCGGGCTGGCGACGCTGCGCGAGATCGGCTGCGACGTCGATGCGGCGCTGCCGGCGTTCGCGCCCGACCGGATCTGGCGTCTGTGGCTCACGCACCGGCACTTGCTGTCGGGTGGCGGGCTGCTCGCGCACTATCGCGACCCGGCGCGGCGCGCGCTGCTGAAGCCCGAGGCGATCTACGAGGTCGAGGGGCTGCTCGCGATGCAGGGCGCGGCCGTGTTCGACGCGAGCGTCGAACGGACCGCGTGGCATCAGGCGGTGCTGAGCTTCTTCGACCGTTACGACTTCATCGCGGCGCCGACCGCGCAGGTGTTTCCGTTCGACGTCGACCAGCGCTGGCCGAAGGAGATCGCGGGCCGCGCGATGGACACCTACCATCGCTGGATGGAAACGGTCGTGCCGTGGACGCTGGCCGGCTGCCCGGTGATCAACGTGCCGGTCGGCTTCAACGACGCGGGGCTACCGATGGGGATGCAGCTGATCGGGCGTCCGCGCGCCGATCTCGCCGTGCTGCAGCTTGCGCACGGCTACGAGCAGGCGGCCGACTGGGTCAACCTGCGGTTGCCGGCGTGGATGGCAGCGTAACGGCGTCGCCGGCGGGCAGTGGCGGGCGGTAGTGGCCGCATGACGAAGCGGGCGGCGATGCGCTGCCCG
Source organism: Burkholderia sp. CpTa8-5 (assembly GCF_017815045.1). Lineage (NCBI taxonomy): Bacteria > Pseudomonadati > Pseudomonadota > Betaproteobacteria > Burkholderiales > Burkholderiaceae > Burkholderia > Burkholderia sp. CpTa8-5. The sequence continues at coordinate 225,907 of NZ_JAGIQD010000003.1, forward strand.
TTTTGCTTGGCATCGCTCGACACGAAACGCGCCCGTGGAGGTGTTTCGGCGCGCTGCCTGCGCACGCCGGAGCCTGCGTCCATTGACGCAACCGGAGAAAGAATGCCGGTACGCGCATCACATCGCACCGCAAACATGGACGAATCGGCGCGACGACGGTCGTCGGCCGCGGAATTGCAAGCGGCGGCGCGCGGTGATTTCGTTTCGATGTGTTTCAGTCGTTGCGGCGGCGCGCGACGCGCTTCGACAATATCGCCTCGACCATTCGGGCACGAGGGAAAAACATGAAGCACATTCGCGCGACGGGCCGGCATCTGGCCTCGGCAGGCATCGCGTTCGGCATCCTGGCGAGCGGCGCCGCACACGCGCAGCTCGACCTGCAGTCGATCGGCGCGTCGCTGCTCGGCGGCGGGCAGCAGCAGGCGGCAGCGCCGGCGCAGGGCGGTGTCGCGCAGTTGCTGCAGGCCTATGTCGGCGCGAACCGGCAGGTGCTGAGCGGCCAGTCGTCGCTCGCATCGGCGATGGGCCTGACCGGGGCGGCCGGGCAGGCGCAGCAGGCCGCGAGCCAGTTATCCGGCGGCGATGCGCTGTCGCCGGCCACGCTGTCGCAGATGGGCGGCGCGCAGCAATCGGTGTCGCAGGCGCTCGGCCAGGCGTTCGCGAGCGGCGGCGCCACGCACGGGCCGATCGACAAGCAGGCGTTCAGCAACGGCCTCGCCTCGTTCGGGCAGGGGCTCACGCAGTATTCGCAACTGCAGTCGGGGCTCGGCAATCTCGGTTCGACGAGCGCGGCGTCGCTGCTGCAGTCGGGCCTGAATCCGCAGAACATGCAGGCCGCGACGTATATCGCGCAAAGCGCGCCGGGCCAGTTGCAGTCGCTTGCCGCGACGCTCAGCCAGGCCGTGCAGTTCGCGACGAGCCAGGGCATTTCGGTGCCGTCGGTCGCGTCGTCCGCACTGAAGCTGCTGCCGTAACGTCGTGCGGGTGCGGCGGCGATGCGCGGCCATCATCGCGCACGCCGGCCACGAACGATAGGCCCGCACAACATGGGGATTTCGCGCGATGCTATCGTGGCGGGTCCCTTTCATCGGTGCCGGTTCATGACTGACTCGTTCGACCTCTCGCGCTATTTTTCCCGCATCGGCTACGACGGCCCGGTCGAGCCGACGCTCGACGTGCTGCGCCGGCTGCATCTGCTGCACCCGCAGGCGATTCCGTTCGAAAACCTCAATCCGCTGACCGGCACGCGCGTCGCGCTCGACCTGCCCGCGATCGTCGACAAGGTGATCGAACGCCGCCGCGGCGGCTACTGCTTCGAACTCAACAAGCTGTTCTACACCGCGCTCACGACGATCGGTTTCCGCGTGACGCCGCTGATCGCGCGCGTGCGCTGGATGCGACCGCCCGAGATCGTCACCGCGCAGACGCACATGCTGCTGCGCATCGACCTCGACGGCGCGGCGTGGCTCGCGGACATCGGCTTCGGCAGCGCGACGCTGACCGCGCCGCTGCGCTTCGCGCCGGGCGAGCGGCAATTGACGCCGCATGGCGCGTTTCGCGTGGTCGATGCGCCGGTCCACGGCGAATTCGACATGCAGTTCGAGATCCCCGACGGCTGGCACACGACCTACCGCTTCTCGCTGAAGCCGGCCGAATGGATCGATTACGACGCCGCGAACTGGTTCACGTCGACGTATCCCGAATCGATCTTCGTGAACGACCTGATCGCGTGCCGCGTGCTGCCGGACGGCCGCGCGGCGCTGGTCAACACCGTGCTGACGCTGCGCGACGCGGCGGGCGCCGGGCGCACGGTCACGTTCGACACAGCAGCCGACTGGGCCGCGTGCCTGCGCGACACGATCGGCGTCAATACGGCGGGATTCGATCTCGACGCGCTGTTCGCGCGGCTCGCGGCGCGAGTTGCGCGGTAACGCGGGCATACGAGGCACTGCAAGCGGCCTGCTCGCGGGCCGCGCGCCGATTCATTCCAGTCGTTTCACCGCATCCGCATTTGACTTTTGCTAGATTGCTAGCATACTAGTCCCATGACCGACGAAGAAGTGAAGCAATTCAACGTGTACCTGCCGCTCGGCCTGATCCGGCAGGTCAAGCATCGCGCCATCGAAACGGAGCAATCGCTGTCCGCGCTGGTGGCCGACGCGTTGCGCGCGTACCTGGCCGCGCCGCCGCCCGGCGCGGGACCGTCCAACCAGGAGGAGTGACATGTCATCCGAGCGAATCGAAGCCGTGTACCTGACCACGCACAACTGGGGCAAGTCGGCGAAGTTCTTCCAGGCGCTGGGCTTCACGCTGGAATTCGAAACCGATCACCAGTCGGGCCAGTTGCGCAGCGGCGACGGCCCGTTCCTGTTCATCGCCGAAGTGCCGCCGAGCGAAAAGCCCGACATGCAGGTCGTGATCAAGGTCGCCGACGAGCAGGCGGTGCAGCCGCGGCCGATCGTCGATGTCGTCGCGCCGTTCGAGGATACGCACTGGGGGACGCGCGACATGATCGTGCGCGATCCCGACGGCCGGGTGTGGCGTCTGCAGGCGCCGGGCAAGCAGCTCGCGTGAGGTCGATATGACGGTTATCCGCGAAGACGATGCGCCCGACAGCACGGCCGCGCGCGTCGCGCTGTGGCGTGCGCTGCACGTCGAACTCGACGCGCCGCCGCACGTGCTCGCCGACGCAATCGGGTTGCAATTGCTCGCGCCGGCGCCCGGCTGGCAGCAGCGCGGCGACATGGATCCGCAGTTCACGCGGCCGTTTCGCGCGTCGATCGTCGCGCGGGCGCGCTTCATCGAGGATCTCGTGGCCGAACAGGCGGCGCGCGGCGTGAGCCAGTACGTGATCCTCGGCGCGGGGCTCGACAGCTTCGTGCAGCGCCGGCCGGACATGGCGTCGCGCGTGACCGTGTTCGAAGTCGACCCGCCGGCGCCGCAACGCTGGAAGCAGCGCCGCCTGGCCGAACTCGGCTTCGGCGTGCCCGACTGGCTGCGTTTCGTGCCGGTCGATTTCGAGGCGGAGCAGTCGTGGCGCGACGCGCTCGTCGGCGCGGGCTTCGATGCGGGCCAGCCGGCGGTCGTGGTGTCCACCGGCGTCAGCATGTACCTGACGCGCGAAGCGAATGCGGCCGCGCTGCGCGAAGTCGCGTCGCTCGCGCCCGGTTCGACGTTCGCGATGACGTTCCTGCTGCCGCTGGAAAATGCGGATCCGGACGTGCGCCCCGGGCTGGAAATGGCCGCGAAGGGCGCGCGCGCGAGCGGCACGCCGTTCATCAGCTTCTTCCTGCCGGAACAGATCCAGGCGCTTGCACGGGAGGCCGGTTTTGCGAAGGCCGAACACGTGTCGGCCGCCGAGCTGACGCGCCGTTATTTCGTCGATCGCACGGACGGCCTGCGGCCGCCGAACCGCGCGGAAGAATTGCTCGTCGCGACGGTCTGACCCGTCGCCTTCGTCACGCGCGTTCGAGCACGGCCATTTCCCGCACGACCACGAGCAGCACCGCGAGGCTCGTGCCGCCGGATGCGCGCAGATCCGCGAGCAGGTGCTCGTAACGCGCGAGCGCGGCCTCGCGGCGCACGCGCCACGCGCCGACGATCGTGTCCGGCGTGGTCGAATCCGGCGATTCCGCGAGCGCGCTCGTCGCGAGCGTGCGCTTGAGCCGCGCGACTTCCGCGAGCGCGGCGGCGCGCGCGAGCATGTCCCAGTGCGTCGGCGTCGGCAGGTTCGCCGCGCGTTCGCCGATCCACCCGTAATTGAGCAGCGTGCCGAGCGAGAAATAGACACCGGCGACGAGTTCGAGGCTGCGATTGCAGGTCGCCGCCACTTCGGCGATGTCGAGCAGCGCGGCCGAGATGTCGCCGCTCGCGACGCGTACCGCGAGCGCGCTGTCGACGCCGGCGTCGACCAGCACGCGCTGCCGCTCGGACAGCGCTTCCAGATCGTCGGCCGGCAGCAGCGACGGCAGTTGCGGCGCGATGCGCTGCACCGCGTCGCGGCAGCGCGCGATCAATCCGGCGACGCCGCCGTCGGCCACCGCGCCGGACTGCAGATGCCGCAGGAACCACAGCGCCGCGCGCTCCAGCAGCCGCGCGACGTCGACGAACATGCGCGCCTGCACGTCGTCGGCGACGCGATTGTCGAGCGCGTCGATATCGCGCCACACCGCATCGAGGTCGAACACGTCGCGCGCCATGATGCATGCGCGCACGATGTCGCCGGGCTGCGCGTCGGTTTCCTCCATCAGCCGGTGCACGAACGCGCAGCCGACGCGGTTCACGAGCGCGTTCGTCAGATGCGTCGCGAGAATCTCGCGGCGCAGCGGATGGCGGCGCATCGGCTCGCTGAAGCGCTGTTGCAGCGGCTTCGGGAAGTAGTCGACGAGCATCGCGGCCACCAGCGGATCCTCGGGCACGTCGGATTCGAGCAGCGCGTCGTAGAGCCACATCTTGCTGTACGCGAGCAGCACCGCGCGCTCCGGCGACGTGAGGCCGAGCTTCGCGGCCTGCCGCTCGGCGACTTCGTCGTCGGTCGGCAGGAACTCGATCACGCGGTTCAGGCGGCCCGCGCGCTCGAGCCAGCGCATCAGGCGCGCCTCGGCGTCGAGCAGTTCGACCGCATAGCGGCCGGCGATCGACAGCGCCTGCGTCTGGTAGTAGTTGTCGCGCAGCACGAGCAGCCCGACTTCGTCGGTCATCTCGGCGAGCAGCGCGTTGCGCTGCTTCTCGGTCATCTCGCCGTCGGACACCACGAGCCCGAGCAGGATCTTGATGTTGACTTCGTGATCCGAACAATCGACGCCGGCCGAGTTGTCGATCGCGTCGGTATTGATGCGGCCGCCGCGCTGCGCGAATTCGATGCGGCCGAACTGCGTGCAGCCGAGATTGCCGCCTTCGCCGACGACCTTGCAGCGCAGGTCCGCGCCGTTCACGCGCACCGCGTCGTTCGCGCGGTCGCCGACTTGCGTGTGCGTTTCGCGCGCGGCCTTCACGTAGGTGCCGATGCCGCCGTTGTACAGCAGGTCGACCGGCGCCTGCAGGATCGCGCGGATCAGCTCGGTGGGCGGCAGCGCGTGCGCGTCGATGCCGAGCGCGGACTGCACGGCCGGCGACAGCGGGATCGTCTTCGCGGTGCGCGGATACACGCCGCCGCCCGGCGAAATCACCGACGTATCGTAGTCGGCCCAGCTCGAGCGTTCGAGCGCGAACATCCGCTGGCGCTCCGCGAAGCTCGTTGCCGGGTCGGGGTTCGGGTCGAGGAACACGTGCCGGTGATCGAACGCGGCGACGAGTCGGATATGCGGCGACAGCAGCATCCCGTTGCCGAACACGTCGCCCGACATGTCGCCGACGCCGACCACGGTGAAATCGGTCGCCTGCGTGTCGACGCCCATCTCGCGGAAGTGCCGCTTCACCGATTCCCACGCGCCGCGCGCGGTGATCGCCATCTTCTTGTGGTCGTAGCCGACCGAGCCGCCGGACGCGAACGCGTCGTCGAGCCAGAAGCCGTATTCGTGCGAGATCGCGTTCGCATAGTCGGAGAAGGTGGCCGTGCCCTTGTCGGCGGCGACGACCAGATACGGATCGTCGGCGTCGTGGCGCACCACGTCGGGCGGCGGCACGATCGCGTTGCCGGCGAGGTTGTCGGTGAGGTCGAGCAGCCCGCGCAGGAACGTCTGGTAGCACGCGATGCCTTCGCGCATCCACGCTTCGCGATCGCTCTGCGGCGGCGGGTTCTTCACGACGAAGCCGCCTTTCGAGCCGACCGGCACGATCACGACGTTCTTCACCATCTGTGCCTTCATCAGCCCGAGCACCTCGGTGCGGAAATCCTCGCGGCGATCCGACCAGCGCAGCCCGCCGCGCGCGACGCGCCCGCCGCGCAGGTGCACGCCCTCGACGCGCGGCGAATACACCCAGATCTCGAACATCGGCTTCGGTTCGGGCAGGCCGGGCACCTTCGCCGGATTGAACTTGAACGACAGGTACGGCTTCGATTCGCCGTTCGCGTCCGCGAGGAAGTAGTTCGTGCGCTCGGTCGCGTTGATCACGCCGAGGAACTGGCGCAGGATGCGATCCTCGTCGAGGTTCGGCACCTGGTCGAGCGCGCCTTCGATCGCCTTCAGCAGCCGTTCGGCCTGCACGTCGCGCGTGTCGCCGATGCGCGGATCGAAGCGCAGCAGGAACAGCTCGACGAGTTGCCGCGCGATCGCCGGATTGCCGGTCAGCGCGCGTTCGATATACGCGTCGCTGAAGGTCGAGCCGACCTGCCGCAGATATTTCGCATACGCGCGCAGGATCGTGACCTCGCGCGCGCTCAGGTGCGCGCGCAGCACGAGGCGGTTGAAGTCGTCGTTCTCGATCCGGCCGCTCCAGATCCGGTCGAACGCATCTTCGAACAGGCCTTTCACGCGCTCGATGTCGAACTCGGTATCGTCGGCGAGTTCCAGCCCGAAATCGTGTACCCACGCGTGCGCGGCGTCCTGCGTCTGGATCCGGTACGGCCGCTCCTCGTCGACGCGCACGCCGAGATGTTCGAGCATCGGCAGGCTGCGCGACAGCGCGATCGGGTCGCCCGCGCGATACACCTTGAAGCGGAACGCGCGCGGCTCGGCCTCGATCGGCCGGTACAGGTTCATCGCGAGCTGGCCCGAGTCCTTCACGCGCTCGATCAGCTCGATGTCGCGCACGGCCGTGCGCGCCGGATAGTCGTCGCGATAGCCTGCCGGGAATGAATCGGCATAGCGCTGCAGCAGGCGGTTGCCTTGTTCTTCGCCGAATGCGTCGAGCAGCGCGTCGGCGAGATCGTCCTGCCAGCGGCGCGTGACCTGCACGAGCCGCGTTTCGAGTTCGCGCGTGTCGACGTCGGGCATCGTGCCCGGTTCCGCATGCACGACGAAGTGAATGCGGGCGAGCGCCGATTCCGACAGCAGCGGCGTGAATTCGACGTTCACGCCGTTGTACGCGTCGACCAGCAGCTTCGCGATGCGGCGGCGCAGGTCGGTGTTGTACTTGTCGCGCGGCACGAACACGAGGCACGACACGAAGCGGTCGAACCGGTCGCGCCGCACGAACAGTCGCGTGCGCTGGTGTTCCTGCAGGCGCAGGATGCCGAGCGCGATGTCGTAGAGCCGGTCTTCGTCGGCCTGGAACAGTTCGTCGCGCGGATAGGTTTCGAGCACCGTCACGAGCGACTTGCCGAGATGCCCTTTCGGCAAAAAGCCCGCGCGCCGCACGATGTTCGCGCACTTGCGGCGCACGATCGGAATCTCGGTGTACGAACCGAAATAGGCGGTCGACGTGTAGAGCCCGATGAAGCGGCGCTCGCCGGTGACCTTGCCGTCGGCGCCGACGAGTTTCACGCCGACGTAGTCGAGGTAGCCGGGCCGGTGCACCGTCGCGCGCGAATTCGCCTTGGTCACGAAGATCGGCCAGGCGCCGGTGATGATGTCGGCGGCGGCCGGCGGCAGCGGCGTCACGTCGGCGGCGCCGGACGTGCGCAGCGATTCGCGCAGGATCCCGAAGCCCGAGCCCTCGATGCCGCGCAGGCCGAAGCCCGTGCCGTCCGATACGAGCGCGTAGTCGCGCTGACCGAGGAACGTGAAGTGATCGGCGGCCATCCATTCGAGGAACGCGCGCGCCTCGATGTCCTCCGCGGTCGACTCGCGCGCCTTCATCTCCTTGATCGTCGCGCGGGCGATGTCGACGATCTTCGGCCAGTCCTCGACCGACGCGCGCACGTCGCCGAGCACGCGCGCGATGTCCTCGCGCAGCGTGTCGAGCAGCGCGGCGTCGCCGCAGCGGTCGACTTCGAAATGGATGAACGACGCGAGTTGCGACTGGCCGTCGCCGGACGTCGCACCGCCCGCGTCGACGCGCTCGATGCCGCCGCCGGCGCCGCGCCAGATGCGGAACACCGGATGCAGCGCCGAGTGCAGCGCGAGCCCGAGACGGTTGATGGCCATCGTCACCGAGTCGACCAGGAACGGCATGTCGTCGTTGACGATCTCGATCACCGTGTGGTCGGAATGCCAGCCGTGCTGTTCGAGAATCGGGTTGTACACGCGCAGGCGTTCGCTGCCGGGCACGAATTTCTGGGCGGTCTGCCAGTGCGCCATCGCGGCGCCGTACAGGTCGGCGATGCCGCGGCTCTGCAGATCGTCGGCATCGACGAAATCGTAGTAATGACGCAGGAAGGGTTCGACGATCCGGAACGTGGCGTCGGGCAGACGAGCGCGCGCGAATTCGACGACATCGGAGAGCAGGTGTGCGACGACTTCCTCGTTCTTCGCTTCCATGGCGGTCTCCGTCGGGTGGCCATTGGCTGCTGCGTCTGTCCGGCATTATGCGCCGATTGCGTGACAAAGCGATGTGCGGGCGCACAACGGAGGCGAGTGGAGGCGCCGGCGTGCAGCACGCGTCGCAGGCGCTGCGGTGCAGGGCTCAGTGCAGGGCTCAGCACAGAGCGGACGGCGCCGACGCGACGCCGCCGTCGGTGCTCAGCGCTCGTCGCTCCACAGCTTCCCTGCCGTCGCCCAGTTCTCCTTCTTCACGTCGGTCAGGATGATGTCGACCGAGCCCGGCGTGCAGCCGAGCGTGTCGCACGTGACACGCGTGATTGCTTCGACGAATGCGCGCTTCTGCTCGACGGTGCGGCCTTCGAACAGCAGGATATTGAAAGTCGGCATGACACAGGCTCCGGTTGGGATTGAACGATTGACGATGGACGATTCGGTCGGGTGCGGATGCGCGGTCAGTCGCGATATGACGGATCGATCCGGTCGAGCCGGCGCAGCAGCGCCGGCCATTCCAGTTCGCCTTCGATCGCGCCGCCGTCGCGCAACTGTTCGGCGGTGCGCTCGGCGATGGCCGGCTCCGGCAGCACGAGCGGCCCGCCGCCTGCTTGCGCGCGCACCTGGATGTCGCACGCCTTGATCAGCGTATCCATCAGCACGTACGCTTCGGCGACGGTCCGGCCGACCGTCAGCGTGCCGTGGTTGCGCAGCAGCATCGCGGATTTCGCGCCGAGGTTCGCGGTCAGACGTGCGCCTTCGGCCGGCGAGAACGCGAGCGCTTCGTAGTCGTGGTACGCAAGATCGCCGTGAAAGCGCAACGCGTGCTGCGACGCCGGCAACAGCCCGTCGCGCTGGATCGACACGGCGATGCCGGCCGTATTGTGCAGGTGCATCACGCAGACGGCATCGGCGCGCGCGGCGTGCACGGCCGCATGCAGTGCAAAGCCGGTCACGTTGACCGCGTGCTCGCTGTCGCCGATCCGGTTGCCGGCGAGGTCGATCTTCACGAGGTTCGATGCGCGTACCTCGTCGAACGTGAGGCCGAACGGGTTGATCAGGAAGTGGCCGGGCTCGCCGGGCACGGTCGCGGATAGATGCGTGTAGATCAGGTCGTCCCAGCCGTTCAGCGCGACGAGCCGGTACGCGGCGGCGAGGTCGACGCGCAGCCTGCGTTCGGCGTCGGAGATCGGACCGCCGGGCTTCACGGCGTCAGGACGGTGTGCGAATGACATCGGGTGCTCCGAGGGTGAGGCGGCGCGCGACGACTACGGTCACCCACGCCGCGAGCGCGAACGGGGCTGTAAACACCGGGATGCCCGCGCGCATCGCGAGCCACTGGATCAGCGCGGCGAGTGCGGCGGCCGCGAGCGCCGCACGCGGCCCGCGCGACATCAGCGCGAGTGCGGCGAGCGCGCCGTTGAAGCCGAGCAGGCCGCCGGCGAACGACGCGTCGCTTGCGCCGAGCGCGGTCAGCAGCACGGTCGACGCGATCGCGCCGCCGAGCGCGAACGCGGCCGCGCGGCGTGACGCGACGGCGAGGGCGGCGACGACCAGCGCGCCGGCCCATGCGCCTTGTGCGAAGGTGGTCTGAGCAACGCCCGACAACAGCGCGTCGGTTGCGGAAGCGAGCGTCGGCACCGGGGCGGCGGTCGCGCCGTCCGCATGCTGCAACGCGACAAACGGCAGCCACAGCGCGGTGACGACCAGGCACGGGCTCGAATACGGGCACTGGCGCCAGCGGGCGAGCGACGCCCGCATCGCGCGTTGCACGAGCGCCGCGCCGATCGCGACCAGCGGCACCAGCGCGACGGCGGCGAGTTGATGGGGCGCGAACAATACGGCGATCAGCGCCGCGAGCGCGCCGTTGAAGCCGTGCAGCCCCTGTTCGACGTCGCGGCGTTCGGCGCCGGTCAGCACGGCCGTCATGCTGGCGGCGGCGGAGCCGACCAGCGCCGCGCATGCGAGCCGCAGGTCGTTCAGCGCGAGCGCGGCGAGCAGCAGCGACCCGGTGAGCGCATTCGCCTGCAGCACGATCTGCCCGATGCCGCGCAGCAGGGTGCGCAGGTCGATCGACGGCGAAGCGGGGCGGGCAGTAGGCATGATCGCGGCGGAACAGGATGAGTCGTGAGCATAGGACACGCTGCGATGCACCGGAATAGGGAATGCTGGATAGTCAGGATTTGTGGTCGATGCCCTGAAGCGGGGCATCGCGAGGTGCGGTGCGCGTACTCGGGATGTTTTGTTAGCGTTTTCGCGAGATTCCGGCGATTCGATATCAAATTTGCGCCATCGCTATTGCTTTCGCGTGCACGCGGGGTTGCCGAGGGGGGACCCATGCGCGTCAGTTTCAACGCTCTAGCGACCGGGTCGCCGAGCTGGACTCAATCGACGGCGGCATTCCGGATAGCGACGATTTGTGTGACGATGCCCCGACGCGGGATACCAAGGAGGTGGAACGATGCGCGAAGTACGTTGGGCGTCGCTCGAAGGCGACGGAATCGAACATCTGACGTTCGACCGGAGTGAATCCGGCATCGTCGTCGAAAGCGCGGTGGTCGGCCAGCGGTATGGCCGCGCGTACGGGCTCGCGTATCGCGTCGAATGCGATCTGCAATGGCGCGTGACCTACGCGGTGCTCAAGGTGATGGGCGGCGGCACGCTCGAACTGCGTGGCGACGGGGCCGGGCACTGGCGTGACGGCTCAGGCCGAGAACTGCACGAGCTCGACGGCTGCATCGATATCGACATCGCCGCGACGCCGTTCACGAATTCGCTGCCGATCGGCCGCCTCGGGCTCGCGCGCGGCGAGCGGCGGCCGATCGACGTCGCGTACATCTCGACGCCGGATCTGAAGGTCACGCCGGTCAAGCAGGCTTATGCGTGCATCGAACCGGGCCGCCGCTACCGCTACGAAGGGATCTTCCGGAATTTCACCGCGGAGATGGACATCGACGACGACGGGCTCGTGATCGACTACGAAACGCTGTTCAAGCGACTGCCGCCGTTGCGCTGATCCGCGGCTCCCGTTCGCGTGGCCGGTGCCGCCGCTGCCGACGCGGCGGCAACCGCGGGCCGTTCATGCGCGGCCGCGAACCGGTCGATCCGCGACGCGATCATGTCCGGATGGCGCAGCACGATCCAGTGCGTGCCGTCGATTTCCTCGCGCACGTGCTCGCCGAGCCAGCGGTCGAGGTCGACCGACATCTCGGGCGTCACGTAGCGGTCGCGCAGCGGAACGAGAATCTGCACCGGCGCCTGCGCGTACCGCTCACGCGGCTTGCGGGCCCGGGCAAGGAAGTTCGCGCGGTACATCCGCATCCCGTTCAGCGCGTTCTTCAGTTGCACGGGATCGCGCTCGGCGCGCACGCGTTCGGTGAGCTGCAGCCAGCGCGGCCACAGCGCGGCGCCGCCGAGCCGCCATACCAGCGACGGCACGAGCGGCAGATGGAAGAACGCGATGTACCAGGATTTCAGGCTCTGCCGGAGCCGCATCTTCGCGCGGAACACGTGATCGAGACACGGGCCGGAGATCGACGTGTACGACGCGATGCGGCCGCGGAACGCGGGGTCGGTCACGGCCTCCCAGCACTGGATCGAGCCCCAGTCGTGGCCGACCAGGTGGAACGGCCGGCCGCCGCAGGTCGCGTCGGCCACCGCTTTCAGGTCGTCGGCGAGCCGTTCGAGCGTGTAGTCGGCACGGCGGCGCGGCGCATCGGATGCGCCGGCGCCGCGCACGTCGTACGCGATCACGCGGTAGCGCTTCGCGAGCCGCGCGCGGATCGGCGCCCACACGGTCGCCGAGTCCGGGTAGCCATGCACGAGGATCAGCGGCGGCGCGCGACGCGACCCGCTGACGTAGACGGCGAGTTTCACGTCGCCGGACCGGACGGTCAGCATCTCGTGAGCGCGCGCCATCGCGTCATGCCTGCGCTACCGAATGCAGCGGCACGCGGCGCGGGGCGGCTTGCGCCGCATAGCGCGCGTTGGTCGCGTCGATGTTGTCGAGCAGCGTGTCGAGCTCCTGCAGGTACTGATGGTTGTCGTGATCCCACGGGTGGAAGCCCGGGCGGAAGTAGTCGAGCCATTCGCGCGCGATGCTCGGGAACACGCCGTTCTTCGGGCTGTACAGATACTTCACGAGGCGCCACATGCCGTCGAACTTGCCGTGTTCGCGACGGTGCGCGCGCATCAGCCGCACGTGGAAGTCGAACACGATCGCCCAGAAGAATACCGTCGTCGTCAGCATCGTGCCGGTGCGCAGCAGGTAGCTGCCGAGGCCCGGCTTCATCACGGTGCGCCACACGTCGTAGGACACCGCCTTGTGCTCGGTTTCCTCCATCGCGTGCCACATCCACATCTGCTGGTAGCCCTCGACCGAGCCGTCGATCCGGTGCTCGTGGCCCGACAGCAACTGGTTCGCGAGGATCGCCGTGTAGTGTTCGAGCGCGATCGTGATCGCCAGCTGCATCGAGTGCGGCAGCACCTTCTTGAACCAGCCGAGGATCGTCCACAGACGCTTGTCGAGCTTGTGCGCGGGCAGGCCTGACGCCTGCAGCAGATCGTTGTATTCGATGTGCTCGCGCGTGTGCATCGCTTCCTGCCCAATGAAGCCGATGACCTGCTTCTTCAGCTCGGGATCCTCGATCCGGTCGCGGTAGTTGCGCACCGAATCCATGAAGAAGCGTTCGCCGGCCGGGAACAGCAGCGACAGCGCATTCATGAAGTGCGTGACCGGCACGCCCTGCACATGCCAGTCCTTCGCGCGTTCGGGCGGCAGCGCGAAACGGATGTCGCGCCGCACGGGCATCATGTTCGGTGTCGTCATGATTGTTCTCCCTGATTGCCTGCATTGTTGTAGGTGGCGTGCACCGGTGCCGGTGCCGGCGCGCCGCGTGCGGCACGGCGGGCTTTCGCGGCCTCGCGGCGCGTCGCGAGCACGACGAGCGCCTGGTACGCGGCCGGCAGGAGGCGCGCCATCCAGTCCGCGCCCTTCGCGTCGCGGCCGATCAGCACGCGGCGCTTGTTCTTGCGCACGCCGGCGAGGATCGTGCGCGCGGCGTCGTCGGCGGTCGTGATGAAGAACTTCTCGAAGCTGTCCTTGCCTTGCTGTTCGCTCTCGACGATGAAGCCGACCATGTTCTTCGCGACGCGGCTCGACTGCGCGATGTTCGTGCGGATGCCGCCCGGATGCACGCAGGTGGCCGACACGCCGCACTTCATCATGTCGAGTTCCTGGCGCAGCGATTCGGTGAAGCCGCGCACCGCGAACTTGGTTGCGTTGTAGCCGCTCATGCCCGGCTGCGCGAAGATCCCGAAGATGCTCGACGTGTTGATCACGTGGCCGTCGCCCGATGCCTTCAGGTGCGGCAGGAACGCCTTCGTGCCGTGCACGACGCCCCAGAAGTTGATGTTTACGATCCACTCGAGATCGCTGTAGTCCATCCCTTCGATCGTGCTCGACAGCGCGACGCCCGCGTTGTTGAAGATCAGGTTGACCTTGCCGTGCTCCTGCGCGGTGTCGTTGGCCCACGCGAACATCGCGTCGCGATCGCCGACGTCGAGCACGCGCGTCGATACGCGCACGTTCGGCGCGATCGCACCGACGATTCGTTCGGTTTCGGCGAGGCCGACGCCGTTCTTGTCGGCGAGCGACACGTGGCAGCCGGCCTGCGCGAGCTGGATCGCGAGTGCGCGGCCCATGCCCGAGCCGGCACCCGTGATCGCGGCGACCTTGTTGGCGAAATCTCTCATGTCGATGGCTCCTTGTCTGGCTCAGGCCGCTTCGGCGGACGTGGAAGGGGAAGCGGCCGGCGCGGCGGCGGGCCGCGCGGTCGTGTCGTGCGGTGCGCGATACGCGTGGTAATCGGCGATCGAGAACTGCCCGGTGGCCTGGCGGAAGCGCCACGTGAAGCCCGGCCACAGCGTCGTGTTCTTGCCGGTGCGCGGGTCGAGGTACCAGCTCTTGCAGCCGCCCGTCGACCAGATCGCCTTCTTCAGCTTGTCCTGCAGGTCGTCGTTGTACTGCGCTTCGACGAGCGGGCGTACCTCGATCGCCTCCGCGCGCTCGCGGCGCATCGCCTGCAGCGCGCCGAGGATGTATTCGATCTGCGACTCGATCATGAACACCATCGAGTTGTGGCCGAGGCCCGTGTTCGGGCCGACGATCATGAAGAAGTTCGGGTAGCCGGGCAGCGTCGTGCCGAGATACGCGTGCGCGCCGTCGCGCCACGCATCGACGATGTCGAGGCCGCCGCGGCCGATGATCGCGCCGCGCGGATACGGGTCGGCCACCTGGAAGCCGGTGCCGTAGATCAGGCAGTCGACTTCATGACGCTTGCCGTCGGTCGTCACGACCGCGTCGGCTTCGATGCGATCGATGCCGGTCGTGATCACGTCGACGTTCTTGCGCGACAGCGCCGGGTAGTAGTCGTTCGAGATCAGCACGCGCTTGCAGCCGAGCGTGTAGTTCGGCGTGACGGCCTTGCGCAGTGCCGGATCGGGAATCTGCTTGCGGATGTGACGCAGCGCGAGCTTCTGCACGTTCTTCATCAGCGACGGATGGATCGCGAAGCCGAGCACGCGCGATTCGAGCATCCAGTAGATGCCGCTGCGCACGACCTTCTGCGTGAACGGCAGCGTGCGGAACAGCCATTTCTCGACGCCGGTCAGGTTGCGGTCGGGCTTCGGCATGATCCACGGCGGCGTGCGCTGGAACAGCGCGAGCGACTTCACGCGCGGCGCGATCTGCGGCACGAACTGGATCGCGCTCGCGCCGGTGCCGATCACCGCGACGCGCTTGCCTTCGAGCGGGTAGTCGTGATCCCACTGTTGCGAATGGAATGCGCGGCCCTTGAAGGTCTCGACACCGGGAATCGCCGGCAGTGCGGCGCGCGACAGCCCGCCCATCCCGGACACCAGCACGCGTGCCGACAGCCGCTTGCCGTTCGCGAACGTGAGGCGCCAGCGTTGCGCGGCTTCGTCGTACTCGGCGCGCTGCAACTCGTGATTCAGCCGCAGGTGCGGGCCGACGCCGAAGCGCTGCACGCAGTCTTCCAGATACGCGCGGATCTCCGGCTGCGGCGCGAACATGCGGGTCCAGCGCGGGTTCGGCGCGAACGAGAACGAATAGACGTGCGATTGCACGTCGCATGCACACCCGGGGTAATGATTGTCGCGCCACGTGCCGCCGACCGACGCGGCCTTCTCGAGGACGACGAAGTCGGTCACGCCGGTTTGTTTCAGGCGGATCGCCATCCCGAGGCCGGCGAAGCCGGTGCCGATGATGGCGATGTCGATGGCTTCATCCCGGCCGTCAGGGCCGGGTGGACCGAAAGGCAACGTGCGAGCATTCATCCGGGTGTCTCCGATCTGGCTCATTTTTTAATGTTACATTGGTTGATGTAACGATAGTGGGTGAACCCGGAAACCGCAAGAGGCTAGAAGCGACGCTCTAAGGGCAGGAAATCAAGCGGGGAAAGGCTGAGCGGGGTTTGGAACGGCCCCGTTTCCGCCATGCGGGATGCGCGGAAAAGGCCGTCGGCAGGGCGGGAGGCGCTGGCGATCAAGCCGCCGGCGCGCGGCGGCCTGTTTGAAACGATATCAGGGACGGATCGATCGAGCGGCCGTCTCATGGAAAACCCCGGCCACGATCGTGACCTGCGCGAGCGCATAAAGGCCCCAGATCAGATAGTCGATGCCCGGAAAACCGCCGAGGAACCGGCCGACGCCGATCAGCGTGTCCGAGCCGACGAAGATCAGGCTGCCGATCGCGACCAGCGGGCCGCGCGTGCGGGCGGCGAGCGCGAAGCTCGCCATCGCGCACAGCACGAGCATATAGCCGGCGACCGGCGCCAGCAGCTCGGCGAGGTGCGGGAAGAACGCCACGTAGAACGCCGGCGCGGCGATCCACAGCCCGACGAGCGCAACGATGCGCCAGCCACGCGGCCGCGCGCGCCACCGGAAGAAAATCGCGCAATAACACAGGTGCGTGAGCAGGAACGCGCCGAGGCCGAACACGAACGACAGCGGCCAGTCGGGCAGCGCGAGCAGCACGTCCCCGAGCACGGCCGTCGCGAGTGCCGCGCACAGCCACGCGCGTTCGCGCGGCGCGCCGCAGGTGCCGCCCGCCGCGAGCAGCAGGATGCCCATCGCGGCCTTCGCGGCGGCCTGGCCCGGATAGGGCGCGGCGGCGAGCGACAGCCCGTACAGCAGCGCCGCCGCGATGGCGAGCGGCCAGAGCCGGCGGTAGGTGGCGGGAAGCGTGGCGATCAAGGCGGGTGTCTCCGGTTTGTTGTTGTCCGCGGTGGACGATGGGCCGTTCACCGCGTGGCTGCTGGCCATTATCCGGAAGAACGGGTGCGCGAAAACCGGCGAACCCTTCTAGGAAACGACGGCGACCGCGGGCGACGCCGCCACCGGACTTTTTTCGCGCGTTGCCCCGGCTGAACCGGGGCAACGGTTCCGATTCGGCTTGCTACGATCGCCGCGGTATTACCGTTGTCGTTGTCGATGTCCCGCCTTGCTTCGCGACTGGATGCGCGAGCCGGTACATGCCCGATGAATCCCCGCCGTGCCCGGCCCGCGCGCTCAGTCGAAGCGGGGCGGTCCGGCCATCACGAAAACAGGTCCGACCATGACCGAACTTCTCCACGGCGACGGCGCGATCCGTCGCACGACGCCGTACGGCTCGTCGATCGAAAACACCTACGCGGGCGTGCTGTCGTTCATGCGCCGCAACTACGCGCGCGCGCTCGACGGCGTCGACGTCGCGATCTCCGGCGTGCCGCTCGACCTCGCGACGACCTATCGCTCCGGTGCGCGGCTCGGGCCGGCCGCGATCCGCGCGGCGAGCGTGCAGCTCGCGGAGCTCAATCCGTATCCGTGGGGCTTCGATCCGTTCGACGATCTCGCGGCCGTCGACTACGGCGACTGCTGGTTCGATGCGCACAACCCGCTGTCGATCAAGCCGGCGATCGTCGAGCATGCGCGCACGATCCTGAGCTCGGGCGCGAAGATGCTGACGCTCGGCGGCGACCACTACATCACGCATCCGCTGCTGGTCGCGCACGCGGAGCGCTACGGCAAGCCGCTGTCGCTGATCCATTTCGACGCGCACTGCGATACGTGGGCCGACGACGATCCGGACAGCCTCAATCACGGGACGATGTTCTACAAGGCGGTAAAGGAAGGACTGATCGATCCCGCGACGTCGGTGCAGGTCGGCATCCGTACGTGGAACGACGACTTTCTCGGGATCGAGCGGCTCGATGCCGCGTGGGTGCATGACCATGGTCCGCGAGCGGCGGTCGAGCGGATCGTCGAGATCGTCGGCGCGCGGCCTGCGTATCTGACGTTCGATATCGATTGCCTCGATCCGGCGTTCGCGCCGGGGACGGGGACGCCGGTCGCGGGCGGATTGTCGTCCGCACAGGCGCTGGCGATCGTGCGCTCGCTCGGCGCGGTGAATCTGGTCGGAGCGGATGTGGTGGAAGTCGCGCCCGCGTACGATCACGCGGACATCACGGCGATCGCGGCTGCGCATGTGGCGTGCGATCTGCTGTGTTTGTGGCGGCAGAAGAAGGTGGCGGGGGCGCTGCGTTGAGCGCGTGCCGCTCGGGACACGAAAGCGGCCGGTGGGGCATCGCGCCCGGCCGGCCTGCTGATGGATGGGGCCGCGAGCGTTACTTCGCCGCCAGCGCACTCGCCACGGTTTTGTCGACCCATGCGTTGTCGGCCACGCTCAGCTTCTGCGGAATGAGCTTCGCCGCATAGAACGCATCGGCAACACCCTGCTGCGCGGCGACGATGCGCTCATCGATCGGCACCGCACCGAACGGCACCCGCTTGATCCATGTTTCGACGAGTGCCTCGGGCAACCCGACCTTCGGTGCAAGCAGCGCGGCCGTGTCGGCCGGATGCCCGTTGACCCACTGGCCGGTTTCGCGCGCCTGTTTCAGGATCGCGCCGACCACGTCGGGATGCTGTTGCGCGAAACGCCGCGTCGCCTCGTAGAAATTGTTGGTCGCCGCGAGCCCCGCGTAATCGGACAGCGTGCGCACCTTCAGCGCGTTCTGCGCGGCCGCGTAGTACGGATCCCACACGGCCCACGCATCGACATTGCCGCTTTCGAACGCGGCGCGCGCGTCGGCCGGCGCGAGATACACGGGATGGATTTCGTCATAGCGCACGCCGGCTTTCTTCAGCGCCTCGAGCAGCAGGTAGTTCGCACTCGAGCCTTTCTGCAGCGCGACCTTCTTGCCGCGCAGGCCGGCCACCGTCCGGATCGGCGAATCGCTCTTCACGAATACCGCTTCGTTGTGCGGCGCCGGCGGTTCCGCGCCGACATAGACGAACTGCACGCCGGCCGCCTGCGCGAACACGGGTGGCGGCGCGCCGGTGTAGCCGAAGTCGATGCTGTTCGCGTTCAGTGCTTCGAGCAGTTGCGGGCCGGCCGGGAATTCGAACCATTGAACGTCATAGCCGAGCGGCTTGAGTCGCGCTTCGAGCGCGCCCTGCGCCTTGACGATCGACAGCAGGCCGGCCTTTTGATAACCGATGCGCACGATTTTGTCGGTGCCGCCTTGCGCGAATGCCGACGCGGCGGACAGCGCAACGAGCGAGACGGCGGCGGCGCGGGTGATCCAGCGGGTGAAACGAATCATCGAACGAACTCCATGCGAGGCATCTTCGGGGAGCGGCGGGCGCCGCTCGGTTGGAAGAATCGTCGCATGGGCGATCGCGCCCGCAAACGAAGCATTGCCGATATGGATATGACGGCGGCCGCCCTATGCTTTGGCGTCGTGGCCTGCCGGATCGGACGACTCCGTCGTGCCGGAATGCGGCGAAACAGGTGAACGGGCGTGTCATGCAAAAAGCCGGTGGGCACGTTGCCCGCCGGCTTTTTATGACCGTCTGCTGATATCGACAGTAGCGTGGCCTTTAACCGCGCGTATCGACCCAGTTGCGTGCCCAGCGTGCCGAATGCGCGATCGCCTGCGCTTCGCTCGCGAAGTAGTCGAGCGAATAGAACTGGTAGCGGCCTTCGTCGCGCGTGCTATCGGCGCGTTCGAGCAGCAGGTTGGATGAAAAGCTCCCGTCGGGCAGGCGATGCGCCGAGGGTTGGACGGCATAGCCGTTGTACTGTTGAATTCGTTGGTTGTGCATTTTAATTTTAATGATGATCGAGTGCGCGCGTGCCGTGCGAAATGCGCACGGGTATGCCGATTCAACGCCATTGCGAGCGGAATCTGACGCAGTCGGAAAGCGAAAAATAAGGCGTTGCGGCCGGAGGGGGGGATGAAGTGCAACGAGACGTGTGGCGCCTGGCAAGCTGCTCACTGAACAAAGGCAGCTCAAGCCGATCGCGCCAACTTTAGGAGACGAAGCTCCGTGGGGATGTCGCTGCGACCCGGCGTCCGTCGACGGACGCCGGGCCCTTCAAACTTTACAGCGGCTTGATGTTGGCCGCTTGCAGACCCTTCGGGCCCTGCTTCGTTTCGAAGCTCACTTTTTGGTTTTCAGCCAGCGTCTTGAAGCCGTCGGCACGAATTTCCGAGAAGTGAGCGAACAGGTCGTCGCCGCCGTTGTCCGGCGTGATGAAACCAAAGCCTTTGCTGTCGTTGAACCACTTGACGATACCGGTATCCATGAAGATTCCTTGAGAAAAAAATAGAGATTTGCTCTGTTGAAGAGCGCGTGAAGCGTCAAGGAGGGAGAGGACAACGAATACCGCTGGGGAGGAGCGAGCAATTGATGAACAGCAATCGGACTTCTTGGACTTCGATGCGTACACTAACCGCCGGGCGGGCTTGCGTCAACCGATAACTTGTAACTGTGTCGCGGCACGCGGGGTTACCGTGCGGGGAGCGATGCGACGCCGTCCGGCTGGAATGCGCGCCGAGCGGCGCGCCTGGCCATTCGCCGACCCATGCGGACCGCGGTTGCGACCGGCAATGGCCGTCGGCGCTGCCGCGAACCGACTACGCACGCGTCGCGGCGACAAGCCGACGCCTGCATGACGGCCGCGCGCCTATCCGTTGTCGCCGTCGCCTTGCGTATCGCTCGTACCGGACTGCCGCGCCGCTTCGTCGCTGAGCTTCTTGTCGAGGATCGTCGCGACCCGGCCGCCGAGATACGCGCCGGCCGCGGTTTCGAGCGCGCGGTTCGTCTCGCCTTCGACGAACACGGCCGCGAGCGGGCGCAGCCGCCAGATCGCGTCGACCAGTTCGGGCACGTCGGTGGCCGGCGGCAGCGTGCCGGCGTCGTAGCGGTCGAGCCGCTTCACGACGAGATCGACGAGCAGCCGCGCGATCGCGTCGAAATGCGGCCGCGCGAGGCTGATCACGTCGAGCAGCTCGCGCGGCGGAATCCCTTCCTTCGTCATCGCGGCCGCCGCCTCGAGCAGCGCGGGGCTTTTCGCGACGAACGACAGGCCGCGCCGTTCGAGCAGCCCGAGCTCGGTCACGCGCGACAGTTGCGTGGTCGCTTGCGGGCCGAACATCTGAGCGAGTTGCGCGAGCGAATAGGTTTTCGGCAGCTCGTGCGACCAGCGGCCGCCGATCGCGTTTTCGAGGCCGAGGATCGAGCGCAGGTCGTGGCCTTCGTCGATCGCCTTGATCAAGTCCTGGATGTTCGACAGCGTGTAACCGCGCGCGAGCAGATGGTTGATCAGCTTCAGGCGCGCGACGTGCGTGTCGTCGTAGATGCCGACGCGTCCGCGTTTCTCCGGCGGCGCAAGCAGCCCGCGATCCTGGTACGCGCGGACGTTGCGCACGGTGGTGTCGGACACGCGCGCGAGTTCGTCGACCGTGTACTCGTTGCGGGAATCCGGCGCGGCCTCGTCGGGCGTGGAATGAGTCTGTTTTGACATGCGGTGATTTTAGCGCGCCGCGGCAGGCTCGGGCGAGGCGGGGCGCGTGTTCGCGCCGTCGCCGAGCGGGCGCTGCATCAGCGCCGTGTCGATCCAGCGGCCGTGCTTGAAACCGACCGCTTTCAGCAGGCCGGCCGGTTCGAAGCCGAACGCGCGATGCAGCGACGTCGAGCCGCCGGTGCCGCCGTCGGCGATCACCGCGATCATCTGCCGCCACGGGCCGCCTTCGCAGCGCGCGATCAGCGCCTCGAGCAGCGCGCGGCCGATGCCGCGCCCGCGCTGCGTGTCGTCGATGTAGATCGAATCCTCGATCGTGAAGCGGTACGCGCTGCGCGTGCGGTACGGCGTCGCGTACGCGTAGCCTGCCACGCGGCCGTCGCATTCGGCGACGAGATACGGCAGCCCGTGGTTCAGCACCGCGTCGCGGCGTGCGCGCAGTTCGGCGGCGTCGGGCGGCGTTTCCTCGAACGACGCGACGCTGTGGTGAACGTGGTGCGCATAGATCGCGTGGATCGCGTCGAGGTCGGCGTCGGTCGCGTCGCGCACGACGCAGGCGGTGGCGGTGGACATGGCGGCAGGGCCTGAAGTCAAAACGCTACTATGCCGGCCGTCGACGCGCGTGGCAAAGCCCGTTTGCGGTTTCGGCGGCTTACAGCCGTCCGTCCGCCGCATGAACCGCATCGGCGATCGCGTCGGCGACGCGCTGCACGCGCGGCGACCGGCGTACGTCCGGGTGAACGACGAGCCAGATCTCGCGCTCGATGTCGCAGCGCGGCGCGTTCGCGAGTTCGACGAGCGGCGCGCCGGCGTGCGCGGCCGGATCGTCGACGAGAAACCGCGGCAGCAGCGCGACACCGGCCCCGGCTGCGCAGGCGCGATGCTGCGCGGCGAGGTCGTTGGCGATGAACGCAAAGCGACGCCCGGCCGCGAAGCGTTCGAGCCATTGCTGCTGCGGCGTTTGCGCGAGCGCATCGTCGTAGCCGATGAACGGCCAGCTGTCGGGCGTCGCGTTCGCCCATTCCGGCGTCGCGCACAGCGCGAAGCGCATCGTGCCGAGCCGGCGCGCGGTGAGCCCCGGCTCGCTCGGCCGCGACAGCCGCACCGCGAGATCGGCTTCGCGTGCATACAGGTTCGCCGCGTGCATCTCGCCCATCAGGTCGATCCGCAGCGCCGGCCATGCGCGCTGTGCACGGGCCAGGCGCGGTGCGAGGAAATGGCTGGCGAACACCGGCGACGCCGATACGCGCACGACGCCGTCGAGCGCGGCCGCGCCCTGTGCCGCACGCGCGAACGCATGCGCGTCGGCTTCGAGGCGCGCGGCGTGCTCGGCGAGGTGCAGCCCTTCGTCGGTCGGCGGCCAGCCGCGCGGCAGCCGGTCGAACAACCGGATCCCGAGCGCCGACTCGAGCGCGTCGATGCGCCGCGCGACCGTCGAGTGCTGGACCTGCAGCGCCCGCGCCGCGGCCGACAGGCTGCCGCCGCGCATCACCGCAAGGAAGTAGCGGATGTCGTCCCAACTCATCGGCAGCGCGGGCGTCGCGGCAGAATCGTAATCGGTCGAATTTTGCACAGTAGGTGGGCGCTCAACGTGAATTCCGTTCGATTATGCACGATGGGATGATCGTGTCACTTCATTCGATAGCGAGGAACGTCATGATCCAAACAGCCAACGCCATCCGGATCGGGATCGACCGTTACGGCGACGCCGGCGTGCTGCGCCGCGTCGATGCGCCCGTCGCGCCGCCCGGCGCCGGCGAAGTGCGGATTCGCCAGACCGCGATCGGCGTGAACTTCGTCGACATCTATTTCAGGACGGGTGCGCACGCGTTGCCCGCGCTGCCGGACGCGCTCGGCGTCGAGGCGGCCGGCGTGATCGACGCGGTCGGGCCGGGCGTGACGGCGCTCGTGCCCGGTCAGCGCGTCGCGTATGCCGGCATGCCGACCGGCAGCTATGCGAGCCTGCGCACGATGCCGGCCGAGCGCGTGCTGCCGATTCCCGGCGGGCTGAGCGACGAAGCCGCCGCGGCCGGGCTGCTGAAGGGGATCACCGTCTACATGCTGCTGCATCGCGTCCGGCGGGTCGGCGCCGGCGATACGGTGCTCGTGCATGCGGCGGCCGGCGGCGTCGGGCTGCTGGCGACGCAGTGGGCGCGTGCGCTCGGCGCGCGCGTGATCGGTACCGTCGGATCGGCCGCGAAAGCCGCGCTCGTGCGCATGCACGGCGCCGAAGCGGTGGTCGATTATCGCGAGGAGGATTTCGTCGCGGCCGCGCGTGCGTTCGGCGGCGGTGCGGGCGTCGACTACGCGATCGACGGAATCGGCGGCGACGTGCTGACCCGCACGCTCGGGGCGGTGCGGCCGTTCGGGATGGTCGCGAGCATCGGGCAGGTGGCGGCGATCGGCGCGCGGCAGACGTTCGATCTCGACGAACTCGGGCCGGCCCGTTCGATCGCGCTGGCGCGGCCGAGCGTGCTCGGTTTCATCGCGCGCGACGTCGGCGCGTATCGGGACGCCGCGCGTGCGACGCTCGACCGGCTGGCGGGCGGGATGCACGTCGAGATCGGCGCGCGGCTGCCGCTCGAACAGGCGGCCGATGCGCACCGGTTGCTGGAGTCGCGCGCGACGACGGGCGGGGTCGTGCTGCTGGCGTGACGGCGGGTGCGGATGGAGCGCGTCGCGCTCCGCCGGCCGCTCAGTGATGCTTGCGCAGCGGCGCATCCTCGACGAACCATGCGAACACGAACGCGATCGCGATGATCGCCGCAGCCACCAGATACACGACGTGCAGCGAACCGGCGAACGCGTGCAGGTACGCGTCGCGCACGGCATCCGGCAACTGGCGCACGGCGGCCGGGCCGAGCGCGGGCGGCAGCTCGGTGCCGGCCGGCAGCGCGTGCATCATTCGCGACTGCAGCCCGTGCGAGAACAGCGCACCGAACCCGGCGACGCCGAGCGAGCCGCCGATCGACCGGAACAGCGTCGCGCCCGACGTCGCCACGCCCATATGCCGGAATTCGACGGTGTTCTGCACGGCGAGCGTCAGCACGGGCATCACCATTCCGAGCCCGATCCCGAGCAGCGCCATGTACGCGTACATCGTATGCAGCGGCGTATCGAGCGTCAGCGTCGACAGCAACGCCATCGCGATGCCGCCGGTCAGCGTCCCCGCGATCGGAAACGGCCGGTACGAGCCGAGCCGCGAGATCAGCCGCCCGCTGACGATCGACGTGACGAGCATCCCGCCCATCATCGGCAGCAGCTGCATGCCGGCCTGCGACGGCGTCGAGCCTTTCACGACCTGCAGGTAGAGCGGGATGAACGTCACCGAGCCGAACAGCGCGATGCCGACCACGAAGCCGATCAGGCTGACTGGCACGAAGGTGCGATGACGGAACAGCTCGAGCGGCATGATCGGTTCGGCCGCGATGCGTTCCTCATAAATGAAGCCGCCGATCGCGACGAGGCCGAGCACGAGCGTCATCCACAGCTGCGGCGACGTCCACGGCAGCAGCGAGCCGCCTTCGCTCGTGAACAGGATCACGCAGGTGAGGGCGGTCGCGAGGAACGCGGCGCCCATATAGTCCATCCGGTGCTTCACGTGCGCGGTGTGCGGCCGGAACGCGGTGCCGATCACCGCGAGCGCGAGCAGGCCGAGCGGCAGGTTGATCGTGAAGATCCAGCGCCATGAAAGATGCTCGACCAGGAAGCCGCCGAGCAGCGGGCCGACGATCGTCGCGAGGCCGTAGACGCCGCCGAACATCCCCTGGTAGCGCGCCCGGCGATCGGGCGGAACCAGATCGCCGATCGCGGCCATCGTGACGACCATCAGGCCGCCGCCGCCGAGCCCCTGCAGCGCGCGCAGCACGATCAGCTGCGTCATGTCCTGCGCGACGCCGCACAGCGCGGAGCCGGCGAGGAACAGCACGATCGCGGCCTGCAGCACGATCTTGCGGCCGTACAGGTCGCCGAGCTTGCCGTACAGCGGCAGCACGACGGTGGACGACAGCAGGTATGCGGTGACGACCCAGGACAACTGGTCGAGCCCGCCGAGTTCGCCGACGATCGTCGGCAGTGCGGTCGACACGATCGTCTGGTCGAGCGCGGACAGCAGCATGACGAGCAGCAGCGCGGCGACGATCAGCCCGCTCGGCGCGTCGCGGCGGGCCGCGTCGGCGGCGGGCCGGGTGAGGAAAGTGTCCATTGTCATCGAGATATCTGCCATGGCAGGGAATTGGATCGAAATATAGCCATTGATGATTGACTAGTCAATTTCTGCCCAGCCTCGATATGTTGCAGTCGTAACAGGAGGTTGCCCGCCCGGAAAATTGACCACGGTCAGCCTCGATGCAGGGACGGACTCAAGTTTTTTGCAGGCAAACCGTAATACAGAGGGCCGCGGACCGATTGCCGCGGCATTTTTCATCGCTCACGTGCCGTCATGAACCTGAACGCCCTGTTTTCCCGTTTCTCGATCCGTACGCGGATTTTCTCCACGCTCGGCCTCGTCGCCGCGCTGCTCGTCGTGTCGGGGCTGATCGGCCTCGCGGGCATGCAGAGCTCGAACCGCGCCCTCGACGAGGCTTACACGCGGCAACTGGCCGCGAAGACCGCGCTGTCCGCGGCGAGCCTGAACCTGACGATCGTGCGCACCACGCTCGACCGCGCGCTGCTGCATCCGGAAGCGGCGGAGGTGCCCGAGCTCGTCAAGAAGGCCGAGGGTTATTTGTCGAAGGCCGATACGGCGTGGCGCAACTACGCGGCGATGCCGCACGGCGACGACGAAGGCCCGCTCGCGAGTCGCCTCGATGCCGCGCGCCAGGCGCTGATCGGACAGGCGCTGAAGCCGATGATCGATGCGATTCGCGAAGGGCGGCGCGACGAAGCCGACCGGTTGCTGATGACGGTCGCGCCGCCGCTGTCGGTCGCGCTCACGCAGGCGACCGACGCGCTCGATGCGTACCAGGCCGCGCGCGGCAAGGACGTGTACGACACCGCGCAAACCTATTACGGCTGGATGCGCATGGGCGCGATCGCGGGCATCGCGTTTGGGCTTGCCGCGTGCCTCGGTTGCGCGATCGGCCTGCATTTCGCGATCACGCAACCGGTGAATCGCCTGCTGTCGCATTTTCGCCGGCTGTCGGACGGTGATCTCACGTCGGAAGTGCACTGGTCGTCGCGCGACGAGATGGCCGAACTGGTCAACGGCGTGACCGGCATGCAGCGCAGCCTCGCGGATACGGTGCGTCAGGTGAGCCAGGGTTCCGAAGCGATCTCGACGGCGACGCACCAGATCGCGGCCGGCAACACCGACCTGTCGCAGCGCACCGAGGAGCAGGCGTCGGCGCTGCAGGAGACGGCCGCGAGCATGGAGCAGCTGACGGCCACCGTGAAGCAGAACGCGGACCACGCGCTCGAGGCGCAGGCGTGCGCGGACAGCGCGAGCGAGATCGCGACGCGCGGCGCGACGGTCGTCGGCGAGGTGATCGGCACGATGAACGAGATCGACCGCAGTTCGCAGAAGGTCGCCGACATCATTGGCACGATCGAAGGCATCGCGTTCCAGACCAACATCCTCGCGCTGAATGCGGCGGTCGAGGCCGCGCGCGCGGGCGAGCAGGGGCGCGGCTTCGCGGTGGTCGCGGGCGAGGTGCGCACGCTGGCACAACGTTCGGCGTCCGCGGCGAAGGAAATCCGCACGCTGATCGGCGAATCGGTCGAGCGTGTCGCGACCGGCTCGCGGCTCGTCGGTACGGCCGGCGCGACGATGCAGGACATCCAGCAGGCGATCGGGCGCGTGACGGGCATCATGACGGAGATCGCGGCCGCATCGAGCGAGCAGCGCGACGGGATCGAGCAGGTGAACCGCGC
Organism: Burkholderia sp. CpTa8-5; assembly: GCF_017815045.1. NCBI lineage: Bacteria > Pseudomonadati > Pseudomonadota > Betaproteobacteria > Burkholderiales > Burkholderiaceae > Burkholderia > Burkholderia sp. CpTa8-5. The sequence continues at coordinate 252,940 of NZ_JAGIQD010000003.1, forward strand.
GGTGTCGCAGATGGATCAGGTGTCGCAGCAGAACGCGGCGCTCGTCGAGCAGGCGGCCGCAGCGGCCGCGTCGCTCGAGGAGCAGGCGGATGGGCTGCGTCGCGCGGTGGGGGCGTTTCGGGTGGCTTGAGCGTGACGAGGTGAATTGCCGCGGACCTGTGGGCTGATGCGACCTGTTTCGCGGGTTGGTCGATGCTCTCGTCGGTGATCCGAGCGCGCAGTCTGTCTAGAAACAAAGCCCCGCTAGCGGGGCTTTGTTTCTTATAAATCAAAAACTTAGGTTGTAACCCTTAAAACAAAGGCAATCTGGCGCGAAGCCAATCCCACTTGGAGGGAGGGATCATCAGATGTTTTTTTATATTCGATTCATCGGTCAAGTCGATATAGCGAACCAGGTTGCCCTCGTAGCGCAGGGGCGGGTGAGAGCTATCTCCGTGATACCAGTTGACGGAGAAATATCGTCTCGCAAGAAGCTCGCCATTTTCACTGAACACGCTTAGTTCGATGTTGTCGTCGGTCGCGTCCTGATCATTCCCGCCAGTGCCACACAGCTTGAATCGATACCAAACGCCATTCATGTTTTTTTTGCCGCCATCCAATGTATCCGCGCGATCATAGAAATCGCATCGTCCGTAGGCGGGGCGACTGAAATGAATGATCAAACCTGCGCATATGTAAATGGCAATGGTTAGGCCAATGTATCTGATGGCTCTATTCGGCATATTTCACCAAGATTAAGGTCGATCGGCTTATTCAGCTTAAAATAGACTGGCTTTGAATATATCATGAAGTCTCTGCCTCTGTGATGCCTCTCTCCAGTGACTGTAATCTGCGTTGTAGATCGGAAAGTAAACGTCGGGCCTTTTGAATTTTCCGAACATGCTTCTTCGGGTGTCGGCTGGTTTGTTGATATTTTTTGACCAAATATCAATGTCGAATTCTCGCCTTGGCGATCCTGATCCGGTGAGAAGCGACCCTGTCGCAATGATCACTCCATGTTTGTTCCAGTGGCCTAAATATTGTTTTCCGTTGAATGAGTAGTTGTCTTTCACGTAAACATAGATGTGCGTAATTTTCCCCGTGGCGCTTAGGCAATAAAAGGTGCTTGATTTTTCATATTTGAAGTATTTTTCACTGGAAATTTCGACGTTTCCAATGGCCGCATAAATATTAAAATTGGCCAATGCCCCTGTGAGATCCGTCGGGGAAAGGTTTTTCAGGGTGTCAAAATTACCTATTTTAGATAGTTGAAATTGCCAATTGTTGTGAAATTTTTGAAAATTTCCTATAAACGACGAGGTGTTGAAATTGAATGTCGAATTTCTGTCAAAAAATAGTTCTTTGACAAAGGACTTCGTGATGTCTGTTGCTGTGCGTATGGAGCGCTCGCTGTAAATATCGCTCGCAAGAAGTTTCTCGTATTTTTCCCTGACATTTCCGAATTTCAACACCCAATCAAGGATAACGTCATCGTTATTCATCGGCTGGACCGACGTTGGATCGTCATTGTAGGTATGCGCCGCGCCCGCAAACCAGATTCGCGCAAGCCTGGCTGAAACCTTCCAGCCGAGATTGTCCATCGCAATCGGCACGTCCTGGAGATCGAAAGGCGGCGGTTTTTTGCAAACTTCCGATTCCGCCTGCGTCGGCGGTTCTTTGGTTCTTGCCTGATCGGTTTGCGGCGGCGGTCGAGGTGGCGCAGGGGGCTTCGGGGCATTCGAAGGCCCGGAAATCGCTTTCGGAGGCGGTGGCGGCGGCTTTTCGCCCGGTGCAAGCCGGTCGATCGATACGCTCCTTTGCGTATCAAGCGGAACGCACCCTTGGGAACCCTTGTATTCCCTCAACTCCGATCAGAACAATTCCTTTGTCGGTTTGTAGTACGGCAGTTTTTTCACGTCGGCCATGGGCTATTCCGTTTGCAATGAATGGCCTGGCATCGTAAAAGCCGGCTGCAAACGGGCAAACCGTCAGGTATGGCCTAAACAGGTCGAAACGAGCGTGGACAAGGGTCCCGGGCGTCGAGAAATGTGCCCGATTGTGTCAACGGCCACGATATCGGAGAGTGTCCCCGGGGCGGACAGGCGTTCGCCCGCCCGCCGCGTCAACCCGCGGCGTCCGCGAGTTGCGCGGCCGCGCGCGACGACGCGACGATCAGCAGCTTCATCGTCGCGCGCGTCGCGCCGACGAACAGCTTGCGCGCGGCACGCGCGTCGAGCGTGTCGAAGTCGACTTCGGTGAGGATCACGCACGGCGCCGACTGGCCCTTGAAGCGGTAGATCGAATCGAGCAGCACGTCGCCTTCGCGATATTCAGGGTTGCCGAACAGATCGTACTTGCCGGTGAAGCGCTTGATCCGGTGCGGGCCGAGCTGGTCGAGCGGCGCGAGCACCGAGCCTTCGCGGCCGCGGTACGACAGCACCGCGATGTCCTGCTTGCGGAAGCCGAGCGACAGCGCCTGCGTGATCGCGCGCTTGGTCGCGTCGATGCAGGCTTGCGCCAGTGCGTCGCCCGACGCGCCGTCTTCCCCGTATGCCGACACCGACGGATCGGAGCCGTCGAACGGGCTGCCCGAGCGCAGTTCGGCCGCGAGCGGCTCGACGCGGCCGACGACGTCGCGCACGAAGTCGAGCAGGTCGCGCGGGCTGCGGTAATTCGTGAGCGCCTTCAGCGTGACCCAGCCGGGCAGCGCGACGGGTTCGCGCATGTACAGGTTCTGCAGCGGATCTTCCAGCCACCACCATGCGGCGTTCGGCGCGAGCAGGCGCTCCAGCGCGGCCGCCCACGGCGCATGGAAATCCTGCCCTTCGTCGACGATCAGCACGTCGAAGCGCCAGCGTTCGGGAATCGGCGCTTGCGCGAAGCGCGCCTCGAGCCGTTCGAATTCGCCGGGTACCTGGAAGTCGGGCGTATAGCCGCCGTCGCGCGCGACCCAGTCGCACAGCTGGTGGTAGTTCGCGATCTTCGCGCCGGGCGGCGCGATGCGCGCGATGTAGTCGGCGAGCGGCCGGTTGAAGCAGACGTAGAGCACGCGCTGGCCGTCCGCGACGGCGTCGCGCATCACCTGCACCGCGAGCTGTGTCTTGCCCGACCCGGCGGTGCCCGTGATGCGCAGCCGGAACGGCGTGAAGTCGAGCTGGCGTGCCCATGCGGCGAGCCCGCCCGACAACCGGGTGACGAGCGTGCCGGCCTGCCCGACGAGCGCGCTCGTGTCGGGCGTGAGCGCGAGCTCGTCCGCGAGGAAATGGTGGAGCTTCGGTGCGTTCGGAAAGGGTTCGTCGTTCTCGGGCAGGATCTGCAGGATCACTTGCGCCAGCTGCGCCTTGCGCGACGCATCGACGATGCGGTCGGGCGCGACGCCCGCGATCGACGCGTCGCGGATCGCGTAGTCGGGGCAGTACAGCAGCGCCTCGACGCCGTAGACGCCCGCGCCGAGCGCGGCCGTCAGGCGCCGATGCAGCGTTTCCTGCGTGCGCGCGAGCTGGATCGGGACATTGCGCTCCTTCTGCAGGTAGACCTTCACGAGCCCTTTCGGGGTTTCGCGCAGGAAGCCGGCCTTCTGTTCGATCAGCAGCACGCGGCCGGCCGGGCTCACGACGACGAACGCGGCCTCGCCGAACACCGAGAACGCCTGGTCGGCGCGCGTCCAGTGGACGCCGTGATACACGGTGTAGCCGTCGGGCAGCGCGTGTTCGAGCGCGGCGAGCGTTTCGCGCTCGCGTTCGGCCGCGCCGGTCGCGGCGAGGCTTTTCCAGTCGTCGGGGATGAGGCGGGCCATGGAGTCGTGCGCCGGATGCCGGCGTGGGCGTGAACGGGTGCGGCTATTGTACTGAGGAACCCGTTCATGCCCGCGGCGCCGCGCGTGCGTTGGCCCTTCGACGGGCGGCCGGCCCGGCGGACGTCAGCCGCGCGCGAGCCGCTTCGCGAGATCGGCGCTGAGGATCGCCATGCGCGCGGGTTTTTCGTAGCACACCACGTCGAACGCGCGGATCACTTCGCTGATGTCGGCTTCGCTCGCGCGGCCGGTGAGCAGGTCGCCCGTCAGCACGAAAATCGGCGCGCCCGGGTTGTCGGACGTGCGCACGGCCTTGATCGCGGTGGCGGCCGTGCCGTCGTCGAACAGCCATTCGGTCAGGACCGCGTCGAAGGCCTGGCCCTGCAGCGCGTCGACGAACGCCGCGAGGCCGTCGAACGCGGCCGTCGCGAAACTTTGCCGTTCGAGATAGCGGCACAGCTCGGTCGCGCTGACGCGATCGGGATCGATCACCGCGACGACGAGCTTGTCGCTCTCCGCGCGGCGGGGGTAGATCTCGATCTTGTGCACGTCGTACGCGTTCTGGTACAGCACGCCGGTATGGCGCAGCACGCGCCAGCGGCCATTCTGTTCGTACGCGACGAACTCGGGGCGCGCGCCGGCTTCGAGCGGTGCGCCGATCCAGGCGGTGCACGGAATTTCTGCGACGCCCGCATACAGGACGGCTTCCTGCGAATAGGCGCCGACCATGCCGGGGTCGAGCGTTTGCGCGCCGAACAGCTGGGCGGCGGGCTCGCCGTACGCTTCGGCGACTTTCTTGATCTGCGCGAGCGTCCAGGGGCTGCTGCCGCGCAGTTTGCGGTGGCCTTGCGAGAAACTCAGATCGAGGATGCGGCACAGCTCGGTGGTCTGCTGGCGCTTGCCGATGCCGTTGCGGGTCATCAGCTCGCGCACGCGCTCGGCAACCGCGAGGGAATCCGTGGTGATTGCTTCAGTGGTCATGCTACGGGAACGGATCGTGACGTTCAGAACGACGCCTTGCGGCAGTCTCGGCGGACAGTCTTCATGACGTCCAATGGCGAGCCGACCGGCCACGCACGGAAAAGATAACTTTACCGCAAAATGGTCGCCATTCAGTGTGGTGAAAGGTGCGTTTGTGTGAAAGGTGTGTCATGAAGTTACGTTCGGCCTGCCGCGGCGCGTGCGCGAAAAGGTGCGTTCGGCAGCTCCGCGTCGGGATTTCTACGGCCGGGAGGCGATTTCGCACGAGGCGGCAGGTAATCGCCGCGCCATGCACCAACGCGGGGCGCGTCCTCGCCCGGACCGAGGTATTCGCCCCATTTTTGAAGGATATCGCGCGACGGCCGCTGACGCCTTTGCAGGACGAGCGATTGACTGTTTCCTCTAGTGAAACCAACGTGGATACACTTTTGGACGCCAGCGCAACTGCGTGCTACGATTTTTGCCGTCTCAAAAAAGTGTTGAACCGATGCAGAAGAAATTCTTGATGCGCGGATACGAAATGAACTGCGAGCCGCGCGTGACGGAGGCCGGCAAATACGCCGCGCAGGTCGAGGTCACGAAGGTGGGTTTCAGCCGTGAGGCTGCGTTCCGTAAGCTGGGTGAGTTCGAGACCGAAGCCGAAGCGGTCGCGTACGCGAGACAATTCTCCGAAGAGTGGCTGAGTCGCTATGCGTAGCGCGGCGCGTGCGCATGCCCGTGTCCGTGCAAAGGCGCATCGGGTTGACCGGTGCGGCGCCCCGAACGGCCGTCATTCCTGCCTGAATATTGCGAATGCGTTCGGAAATTTGTAGATTGACGACTCCTGTTGTGAGGTATCGATCGTCCGAAGGCAACGCAATTGGAGACTGCGAATGTCCACTTTGTGCATGCAGACCGTCGTTCACGGCAAAACTGTCCAGATCGTGCTGTCGCCCGAGCGGCGTACCGCCAGGATCGACATCGTCGATGACGAAACCGGCAGCTATCCGCCCCGCACGATGAGCATCGAGCGGTACGTCAATGCCGGCATGGCCGCCGACGAAATCGCGCGGCATGTTCTCGAGGTCGTCGCGATGTCGATCGAGCAGCTTGCGAGGCTGCAGCCGTTCGACCGCACGGCAGGCACCCAAGCGCGCTATTCGCACTGACGGCGCTTGCATGGCGGCGGCGCCCGTGGAGATCGAGACGCCCGCCTCAATGGCCGTGTGGTTGATCCAGCGCTGCCATGTCGCCGTGGCGCCGATACGGATGGATTGCGCGTTCGCGCTACGCCGGCATATACATGAACGGCTCGCCGTCCTCCCGCTCGACGGACAGCAGCCGCTGGAGCTGATCCAGCGCGAACAGCCGTTTTCCATCCGCCGCGGCTTCGGCGATCGCCGCGTCGACCAGCTTGCGCGCCCGCGCAAGGATCACGGAGCGCTGACGCGCGATCTCGAGCACCATCCGTTGTTCGACGTTCTGCCGATTCGATTGCTTGTCGCTCAGGTGGCGCCAGCGATCGCGAAGCTCGGCCCAGGTGATGCGCTGAAATTCCGGAATCGTGCTCGGCAGCGTGCCTGCCTCGGCCGGCTCGGGCTGCCCGCGCAACGCGCAGCGCAGCGACGCGCGCGCACGCCATTCGTCCGAAAACGGCGCATACACGTCGCGCGTGCGCCCGATCGGGTTGGCACGCTCGATCTCCTTGTCGAGCAGGTAGCCGAGCCGCCGGAGCGCGGACCCATGCGCGAGCATGTCCGGATCGAGCACGCGGATGCGGCGCGATGCGTCCGCGACGTGGGCTTTCAACTCCCACAGCGTCAGGCGAAGGTGCTGCACTTCGAGGATCAGGCGCTGTACGTCCGCGTAGGTGCACTTCGTCCACCATTCGGTGAGGTCGTTCAGCTTCGGGGGATCGAATGGGGGGAGGATCATTTTTACTGCGATGGCACTGTGTGGATATACAGTTTATCTCGCGGCGGTCCGGGGTCGTCAAGCCGAAAAAACAGGGCCGGTCGATCGCGCCGGATCGGCCGCCGCTCGGGTAGCCGGAAGCGATTGCCGCAATTGCTTGTTGACCGGCGCCGACCGCGCATGACATGGCTAGATGCCCGACATGGAGCGGGCATGGTTTGCCATTGCATTGGCAGTCCTGATTGAATAAAAAACGCCGAATGTTTGAGAGGACGATTGCATCGAGCGTCGAGCCCATTCGAAGCAGCCGTTCGCGTTGCGCTCCGCGGCTTCGCATCGTCGAATGGAATTTCCGCAACGGCGTTGGGTGGGCGCGCGCCGGTGTCGGTCGACGTTTTCATCGCTACCGGTATCGATGCGCAAGCGACGGCAACCGTCAATGCAATGCGCGGCTCCGGCGCCGTGGCTTCGGCAGACCCGCGCGACCGCCGTCGGCGTCAATGCGATGGTGGGCCTCGACGGGATGGCCGAATGACGGTTTCCCGCCATTTATCGCTTCATGCGACGACGTTGCCGCGATAAGCTTTGCCGGCCATGCATTGACACTCGACAGAAAACAATGACCACCACCTATCCGCTGCACGACGCATTGAGCCACGCCGATACGGCGTTTCCGCCCGAAGCCGACGTCGTGATCGCCGGCGCCGGCATCATGGGTTGCGCTGCTGCTTACTACCTCGGCCTGCGCGGCCTGAAAGCCGTCGTGCTCGACAAGTCGCGCATCGCCGGCCAGCAATCGACGCGCGCGTGGGGCTTCGTGCGACAGCAGGGACGCGAATCCGCCGAAGTGCCGCTGATGATGGCCGGCATGCGGATCTGGGAACGCCTGGAGCAGGCGCTCGGTTTCGATCTCGAATGGCGGCAGGGCGGTTGCCTCTACATGGCGGACAACGAAGACGACTGGGCGTCGTTCCAGGCGTGGCTCGCCGTGGCGCGCGAGCACGGGCTCGACACGCGCACGCTGACGCGCGCGCAGATCGACGAACGCGTGAATGGGCTGTCGACGCACGCGCGTACCCTCGGCGGCTTGTATACAGCGACCGACGGGCAGGCCGAGCCGCGTCGCGTGGCCGCCGCCTTCGCGGCGCGCGCGACCGAGGCTGGCGCGCGTTTCTTCGAAGGCTGCGGCGTGACCGCGATCGAGACGGCCGGCGGCGCGGTCGTCGGCGTCGCGACCGAACGCGGCACGATCCGCACGCGACGCGTGATCTGCGCGGCCGGCGCGACCAGTTTCCGGCTACTCGACGGCGTCGGCATCCGGCTGCCGCAGCAGGCCGTGCGCGGCACCTGCATGCGCACCAACGTGGTCCCGCCGGTGACGGCGGCGACGGTGTGGGGCCATGGCCTCGGCATCCGGCAGCGCAAGAGCGGCGCGATCAATCTCGCCGACGACATGCAGGTCGACGTCGATCTGACGCTCGGCCATTTGCGCGGATTGAGCCTCTTCTGGCCGCAATTCTGGTCGCAGCGCGACAAATTCCGGCTGCAACCGGGTGCGTCCGCGTGGCGCGACGTGCTCGCCCGCATCAACGGCTCGACCGGGCCGATCGAGCCGCGCGATCCTCAGCCGCAGCCGAATCGCACGCATGCGCCGCACGCGCTCGCGAAGCTCAAGGCGATCTTTCCCGCGCTGAAGGATGCGCAGATCGTCGAGGCGTGGGCCGGCCTGATCGACGTGTTGCCCGACGGCATCCCGGTGATCGATGCACCCGGCACGCCATCGGGGCTCGCGATTGCGACCGGGTTCTGCGGGCACGGTTTCGCGATGGGGCCGATCGTCGGCCGGCTGCTCGCCGAATGGATCGACACGGGCGCGCCGTCGCTCGACCTGTCGGCGTTTCGCGCAAGGCGTTTCGTCGACGGGACGATGGTGCGGCCGCGCAGCATGCTGTGACGGCCGGGCGCATGCGTTCCCGTCGTAGAATCGAGCCCGCATCCTTCAGGAGATTCCCCGTTGGCCACGCCATCCGATCAGCGCCGCTCGCTGCGCATGCGCCTGCGTCGCGCCCGCAATCCGTGGCAGGCGCCGCGTGCGCGCACGTTGTTCACACGCCCCGCGACGTCGCCGCGGCGCACGCTGCTGTTCCGTCTCGGCGCGGTCGTGCTGTTGTGCATGCTTGCGTTCCTCGTGCTGTATCTCGATCGCGACGGCCTGCGCGATTCGACCAAGAGCACGCCGATGACGGTCGCCGATCTCGTGTACTTCACGATGGTCACGGTCGCGACGGTCGGCTACGGCGATATCGTGCCCGTCACGGCGCGGGCGCGCCTGCTCGATGCGTTCTTCATCGTGCCGATCCGCATCGGCATCTGGTTCATTTTCCTGGGCACGGCGTATCAGTTCGTGATCCAGCGCGTCATCGAGGAATTCCGCATGAAACGCCTGCAGAAGCAACTGTCCGATCACATCGTCGTGTGCGGTTATGGCCTGTCGGGGTCGATCGCGGTGCGCGAGCTGCTGGAAAGCGGCGTCGATCCGGCGACGGTGATCGTGATCGATTCGCAGCAGCAAGCTCTCGAGGCGGCGACGTCGCTCGGCGTGACCGGATTGCTCGGCGATCCGGCGCACGAGGATCTGCTGCAGCAGGCGCAGGTGCGCGCGGCGAAGGCCGTGATCATTTCGGTGACCGACGATCCGACCGCGATCCTGCTGACGCTGTCGGTGCGCAGCATCGCGCCCGATACGAAGATCGTCGTGCGGATCCAGGAGAACCTGTACCAGCGGCAACTGCGGCAGGCCGGCGCGGATGTGATCGTATCGTCGACGAAGATCGGCGCGCTGCTGCTGGCGGATGCGGTCCATAGCCGCTACATCGTGCCGTTCGTCAACGACATGCTGTCGACGCGCGGGCGCGCGACGCTGCTGGAGCGCGAGGCGTTGCCGCATGAAATCGGCTGCCTGACGAACGTCGTGCCGGGCGCGATCGTGATCGGGCTCGATCGCTGCGGGAAGATTTATTCGTTTTACGAGGATCCGCCGTGCAGGATCGAGGCGGGCGACACGCTGGTGGTGATTCAGTCGGCGCGGATTCCGGATCCGGATGTTTGAGGGCGTTTTGAGTTTTGATAACTCAATGGATTGACTGTTTTTATTTCAGCTGAATTGCCGGATATAGCCATCCTGGCCTGCAACGATATCCGGAGTCGGGCCGCAAGGGCTCCATTCTTTCAAAACACTGCTGCATGTCCGGTGTGTTCGCCCGTTGCGTGGACGAGACGATTTCCGCCGAGCGATTTTGCTCGATACAGTGCCTGGTCGGCAACCGAGAGCAAGTGGGTAAGCGAAGCCGTCTCATGATCCGACTCGGCCAGGCCAATGCTTACGGTAGCGCGAATGCGATTGCCGTCAGTGCCATGCGATATCGCCGCGAACCGGTTTGCGATGGTCTCTGCCACCGTTCTTGCGCGGTGGGTGTCGTAACCTGGCAGCAGCGCAGCGAATTCTTCGCCGCCGATGCGCGCGAGAACCACGCTCGTCTCTGCGTCGACAACGGATCGAACCGTATCCGCGAATGACTTCAATACCTCGTCGCCGGTTTGGTGCCCGAAGCGATCGTTAATTCTCTTGAATTGATCGAGATCAAATGCAAGGAGAGCGACAGGTAGCCGACGTATCCCGTGCTCGTGGATAACCCGGTCTCCCTCTTCGAAAAACAGCCGGCGATTACCCAGGCGAGTCAAGTAATCGGTACGGGACTCCTGCAAGAGCTCGCCATGAATTTCTTCCCGTGTCAGGCGGAGCAACGTCATCGGTAAAATAACGGAATAAAGGACCCCTTCGTACATGGTGATTTTGCTGGCAATCGATTGTGCGCCGGCTCCAAAGACCGAGATCAGCCATGGCAAGGCGAATGCTCTGGTGGCATAGAACAGGGCGTGGATTCCCGTCACCGCTACCGCGACGCGTCGGGATTGAACCGCTGGAATGCCATCGCGTCGCGTGAGCTCGAAGGCCGTCATGGCGGAGACGAGCGCGATCGGGATTGCGCTGACATAGAGCCAGATGACCGTCTGAGAGGACGCTGTAGAGGCTGTCCATGTCAGCCCCATCAAGAGAAGCAAACCCGTTGAGCTTTTGACATACCGTCGGCCATTGAACATTGCCACGGCGTGCAGAACCAGCAGATAGCCACCCAGAATCACGAGGTTGCTCACGGCGGCGCCAGCGGCGCCCAGCAGTTCGCGCCGAAATGTCGCGAGTGCGCAGCCGCCACCGAGTGCCGCATATCCAATCGCCAGCATTCGCAGTTCGTTGCCGCGCTTGGGATGTGAAATATGTTCCCAGTACGTCATGGCGGAACTGGCAAGCAACGTTCCGATCGCCAGCAGGTAGAGGGTAGCTAGATCGACTGTCATTGCCGACGCCAAGGCGAGTCCCCGCCACGACGAGGAAAGGTTGAGGGAATACCGAGATAACGGCAGACGCGTCGAATTCTTGAAAAAAGTCCGGTCCGGATCGCCAGCGGCGAAAACCCGCGTTTCCGACAGGGGTGGTCAGGCGTCGCGAGGAGGAGTCGGGCCAGCCCCCCGCTAACGAAACGCCCGCATCTGCCCCGTCATCATCTGCAGCATCTTGTTCGCGGCCACCGACAGCTTGCGTCCCACGCGCGTGACCATGTGCGCCTCGGCGTTCTCGAGGATCGGATGCGCGATGTCGATCGCGAACAACTCCCTGGCCTGCAGTTCGGCCGTCACCGCGAACGCCGGCATCACCGCGATGCCGAGCCCCGATTTCACGAACTCCTTCAGGATCGCGAAGGAATTGGTGGTGACGACCGGCGTGAGCCGCACGCGCTCCGCGTATTCCACGGCTTCCATCATTTGCCGCGTACCGTAGGACGGGTGAGTGGCCGCCAGCGGGTAGGTGGCGAGCTGCTGCACCGTCAGCACCTTGTGGCTGCGGCGCGGGAAGTCGGGGCTGACGATCGCCATCATCGGCTGTCGCTTCGACGCGCGCGACACCAGCTTGGGCTCGGCGGGCGGGTTGTAGACCAGGCCGATCTCGCCCTCGTCGTTCGAGATCTTGCGGATCACGTCGTTGGTGCTGCCCACGTCGAGGTTGACGCGGATCCCGGGGAACTGCCGGCAGAACTGCTCCATCGGCCCGGCCAGCAGGTCCGACACGAAGCCCTCGCCGAGCACCAGGCTGACCTGCCCGGTCTTGAGCCCGCGCAGCTCCTGCAGGCGCGAGATCAGGTCGTCGCGGTGCGCGAGCTGCTCGCGGAAATACTCGATCACGCAGTGTCCCGCCTCGGTGGGCGTCACGCCGCGCGCGTGGCGCTCCACCAGGGTGGCGTCGAGCTCCTTCTCCAGCAGCCCGATCTGGCGGCTCACGGCCGACGGCGCCACGTCGAGCCAGTCCGCCGCGGCGCGAATCGTGCCGCAGCGCACGGCCTCGTAGAAATAGACGATCCGGCTGTCGGTCAGGGTATCGCTCATGATTCGGGTGTTCTAAAAAAGAGAACAATATCAATATTGGCGTTGATTGATTATACGGGTCGCCGGACCGAACATCGTTGCCATGCAAGGCGGGTGCAAGCTGATGCGCCGGCCTCGAACCAACAGCTATCGGGAGTCGTCGGATGAAAACGGTGGGCGTGATCGGTCTGGGCAACATGGGGCGCGGCATGGCGGGTTCGCTGCGGCGCGGCGGCTACACGGTGCTCGGCTACGACGCGGCGCCCGGCGTGGCGCTCGCGCTGGCCGGGCAGGAAGTGCTGTCGGCGCGCGATTCGGTGGCCGGGATCGCGCGCGACGCCGACGTGCTGCTGCTGTCGCTGCCGACCTCGGCGGTGGTCGAGGCGGTGGTGCTGGGCGCGGGCGGCGTGCTCGAGAACGCAAAGCCGGGCAGCATCGTGATCGACACCACCACGGCCGATCCGGACAGCACGCGGCGCGTGGCGGCAGCCCTGGCCGAGCGCGGCATCGGCTTCGTCGACGGCCCGGTGAGCGGCGGCCCGAAGGGCGCGGCCACCGCCACCATGACGATGGTGCTGGGCGGCTCGGACAGCGATATCGCGGCCATCGAGCCGATCCTCGCGGCGATCAGCGCCAAGCGCGTGCATGTGGGCCCGGTGGGCGCCGGCCACGTCACCAAGCTGCTCAACAATCTGCTGACGGGCGTGCACTTGCTGGTCGCCAGCGAGGCGGTGCGCACCGCGCGCGCGGCCGGCGTCGATCCGGAAAAGCTGGTCGACGCGCTCAACGGCGGCTCCGGCCGCAACAGCGCGACGCTGACCAACTACCCGACCTGGATCTTCAACGGCAAGTTCGATTCCGGTTTCACGATGAAGCTGATGCGCAAGGACGTGCGGCTCGCGCTGGGCCTGCTCGACCAGTTCGACAGCGTCGCGCCGGTGGCGCGCGAGGCCGCGCGCGTGTGGGCCGCGAGCGAGGGTTCCCTCGCCGACGGCGAGGACTTCAACCGCATCGTCGACTTCGTCGATCCTGCCTGAGGCCGGGCAGCCCGCGCCACGATTCCGCTCGACCCACCTATACGGAAACCCGACATGACCCAGCACGCAGACCAGTTGCTTGCCGCCTTCGCCCATTTTTTCCCCGGTGCCGCCACGATCGGCTCGTATATCGACGGCGAACTCGTCGCCGGCCAGGGCGACACGATCCAGCTTGACGATGCGGCGACGGGCGAGGCCACGCTCGCCTATCGCGACGCCGGCGCAGCCGTGGTCGACCATGCCGCCGAAAGCGCGCGCCGCGCGCAGCGCGAATGGTGGGCGCTCACGCATGCCGCGCGCGGTCGCGTGATGCAGGAGGTGGCGCGCGCGATCCGCGCCGAGGCCGAGGCGATCGCGCGGCTGGAGGCGCTAGGCTCGGGCAAGCCGATCCGCGACTGCCGGGGCGAGGTGGCGAAGGTCGCCGAGATGTTCGAGTACTACGCGGGCTGGACCGACAAGTTCTACGGCAGCGTGATCCCGGTGCCGACCTCGCACCTCAACTACACGCGCCGCGAGCCGGCCGGCGTGGTGCTGCAGATCACGCCGTGGAATGCGCCGGTGTTCACTTGCGGCTGGCAGGTGGCGCCCGCGGTGGCGATGGGCAACGGCGTGCTGCTCAAGCCCTCGGAGCTGACGCCCTTCACGTCGCTGGCGGTCGCCAGACTCGGCGAGCGTGCGGGGCTGCCGCGCGGCCTGGTCAACGTGCTGGCCGGCTTCGGCCACACCGCCGGGCAGGCCGCGATCGCGCATCGCGTGGTCAGCAAGGTGGTGTTCGTCGGTTCGCCGGCCACCGGCGCGCGCATCGCCGAGGCCGCCGCGCGCCGCGTGCTGCCGTGTGTGCTGGAGTTGGGCGGCAAGTCGGCCAATATCGTGTTCGCCGATGCCGACCTCAAGCGCGCCGCGCTGACCGCCCAGGCGGCGATCTTCGCCGGCGCAGGCCAGAGCTGCGTGGCCGGCTCGCGTCTGCTGGTGCAGCGCGCCGTCTACGACGAATTCGTCGCGATGGTGGCGGCCGGCGCGAAGAAGATCCGTGTCGGCGCACCGCTCGACGAGGCGACCGAGGTGGGCCCGATCAACAATCGCAAGCAGTACGACCACGTGATGTCGATGATCGCGCGCGGCGTGGCGGCGGGCGCCACGCTTGCCAGCGGCTCGGCCGAGCGCGTCGGGGAAGGCCGCGGCGGCTACTTCGTGGCGCCCACCGTGCTGGCCGGCGTGTCGAACGCGATGGACGTGGCGCGCACCGAGATCTTCGGGCCGGTGGTGGCGGCCATCCCGTTCGACACCGAGGAGGAGGCGATCGCGATCGCCAACGACACCGACTTCGGCCTGGCCGGCGCGGCCTGGACTACCGACGTGGCGCGTGCGCATCGCGTGGCCGCGCAGGTGAATGCCGGCACCTTCTGGGTCAACGGCTACAAGACCATCAACGTGGCTTCCCCGTTCGGCGGCTACGGCATGAGCGGTTACGGCCGCTCGAGCGGGGTCGAGGCGCTGTACGAATACACGCAGACCAAGAGCGTGTGGGTCGAGACGGCCGAAGCGCCGCCCACCGCGTTCGGTTATTTGTAATCACCGGCCCGCATGCGACGGCAGCCGGGCTTCAAGGGGAGACTCGTCATGGAACACGCACTGGGTATCGAGCGCCGCGAGCTGGGCGGCGCGGCCACCGCCAAGGTCCTGCTTTACGCGGCCGGCATCCTGCTGGTCGCCGAATGGATCGGTTCGTTCACGTTCAAGCTCGGACCGGGCAAGGTCGTGCTGCTGCCGATGATCTGGGCGCTGCTGCTCGGCGCCGCGGTCGGACTGGCCAGCGCGCGCTGGAACAGCAGCGCGCGCCTGAGCGTGCCCGACCAGTTTTTCGCGGCCGCGATCCTGCAGCCGGCGCTGTTGCTGTTCGTCTCCAAGCTCGGGTTGATGGTGGGCAGCGCGCTGCCCAAGCTGGCGTCCGCGGGCTGGGCGCTGGCCTTCCAGGAATTCGGCCACTTCGTCGGCACCATCCTGCTCGGCCTGCCGCTTGCGTTGCTGCTCGGCATCAAGCGCGAAGCGATTGGCGCGACCTTCTCGGTGGGCCGCGAGCCGAGCCTCGCGATCATCGGCGAGAAGTACGGGATGGATTCGGCCGAAGGCCGCGGCGTGCTGGCCGAGTACCTGACCGGCACAGTGTTCGGTGCGGTGTTCATCGCCGTATTCGCGGGTTTCGTGAGCAGCCTCGGCATCTTCGATCCACTCGCGCTGGCGATGGGCTCGGGCGTCGGCTCGGGCAGCATGATGGCGGCCGCGTCGGGCGCGATCGCCGCGCAGCAGGACCCGGAGACGGCGAAATCGGTGCTCGCGTTCGCCGCGGCCAGCAACCTGATCACCACCACCATCGGTACCTACTTCACGCTGTTCATCTCGCTGCCGCTCGCGGTCTGGGGCTATCGCGTGCTGGAGCCGCTGATCGGACGCACCACCAAGGCATCGGCGCAGCCCGAGGCGGCCAGCCCGTCGCTGGGCGACGTGCGGACCGAGGCGCCCGCGCTCGGCTACGGCGGCAAGCTGCTGGCCTGGATCGTGACGGCCGCGATGGCGCTGGTGTGCGACTGGATTGCCCACGGCACCACCCCGCTGGCGGGGCTGCCGGGCATCGCGATCATGGTGTGCGCGACGATCGTCGGCGATGCGCTGGCGCGTGTGACGGGGCGGCGGATTCCGGCGGTCTGCTGGGTATCGGTGGTGGCGATGTTCCTGACCTCGCCGTGGTCCCCGTGGGCATCGCAGATCGCCGCGCTCAGCTCGCACAACGATTTCCTCGGCGTGACCACGCCGATGCTGGTGTTCGCGGGGCTGTCGATCGCCAAGGACATCCCGGCCTTCCGCCGGCTCGGCTGGCGCATCGTGCTGGTGTCCTTCGTGGCCAATGCCGGCACCTTCATCGGCGCGACCCTGGTGGCGCAGCTGTTCCATATCTGATCCGATGCGTCGCGGCGCGGCCCGCCGCCGTGCCGCGACGCGACGACCGACAAGAGCGCTTCCTTCCGCATGACACTGATCGATTCCATCGTCGCGTACGCCGACGAACTGACGGCGATCCGCCGCGATATCCATGCCCATCCCGAGGTGGGCTACGACGTGTTCCGCACCGCCGAACTCGTCGCCGAGCGGCTCGAGCAATGGGGTTACGCCGTCACGCGCGGCGTCGGCCGCACCGGCGTGGTCGGCACCTTGAAGCGCGGCGGCAGCGCGCGCGCGATCGGCCTGCGCGCCGACATGGATGCGCTGCCCGTGCACGAGGCCAACACCTTCGCGCATCGTTCGACGGTGCCCGGCGCGATGCATGCGTGCGGCCACGACGGGCATACCGCGATGCTGCTGGGGGCCGCGCGCCATCTGGCGCGGCATGGCGAGTTCGACGGCACCGTGCAGTTGTTCTTCCAGCCGGCCGAGGAGGCGGGCGGCGGCGCGCGCGCGATGATCGAGGACGGCCTGTTCGACCGTTTTCCGGTGGATGCCGTGTTCGGGCTGCACAACTGGCCCGGCATCGCGGCCGGCGATTTCGCGGTGCGGCCGGGGCCGCTGATGGCGTCGACCAGTCTGTTCCGGATCGACTTGCGCGGCGCCGGCTGCCACGCGGCCATGCCGCACCTGGGCCGCGATCCGGTGTTCGCGGCGGGACAGGTGCTGAGCGCCCTGCAGGGGATCGTCACGCGCAACCGCAATCCGATCGACGGCGCGGTGCTGTCGGTCACGCAGGTGCATGCGGGCGAGGCGATGAACGTGGTGCCGACCGATGCGTGGCTCGGCGGCACGGTGCGGACCTTCTCCGAGGCGACGCTCGACCTGATCGAGACGCGCATGCGCGCCGTGGCGGCCGCGACGGCCGCGGCCTTCGATTGCGAGAGCGAGGTGGATTTCCAGCGCCAGTATCCGGCCACCGTGAACGACGCCGGGCAGACGGCGGTGGCGGTGACGGTGATGCGCGAGCTGGTGGGCGACGCGCATGTGAACGCAGCCGTCGATCCGACCATGGCGGCGGAGGATTTCTCGTTCATGCTGCGCGAGAAGCCGGGTTGCTATGCATTCCTCGGGAACGGGGCGGGCGATCATCGCGTGCATGGGCATGGCGGCGGGCCTTGCCTGCTGCATAACGCCAGCTATGACTTCAACGATGCGTTGTTGCCGGTGGGCGCGAGTTATTTCGTGAAGTTGGTGGAGCGGGTTCTGGCGCGGTAGGGACGCGGTGGCGACTTTTCGGAGGCGATCGCCAACTTGGCGGCACCTCGTTCGCCGGTATCGGGCAACACGGCGACGAATTCCTCATCGCCGTAGCGTGTGGCGAGATCGTTGCTCCGCCGCGTATGCGCGCGGATGCATCGAACATCGACCGAAAGCGCATGCAGTCACGCGTTCGAGCGCATGTCCGGACCTGCGCCGACGGCATATCGACGGGGGCAGCGAGCGCGGCCGCGTTTGACGCGAGCGTGACGCGAAGGCCGCGACGAAGCGATGATGATGCAAGTCAAGCATGGTTGCCCGGCTCGATCGCGAGGGGTAGTCGGCCGTGCTTTATCTTCCTCTCGCCCTTGGACAGTGGCGGCCCCGCGACAGCGCTGGATGTGTGTTCGCGGCAGGTGTTATATTGCGCGCGCATGCGCCCCGACCGATGAGCCAA
Organism: Burkholderia sp. CpTa8-5; assembly: GCF_017815045.1. Taxonomy (NCBI): domain Bacteria; kingdom Pseudomonadati; phylum Pseudomonadota; class Betaproteobacteria; order Burkholderiales; family Burkholderiaceae; genus Burkholderia; species Burkholderia sp. CpTa8-5. Next base: position 270,755 of record NZ_JAGIQD010000003.1, read on the forward strand.
CACAATCAGTATCCGCGGACCGGCGCGCCATAGAAAGACAACAACGACGGGTCCGTCGCGCCACCGGTACAGCCTCTTCGTGACCAGCGCCAGGCCCATGGGTCTATGCACCGAGGGGATCGACATGAACCGGGTCTATCGGCTGGTCTGGAGCCGTAGCTTGCGTGCTCCGCAAGTGGTATCCGAACACACGAGGGCATCACACGGCGGAGTCGACGCCGGTCATGGCGCCACGCCCGCGCGCCGCTGCGCTTCCATCGCTTCCGTCGTTTCGATCGGCGTGTCGCTCGGCCTGGCCGGCGCGGCCGTCCCGGGTTGGGCCGTCACGTGCTCTTCCGGCACCATCGCGAATTGCAGCGCCCCCGGCGGCGCCGGCATCCCGGACCGAAGCGGCAACGGCGGCAGCGGTAACGGCGGTGGCGGGGGTTCCTCCACGTTGGGCGGCGGCTCCGCCACGGTCCAGGTTCCCGGCGGCCCCACGTCGGGCGGGACCGGCGGCACCGGCGCGACGAACGACAGCGGGCAGGGCGGCGTCGGCGGTGCACCCGCGGTGGTGCTTGCCGGCGATGCGGTGGTCAACGCGAACGCGCAAGGCGGCGCAGGTCAGGCCTTCGACGGATTCAATTTTGCCGGTGGCGCGGGCGGCGGTGGCGCGGGCGTGTATTCGACCGGCACCAGCGTGACCGTCAGCAACGGCGTGACCGTGCAGGGCGGCAGCGGCGGGAATGGCGGTGCCGGCACGTCAGGGCCTGCGTCGAACGGTGGCGGTGGCGGGGGCGGAGGCGGTGGGCTGGTCATGGTGACGCCGGCGGCCGACGTGATGAACCAGGGGACGCTCGTCGGCGGAAACGGCGGCACCGGGGGCGGCGGCGGAAACCCGGGCGGCGGAGGCGGGGGCGGCGACGGGCTGCTGACCTTGGGCCCCGGTTCGCAGGTAACCAATCTCGGGACCGTCGTCGGTGGCGTGGGCGGCATCAGCGGCGGCGGCGCAAGCACGGCCGGCGCCAGCGGCGCGGGCGTCAACCTGGCTAGCGACTTCACCGTGCTGACCAACGTCGGCACGATCACCGGCGGCGCCGGCAACGGCGGGGCTGCCGGTGCCGGTGTCATCGCCAATGGCCGCGATGTCGTCGTCAACGGCGGCACGATCGCGGGCGGCTTGTACGCGGACGGCGTGACGCGCGCATCAGCCATCCGGTTCAACGGCGCGAACAATACGCTGCAGTTGGTCACCGGGTCCAACATCGTCGGTAACCTCGAGGTGACGGCCGGGGCGACGACCACCATCACCGCGGGCTCCGCGGGGCTCTCGTTGTCCAACCAGGTGACGCTCGGCGATGCCGCGTCCCGCGTGACCTTCGATTCCACCACGACCGACCTCGTGGTGTCAGGCGTGATATCCGGGGCGGGCAACGTCGCGGTGCGCGGTGGCCGAACGATCATGCTGACGGGAGACAACACCTATACCGGCGGCACCACGATCACCGCCGGCACGCTGCAGATCGGCAGCGGCGGGACCACGGGCTCCGTCGCCGGCGACATCGTCAACAACGGCACGTTGGCGTTCAACCGCAGCGACACGGTGTCGTATGGCGGCACGATCAGCGGGACGGGCAGCCTCATGCAGGCGGGGACCGGCACGCTCGCGATATCCAGCGTCGCCGGCTATGCGGGGAGCACCACCATCAACGCCGGCACGCTCGCGCTGATCGGCGCGGGTAGCATTGCTGCTTCCAGCGGAGTCGTCGCGAACGGCACGTTCGATATCTCGGGGACGACCGCGGGGGCGACGATCAACGCGCTGACCGGCACGGGCACGGTTGCGCTGGGCGACCGCACGCTGACGCTGGCCAATGCGGCCGGTACGTTCAGCGGCGCGATTGGCGGCACGGGCGGGCTGACGGTTGCGGGCGGTACGCAAACGCTGTCGGGCGCCAACGGCTTTACCGGTGCAACGTCGATCAACGCCGGTACGCTGGCGTTGACCGGTTCGGGCAGCGTCGCCGCGTCCAGCGGCGTCGTCAACAACGGCACGTTCGATATCTCGGG
>NZ_JAGIQD010000003.1:272903-406757 GCF_017815045.1 Burkholderia sp. CpTa8-5
GTCAACAACGGCACGTTCGATATCTCGGGGACCACCACCGGCGCGACGATCAATGCGCTCACCGGCAGCGGCACGGTTGCGCTGGGCGACCGCACGCTGACGCTGGCCAATGCAGCCGGCACGTTCGGCGGCGCCATTGGCGGCACGGGTGGGCTCACCGTGGCGGGCGGCACGCAAACGCTATCCGGCGCCAACGGCTTTACCGGTGCAACGTCGATCAACGCCGGCACGCTGGCGTTGACCGGTTCGGGCAGCGTCGCCGCGTCCAGCGGCGTCGTCAACAACGGCACGTTCGATATCTCGGGGACCACCACCGGCGCGACGATCAATGCGCTCACCGGCAGCGGCACGGTTGCGCTGGGCAGCCGCACGCTGACGCTGGCCAATGCGGCCGGCACGTTCGGCGGGACCATCAACGGGACCGGTGGAGTGACCGTCGGCGGCGGTACGCAAACACTGTTGGCGGCGAATGCCTACACGGGCACCACCACGATCAATGCCGGCACGCTGGCGCTGACCGGCGCCGGCAGCATTGCCGCCTCGAGCGGCGTCGTCGACAACGGCACGCTGGACATTTCGGCGACCACCTCCGGCGCCACGATCAACACGCTCACCGGCAGCGGCACGGTCGCGCTCGGCAGCCGCACGCTGACACTCGCCAATGCGGCCGGCACGTTTGGCGGAACCGTCAGCGGCAGCGGCGGGCTGACGGTTGCGGGCGGTACGCAGACGCTGTCCGGCGTGAACACCTATACAGGCGCGACGACGGTTAACGCGGGCACGCTCGCGTTGTCGGGCGCCGGTCGGCTGGCATCGTCCACGGCGGTCACGCTCGCCGGCCCCGTGGCCGCGCTCGACCTGTCCGCGGCCGGCAGCCAGACGGTCGCGCATCTGTCCGGCGTGGCAGGCAGCCGCGTGGTGCTGGGCGGCAGTGCGCTCACGCTGTCCGACGACTCGTCGCAAACCTTCGGCGGCAGTCTCGTCGGCACCGGCGGCCTGGTCAAACAGGGCGCGGGCATGCTGACGCTGAACGGTGTCAGCAACGCGTTCTCCGGCACGACGACGGTGGCGGGCGGCACGTTGGCCGTCGGCGACGCGGCGAATCCCGCTGCGGTGCTGGGTGGCAACGTCGTGGTGAATTCGCTCGGCGCGTTGCGCGGCCACGGCACGATATCGGGCGACGTCAGCAGCAGCGGCGTGGTCGCACCGGGCGGCTCGATCGGAACGCTGTCGGTGGGCGGCAACTATACGCAGGCGGCCGGCGGCACGCTGTCGATCGAGGTCAGCCCGACGGAAGCATCGCAACTGCGCGTAGGCGGCGCCGCGACGCTCGGCGGCACGTTGGCCGTTCTGTTCGATCCCGGCACCTATACGGCCCGCCGCTACACCGTGCTGAGCGCGGCCAACGGCGTGACGGGCCATTTCGCGACCGTCGGCACCACCACGGCCGGCGCGAATCTCGGCGCGTTGCAATCGTCGGTGGACTACGGCGCCAACGCGGTCGACCTGCTGCTCGCCGAGCCGACGGGGCCCGGTACGCCGGCCGGCCCGACGATCATCGCGCCGACCAGGACGTCGATCTACTCGGCGCTCGGCACGATGGCCTTGCTGCAGGCGCAGAGCGCCAGTTCGACGCTGCTCGGGCATCTGGCGGCCCCGGAGGACGACGCGTCCGGCTCCCGCAACGTGTGGGCCGTTGCCAGCGGTTCCAGCACCAAGGTGGGCGGCACGAGCGGCGCGCCGGGCTTCCTCACGCACGCGTACGGGTTCCTGGCGGGCGGGCAGGGACGGCTCGGCGACGCCACCGTCGGTGCGGCCGGCGGCTACACGCACACCGCGCTGTCCGAAGACACGACAGGCGCATCGGGCGCCATCGACACGCTGCGCGTCGCGCTGTACGGCGCGCAGCCGATCGGCGCGGTCAACCTGTCGGCCACGCTCGGTTACGGTCTCGATTTCCTGTCGCAGAAGCGGCCATTCGGCAGCGCGGGTACCGCCGAAGGCGACCGTCTCGGCCACGAATTCACCGCCGCTACGCAGGCCAGCCTGCCGATGGCGGCCGGCGGCTTCCGGTTCGCGCCGCACGTCGGGCTGCGGTATGCATACGTGCGCGGCAGCGGCTTCAGCGAGGACGGCGCCAACGGCCAGAACCTGCACGTTGGCCCCGACAGCGCGAGGAGCCTCCAGCCATACGTGGGTGTGTCGCTCGCCAAGGCGTTCGGCGATGCCGTGCGCCCGGTCGACGTCCAGCTGCGCGTCGGCTATGCGCACGAGGTGCTGCGCGGCAGTCGCGTCGTCCAGGTGCAGAGCCAGGACGGGACCGTGTTCGCGGCGCCGGGTACCGATCTGCCACGCTCGTTCCTCACCACGGGCGCCAGCGTCACGCTGCAGGCAGCCAAGACGACCACGGTATCGCTCGGGCTGGATGCGACGATCAATACGGGCCATGTGTCGGCGCAGTCGGCATATGTGCGCGTCAATTCCAGGTTCTGACCGCGTGGGAACAGGGATGGTGAAACGGGTCTTTCGATGTGGCGGGTTGTCCCTCGTCTTCAATCGATCGATGAACCGTCGTCAATTTCCTATGCTTCGCAGGTAGAACCGCACGCCGTGCAGGCGAGCCCGGCACGGCCACATACGTGCCGAGCCGGTGTTGCACGGCGGAATCATTTTCCGTTGAATCCCCGCGCGCTTGCCGATGCCCGACAACGCAGGCAGCGATCGGAAGCCCCATCCGACGCGGCGCCGAATAGCCTCACGTCGTCCATCGCGACGGTTCCCCGGCCTCGCTTCATTACCCGCCACGTGCGCCGTTTCGGCGCTGTAACGTTTTTGGCGCGATTTTCCCGTGCCGGATGCCCGGCATCGCCGCGGGCCGTCCCGACAACGCAGTCGCGAGACTGGCACGTTGTTCGCTTCACCGGGGGGCGGTAGGAACGATAGTCGCCATGCACTCCTGATCGTCCGACAAATCGACGCGCATGCGTCGCGGGGCGTCCGAAACACGGCACGTTCGCTCTGCGCCGCCAGCCGATGGCGCACCCCGATCCGGACGCGGACCGCTCGATCATGACGAGCGCAACGCGCGCGCAGTGACGAGTCGAGCATCGGCTGTCATCCCACCTCCTACGGGGAGAGAAAAAATGTCGGCCAAGCCAATCCGGACCCTACGAGCGTTTCTGATCGTCTTTTCCGTTTGCCTGATGACGTTGGCACCCGGGCGGGCGAGCGCGTTGTCGAACCAGTTGCTGTTGCTGCTGCCGGACAACTTCACGTTGCCGGACCCGCGTGTGTCCGCATGGCTCGATTCCGCGGCGGAGGAGGGACTGCAGATCTCGCTGATCAGCGACACGCAATTCAAGCAGGGCGGCACGTCGCTGCAGCAGTACCAGGGACTCATCCTCCCTGACCAGGTGCATACGGTCGCCGACGATACGCTCGTGACCGCCATCCAGAGCTATGCGTTGAACGGCGGGCGCGTGATGCTCGTCTATGATTTCGGCGTACTGAACGCGACGGGATTCTATCCGGCCGGGCAATCGCGTTTCAGCTCGATGGCCGGCGTCAACTACGTGCTCTACGACACGCTCGGCGGGAACATGATCGGCCTCGGCAACGTGACCGGCATGGGCAGCACGTTGCGCGCGCTACAGATTCCTCCGGGGAAGTCGATGGCATGGCCGGGCTCGACGACGGCGGCGACCACGTTGGCCTCAACCGCGTCGACTACATCGACCGGCTCGACGACGAACCCCTTGCTCTACCTGCAGCCGAGCCCGTCGAACCCGGGCGGGCTTGCCGGTTACAACCATCAGGCGTATTTCACGTACAAGACGGTCAACGGGCGCATGACCGGCGTGCCGCTGAATCTCGGGCGCGTGTCGGCCGGCGCAAAGGTCGGATCCGGATCGTACTCGCCGACCTCGACGATGCTGTCGCCGGTATCGACGGCGGTGAAGGGCGCGACGTCGTTCGCGACCGCGTCGCCCGCCGCGACGACCGACGTGCTCGAAGGCATCTCCGGCTACGTATACGGCTTCCTCACCTATCCGAGCTACGTCACGCAAGGCACGTATACCGGCACGACGCTGCTGACGTCGCCGAACTTCGGGCTCGTCGCCGGCTATCAGGCGTATGGAAACGGCGGCGTGATGTTCGTCAACCTGCCGCTCGCGTATCTCGGCGGGCAAACCGACAGCATGCCGATCCACGGCTTCCTGCATTACTTCACGACGAACATCCTGTCGATGCCGCACCTGTCGCTGCAGCCGCGGGCGCAAGCCGGGATGGTCCTGAACTGGCACTTCTGTGCGCGAGATCAGATTCAGCCGGCGCAGTACCTGAAGAATTACGGCGTCTGGAACAGCGGCCCGTATTCGATCGTGATGACGGCCGGCCCTGACGACGTGACGATCGGCGACGGTCTCGGCATCAACCTGACGAACAATACGCAGGCGAAGCAACTGGTCGTGTTCCTGCTCAAGCGCGGGCACAAGGTCGGCAGCCACGGCGGCTGGGCGCACGACTACTGGGGGGCGAACGCGAGCGAAACCAATGCGAGCACGTTCACGCAGTATCTGGTGCTGAACCACAATGCGGTTCAGTCGGTGACGGGCAAGCCGGACGTCGAGTGGGCGGCCCCGGAAGGCAATACGCCGACGTGGGCGGTGAACTGGCTCGAATCGAACGGCTACTCCGGCTACTACTTCACCGGCCATACCGGCAATGCGCAAACGCGTGCGTATCGCAACGGTTCGCTGCTGAATCCGGGCATCTGGGCGTTTCCGGTGATGCCGTTCGGCAAGTATGCGACGTTCGAAGAGTTCCAGGAGTTCGCGGTGCCGACGACGGACGTCCAGAACTGGTATCTGTCGCTGATGGATTTCGTCGTCGCGAACCGCACGAGCCGGTTGATCTACATGCACCCGCTGGGCGCGTCGTGGTATCCGAACGTCGTCACGACGATTCTCGGCTACGCGTCGTCGCTGGCGACGACCGGCCAGTTCAAGTGGTTCACGATGGATCAGCTTACGCAGTTCGACCGGCGCCGTCTGCTCGTGAACTGGACGGCGACCGATACCGGCACCAGCTGGACGTTCAGCGCGACGCAGCCGACCAGTCTGCAGGACATGACGTGGCTGTTGCCGAAGAGCACGTACCAGTTGCCGAGCGTGAAAAGCGGCAGCGCGACGGTCGTGAGCACCGATCCGGTCAACTGGCTGGTCATCGCGGGCTCGGGCAAGTCGCTGACGTTCACGAGCGCGAAGGTGCACTGACGCGCGCCGGCTCCTTTGCCAACGGGGAACACCATGAAGCGAGCTTCGTTTGCGCGTGCGCTGCGCATGCTGGCCGTATCGGCGAGCATCGCGCTGATGTTCGGCGTGTCGTTCGCACAGTCCGCGCATCGAGCGCCGCGCGGGTTTGCACGGCCGCCGCTCCATCTGCATGGCGCCGCGAAACGGAATCCTGTGGGCCTGTCGCCGCAGCAGATTCGCCGTTTCTACGGGTTCGACGCGTTGCCGGCGCGCGGCTACGGTGGCGACGATCAGATCATCGCCATCGTCGATGCGTACGACAATCCGAACGTCGAGGCGGATCTGCGCTTGTTCAGCCGCACGTTCGGCCTGCCGCCGTGCGCGTCGCCGCGCTGCTTCACGAAGGTGTACGCGACGGCGGACAAGCGTCCGCCGCCGCCGGACGCACTGTGGGCACTCGAGAGTTCGCTGGACGTGCAGTGGGCGCACGCGATCGCACCGAATGCGCGGATCGTGCTGGTCGAAGCCGCATCGAGTTCGCTCGATGACCTGATGAGCGCGGTCGCACTCGCGACGCGTCCGGCACCGGGCGGGGTCGGCGCGAAGGTCGTGTCGATCAGCTGGGGGAGCGGCGAGTTCCTGGCCGAAACGCAATTCGACGGGCAGCTCGCCAGCGCGAACGGCGTGTCGTTCGTCGCGGCATCCGGCGACGGCGGCAACGGGGTCGACTACCCGGCCGCGTCGCCGTATGTGCTGAGCGTCGGCGGCACGTCGATCGCAACCGATGCGAGCGGCGCCTATGTCGACGAAACGGCGTGGGTCGGCAGCGGCGGCGGGCAGAGCGCCGTCGAGACGGCGCCGACGTATCAGTCGAACTTCGGACTGCCGTCGAATAGCCTCGGGCTGCGCGGCCTGCCCGACGTCGCCTATGACGCCGACCCGGCGTCCGGCTTCGCGGTCTACGATTCGTACGGCTATGCGGGGCAGGGCGGGTGGTTCGTCGTCGGCGGCACGAGCGCCGGCGCACCGCAATGGTCCGCGTTGATCGCGATCGCGAACAGCGTGCGCATCGCGCGCGGCAAGACGACGCTGAACGCGGTGAGCGCGATCCAGAGTGTGCTGTACGGGCTCGCGTCGAACGCCTACGCGACGAACTTCCGCGACATCGTCAGCGGCTCGAACGGCGCATGCGGCACGCTTTGCACGGCGGCAACCGGATACGACTACGTAACCGGTCTCGGGCGCCCGATGGCCGCCAATCTGGTCCAGGCGTTGATCGCCGCGCCGTGACACGGGTAAGGCCGCGGAAGAGGCAGGCGGGCTCGATCACGCTGACGGCTGGTCGACATCGCCGTTAGCGCGAATGGACGATTCCCCTCGCACCCTGTAATAGCCTTCGATCGACACGTCCGGATCCCGGCTCCGGGCTACGCGCCAAACGGCGCGCGACTGTCCATGGAGCGCCGGCCGGTCCGGTTTTCAACCGCCCGCTAGCCGTTTTCCTCGCTGACAAACATCCCCCATTTTGAAGAGCACCTTCCTGCCGCGAGGGGCTAACAGTAAAAAATCGGCTCATTACACTGCGCCCGTCGCATCGCCGAGCAGTCTCGACGCGGCACAGACGCAGCGCGCAAGCGTTACGACCGGCAAACGAAAGATTTGGGGGTAAATCGTCATGAACAAGCGTTGGGGGATCGTCGCACCCGCCGCGTTGCTTGCTGCAGCCGCTCATGCGCAGAGCAGCGTGACCCTGTACGGCAAGATCGAGGACGGTATCAACTACACGAGCAACGCACGCGGCCACGGAACCGTGCAACTGCAAAGCGGCTATGACTACGGGAGCCGCTGGGGCATCAAGGGCACGGAAGACCTTGGCGCGGGCTACCAGGCGATTTTCACGCTCGAGAGCGGTTTCGACGTCAACACCGGCAAGATGAACCAGGGTGGTCGGGAGTTCGGCCGCCAGGCCTTCGTCGGCATCGCGTCGGATCGATACGGCACGCTGACGTTCGGTCGCCAGTACGACCCGAGCGTCGATCTCTTCTCGCCGCTCACCGCGAACGGCAACTGGACGGGCTACCTGTTCTCGCATCCGTACGACAACGACAACACCGACTACTCGTTCCGCGTGAACAACGCGGTCAAGTACGTGTCGCCGGTGTGGCACGGCGTGACCGCGGAGGCGATGTACGGGTTCAGCAATCAGGCAGGCGGTTTCGCGAACAACCGCCTGTATGGCGCCGCGCTGCAATACCAGCAGGGCGGGCTGACGGTCGGCGCGTCGTATCTGAAGATCAACAACGCACGCAATGCCGATTCGACCGGGGCGATCACCGGCGACAACACGTTCGATGCGTCGTCGCAGCAGAACATCGGCATCGGCGTGAATTATGCGTTCTCGAATGCGCTCGTGGGATTCACGTATTCGCACGTCGACGTCTACGACCCGACTTCGAACGCGTATTTCACCGGCACGACGCAGCCGGCGGGCGGTGCATGGAAATCGTGGAAATTCGACAACTTCGAGGTGAACGGACTCTATCACTTCACGACTGCGTTTTACGTCGGCGCGGCATACACGTACACGCAGGCCCGCGTCGCGTCGACGGTCGGCGCGTTCAATCCGAAGTGGCATCAGCTGAGCACGAAGGTGAATTACGACTTGTCGAAACGCACGTCGGTATTCGTAGAGGGCGTCTATCAGCATGCGATGAACGCGCACACGGGAACCGACTTCGATTACGCGTACATTCCGGGCGCCGCCGATATCTCGTCAGGCCCGAATCAATATGTCGCACGTATCGCGCTGCTGCATCACTTCTGATGCCCATGCCCCGTTCGACACGACGCGCCGGCGTTTCCTGGCGCCGTACGCGATCACAGCGGAAGCACGGAAGTCTGCTTGATCTTCTGCATCGGAATCTCGGTCTTCACGCTCTGCACGCCTTCGATCCGGGTCAGGTGGTCGATCTGGAGTTGCCGATAGGCGTCGATATCGGCGGTCACGACACGCAGCAGGCAATCGCAATCGCCCGCCATCAAGTGGCACTCGAGCACCTGTGGAAGACGCCGAACCGCTTCGGTGAAACGGTCGACGGTTTTCGCGTCCTGGCTCGTCAGCCAGATGCGGACGAAGACGGTCAACCCCGCGCCGATCTTCGATGCGTCGAGCAGCGCCGCGTAGCGCTCGATGACGCCAGCCTGTTCCAACTGCTTGACCCGACGCAGGCACGGTGACGGCGACAGCCCCACCTTCTGCGCCAGTTCCACGTTCTGGATTCGTCCGTCTTCCTGAAGCACGCTCAGAATGCGACGGTCCATTTCGTCCAGTTCGATGACGGCCATTGATCGGACCTATTCGGTTGAGGCACGCGGTGCCCGGGTTTTCGGGTTTTGAAGCATGGAATTGCTAAATCGCGCCCATCTTAAGGCGAACACGCAACCTGAAATTATTTTTTCTACGATAAATTTTTGCCCGTAGCAGCCGGGACGGTCCCGCTGCCGATCAAGGGGCAAACGATGAGCACCGATTCCGTCCAGCACTTCGAATTCGAACAAAATCCTCACCCCGTCGCGGCGGCCGAGCGCGCCGCGCTGCTCGCCAATCCCGGTTTCGGCCGGGTCTTCACGGATCACATGGTGACGATCCGGTACTCGGCGGACGAAGGGTGGCATCACGCGAAAATCGGGCCGCGCGAACCGTTCCGGTTCGATCCGGCGACGCTCGTGCTGCACTACGCGCAGGAAATCTTCGAGGGCTTGAAAGCCTTCCGGCTGCCGGACGGCGGCGCGGCGTTGTTCCGTCCCGATGCGAATGCGCGGCGCTTTCGTCATTCGGCCGAGCGGCTCTCGATGGCGCCGTTGCCGGAGGCGATGTTCGTCGAATCGGTACGTGCGCTCGTCCGCGCCGATCGCGACTGGATTCCGGCGTTCGACGGCGCGGCGCTGTATTTGCGGCCGTTCATGATCGCGACGGAGGCGGTGCTCGGCGTGAAGCCGTCGCCGGAGTATCTGTATTGCGTGATCGCGACGCCGGTCGGCGCGTACTTCAAGAGCGGCGCGTCGGGCGTGACGCTCTGGGTGTCGGAGCAGTACACGCGGGCGGCGCCGGGCGGCACGGGCGACGCGAAATGCGGCGGCAACTACGCGGCGAGCCTGGCCGCACAGGCGGAGGCGACTCGCGAAGGCTGCGAGCAGGTGGTGTTTCTCGATGCGGTCGAACGCCGCTGGATCGAGGAGCTGGGCGGGATGAACGTGTTCTTCGTGTTCGACGACGGATCGATCCAGACGCCGCCGCTGAACGGGACGATTCTGCCCGGCATCACGCGCGCGTCGTTGATCACGCTGGCTCGGGAACTGAATTACACGGTGCGGGAGGAGGGCTACACGATCGAGCAGTGGCAGGCGGACGCGCGCAGCGGTCGGCTGGTCGAGGCGTTCGCCTGCGGCACGGCGGCGGTCGTGACGGCGATCGGCCGGGTGAAGGGTCGCGCGTACGACTTCACGATCGGCGAAGGCGGCGCGGGGCCGGTCACGTCGCGGCTGAAGGGGGCGCTGCTCGATATCCAGAACGGGCGCGAAGCCGATCGCCACGGCTGGGTGGACCGCGTGTTTTGAGTTCGGCACGGCGGCCGTCGCGTGTCGTGGCGGCCGTCCTGAAAGCCGCGGCCGGCATGCCGGCCGGAAGCAGCCGTGCCGCCTCCTGGAATGCTTTGATCATGTCAGCTGTTTCGTTGTCACGCGCCATTGACCGCTTGTTCATTGTCGACCCCGGTCTTCATCGGCTGCTGGGCGGTGTGCGCGCCGCACTCGCGAGCGTGCTCGCCGGCGCGCTCGGCATTGCATCGGCGCTGCATCTCGGTCTCGCGATCACCACCGGCGCCGTGGGCATACTGTTCGCGATGATCGCGCCGCTCTTCCTGCGCGATGCTCGCCGGCTGGACTGGTATGAATCGCTGGCCTGGCAATACGGCGTCGCATGCGCGAGTTTCGCCGCGGCCGCCGTCGCGAGTGCGTGGCCAGCGGTCGGCAAGGCGGGTTTCGTGATCGTCCTGTTCTGTTCGATGCTGTGCCAGACTCAAGGGCCGCGCACGATCGGATGTGCGTTCCTGGCGATCGCGATGTACTACCTTGGCCTCTATCTGCATCCGGCCGCGCTACAGGTCGGCCACATGCTCGCGATGTCGATCGCGGGCCCGGCGGGCGTCGTGCTCGTCTGCCGGATGCTGTTGCCGACGCATGCGGCGCACACGCCCCGGCTCATCGCGCGCTCGGTATCGCTGCACGCGGCATGCATTGCGCGAAGCGCCGTGTCGGACGCGGGCGAGTTCGATGCGATGGCGCATTTGCTCGCGTTGAACGAAGCCGCCATCGCGCTCGAGAATCATGCGTCGACATTCGATGAACGCGACGCGCGTGCATTGCACGCCGCGCTCGTCGCATTGGAGCTCGCAGCCGCCCGGCGCGTGCTGAACCACGACCGGACGGATGCCGCCGCCGCGGCGCTACGCGCGGCGATTGCGCGCTTCGATGCCGTCGCCGGCGACGTGGCGGCGCGCAGGACCGCCGCACGTCCGCCCGCGTCCCCGCCGCATGCGCGTGCGGTTCGGTGGGGCGCCGGCTGGCGCACGCTTGCATGGTTGCCGGCGATCCGCGCCGTGGCGGCTGCGTGCGCCGCGATGTTGATCGGCGAGACGCTGTCGTCGGAGCGATGGATGTGGGCGGTGCTTAGCACGTTCGTCGTGTTCTTCGGCACGTATTCGTGTGCGGACACGATCTATCGCGGCACGCAACGCGTCGTCGGCACGCTCGCCGGCGCGCTTGCGAGCGTACTCGTCGTCAGTGCCGTTCATCATGCGAATGCAGTCGTGGTCATCGTCATGGGCGTGTGCGTGTTTGCCTGGGCGTACCACATCCTGCATGCCTACGGGCGCGGCGTATTCTTTTTGACGGTGCTGATCGGCGTCGTCTATGCGCAACTGGGGTTCGAGATCGGAACGCTTGCGGAACTGCGTATCGGCGAGGTGTTGATCGGCTGCGCGGTTTCGCTCGCGGCGGCGATGCTGGTGATGCCGCTGGCGGCGTCGCGCCACATCGCGATGCGTTCGCACAACCTGTTGGCGGCGCTGCGCGAACTCATGCACGAGCGCGACGATGGCACGCGGCCGGAGGCGGCGCAGATGCGCGCGGCCGATCGCCGTTTTCACGACGTGCGTATGGCGATCAGGCCGCTGGCTGCGTGGAGCATGTTCCGCGTATCCGGCGATGCGCGACGGTTGTCGGACACGCTGCTGTCTTGCTGGCTGCATGGCCGGATCGTCGCGACGCTCCTGCCTGCTGAAGCCGACGGCCCGGTTGTCGGATTCGAACGGCATTCACGCGCAGCCATCGTCACGCGAATCGATGCGTTGATGGACGATCTGGATCACAGTCGCTCGATGCGACTCGACGCGGCTGCGAACGTGGGGCACGGAACGCTCGCGATATCCGGTGATCGTCCGTTACCGGCCCATCCGGAACTGGCTCGGCTCGACGCGAAGCTGACCGAACTCAACCGGGCATTCGAGCACGCGCTGTTCGGAAAGGTGACGGGCGAGAAACGGTGGCGGAGATAACGGCGGCGCTCCTCACTCCTTGCCATACGCCCCGGAGGAAGTCCCCTTGGGGGACGAGCGATTTCGGGCATTCGCATGCGCGTTCCATATGTAAACAGACCCTGGGAATCGACGGATCTCGCGCATCGGGCTGCCGACTGGCTATCGTTGGCGGCACCCGCGATCCGCCGATCGTTCGGACGGTCGTTCAACGCATCGCCTCGCCAGCAACGTTCGCGCCACCGATATGCGGGAAAGCGATAGCTTTTCACGTGCGCTCGAGCATCTTGATCGCTGCGGCGGCGGCTCCCGCACGGGTCTCGACATGCAACTTCCGGAACAGGTGTTCGAGATGCTTGTTCACCGTGCGCGGGGCGATGCCCAGAATGTCGCCGATATCGCGGTTCGTCTTGCCGTGCGACACCCACAGCAACACTTCGGCTTCCCGCATGGTCAGGCCGAAGCGTTCGGCGAGCGCATTGCAATGCACCGTGTCGTCTCTTTCCTTGAGGATCACGATCCATTCACCCGGCTCCGGACCGAGCGTCGCACTGGCCGAGCGGCGTATCTGGCCCGAGCCGAATTCATGCACGGCGTCGTCCTGGGCGCCGCGCGCGAGCCAGTCGATGAACCAGGCGCGCAGCGGCGCAGGCAGTTTCGGCGGCGCATCGGTATCGCGCGCGTTCGTGGTTTGCGCGGCATCGAAGCGGTCGTCATGCGCGGCCGTGTATGCAGCGATATGATGCGCAGCCTGAGGGCTCTGCCACCGAATCGTGCCGTCCACGCCGACGATCAGCGCCGCGCGCGTGTCGAGCGACAGTGCGGCCTCCGCATACAACTGTGCGCGTGAACGCCGCACGTGGGCGCCGATGCGCGCGCACAACTCCTCGGGCTGCACCGGCTTGGTCACGTAATCGATGCCGCCCACGCGAAAGCCGCGTACGACGTGCTCGCTTTCCGTCAATGCAGTCATGAAGATGACGGGCAGATGCTCGTGCCGTCCGTCCTGCTTGATGCGCACACAGGTTTCGAAGCCGTCCATGCCGGGCATCATTGCGTCGAGCAACACCACGTCGGGCGTCACGCGCGCGAGGCGCTTGAGCGCGTCGTCGCCGGACAGCGCGACGATCACCGCGTAGCCGTGCGCCTGCAGCGTATCGGAGAGAAAGGCGAGGTTCTCCGGCGTATCGTCGACGATCAATATCATGGGCCGTTCGCGCAGCCACACGGCCGGAGCCTCGACGATCGGGGAGGCCGCGATCGGGGTGTGCGCGTCATGCGTCCGCGCCGCGCGCGAGTCGGTCAAGTTCATGCTCGAGTTCCCTTAGCTGAAAACGTTCCGCCAACGAGCGCAACGCGTCGATTTGATCCCGCAACGCGGGCCAGGCCTCACGGGCGGCGTCGAGCTGTTCGATCACGCCCTGTACGTAGCCGACTTCGAGATGCGCATGCAGATGCTCGACGAGCCCGCGCGGCCACACGGCGGGCGTGGGCGGCGCTGTCGCGACCGGCGCGCTCGCGCCGGTATCGGACGCGATCCAGTCGAGTGCAAGCAGTTGCGCAAGCTTGTCGAGCAGCAGATTCACCTGCAGCGGTTTCACCAGATAACCCTTGCATCCGGTCGCGCTCGCGCGATCGCGGTCGTCGGCGAACGCGTTGGCGGAGAGCAGCACGATGGGTGCGCTCGACAACTGATTCTCGGAGATCAGGCGGCTGGTTTCGTAGCCGTCCATCAACGGCATCGAAATGTCCATGACGATCGCGTCCGCCGTGTGCATCGCCAGCCAGCGCAGCGCATCGGTGCCGCTGGCCGCTTCGGCGACGTCGAAGCCGAGCGGCGTCAGCAATTGCACGACGATATCGCGCTGGTCGTCGAGGTCGTCGACCACGAGAATGGTGCGGCGCGCACCCGTATAGCCGCGAATCGACGCGAGTTCGGTCGGGGTTTCGGCCGCCGCGTCGACGGCCGGGGCGAACAGGCGTACCACGAAGCGCGTGCCGTGGCCGACTTCGCTGTCCACTTCGAGGCTGCCGCCGAGCGCGTGCGTGAGCAGGCGGCAGATCGTGAGTCCGAGGCCGGCGCCGTGATCGTACGCATGGGCCGCTTCGCCGCGTTCGAACGGCAGGAACAGGCGCTCCATTTCGGCGGGCGGGATGCCGGGGCCGGTATCGATCACCTCGAACTTGAGCGTATCGAGCCCGTGACTCACGCGCAGCGTGATCGTGCCGCTCGACGTGAAGCGGATCGCATTGCCGATCAGGTTCGTGAGGATCTGGCTCATGCACTTCTGGTCGGTGCGCACGGTGGCGGGCAGCCGGCCGGCCGTCTGCACATCGAAGGCGAGCGCCTTTTCGAGCGCCTGCGGACGGAGCATCGACGTCAGATGCGCGACGAAATCGGCGAGCGATACCTTGGCGATGTTCAACTGAAGCTTGCCCGCCTCGATGCGCGCGATGTCGAGCAGACCGTCGACGAGCGCGAGCAAATGCTCGCCGCTGCGATGGATCGTGCGCACGGCGTTGTAGCGCGTGGGCGTGAGTTCTTCCTTCGCCTGCAGCAGCAACTGCGTGTAGCCGAGAATGCTGTTCAGCGGCGTGCGCAACTCGTGGCTCAAGCCGGACACGTAACGGCTCTTGGCCTGATTGGCCGATTCCGCGGCGGCGGTCGCGCGCTTGAGCGCCGCGTCGGTTTTCTGATGCGCGTCGATTTCCAGCATCAGCAATTCGTTTTGCCGCTGCGATTCTTCCTGCGTGACACGACGGTTTTCGCGCTCGAGCACGAACCACCAGGCCGCGATGCAGCCCACCAGCGAGAGCGCGAGAAAGATATTCAGAAAACTGCCCGAGAGCGCATGGCCGATCGACGGTCCGGCGGCGCTCATCGACGTCGCGCTCTGCGACCAGATCAGATAGAGCACGCTCCCCAGCACCGCGAGCATCGCGCACACGAGGCTCGCATAGTGGATCAGGCGTAGCGCGGCGGGGCCGAGTCGCGCACCGGGCAGCACGCGATGCAGCGCGCGGCCGGCCTGCGACGCGAAGCGCGCGTGCGGCTTGCAGCGGTCGTGGCAGCGCGAGTCGAGCGAGCAGCACAGCGAGCAAATCGTGCCGCCATAGGCCGGGCAGTACGCCGTATCGTCGGGTTCGAAGGTGTTTTCGCAGATCGCGCAGCGCAGCGAGGTGGCGTCGCCGGTCGGTTGCGCGGCGCGGGCAATGTAATAGCGACCGCGTGTCAGTACCGCGAGCACGGGCGCGCACGCGAACGCCGCGCCGAACGCGATGAACGACGACATCGCCTGGGCGAGCGCGCCGAACAGGCCGCTATGCGCCAGCATCGCGACGGCGGCCGCGATCAGCATCGCGCCGACGCCCACGGGGTTCACATCGTAGAGGTGCGCGCGCTTGAACTCGATATGTCGCGGGCTGTAGCCGAGCGGCTTGTTGATGACGAGATCGGCGAACAACGCGCCGATCCACGCGATCGCGATGTTCGCGTAGAGCGACAGCACCTTGGCGATCGCATCGAACACGCCCATTTCCACGAGCAGCAACGCGATCATGACGTTGAACACGAGCCACACCACGCGGCCCGGATGGCTGTGCGTGAGCCGCGCGAAAAAATTGGACCACGCGAGCGAGCCCGCATAGGCGTTGGTCACGTTGATCTTCAACTGCGAGACGATCACGAACAGCGTCATCGCGGGCAGCGCCCAGCTCGCGAGCCCCAGCGGATCGAGCAGCAGATGATAGGCGACGAGGTACATCTGCGTCGGCTCGGTGGCGTGGCTGGCATCGACTTCATACTGGAGCGCGATGAAGGCGAGCAGGGCGCCGCCCAGCATCTTGAGCGCGCCGGGCACGATCCAGCCAGGCCCCGTCGAGAGCAGCGCGAACCACCAGCGCGTGCGGTTCTTCGCGGTGAGCGGCGGCAGGAACCGCAGATAGTCGACCTGTTCACCCACTTGCACGATCAGCGCGAACACGACCGTCGACGCCTGACCGAAGGCGATCAGGCTGAACGCGCGGCCTTGCGGCGCGAAGCCCGCGAAGGTGGTCCATTGCGCGATGAGGTCGGGATGGCGCCACAGCACGGCGGCGTAGGGCAGTACGAACAACACGAGCCACAGCGGCTGCGTCCAGCTTTGCAGGCGGTTGATCAGCGTGATGCCGAACATGACGATCGGAATCACCACGAGCGAACTCACGACGTAGGCGATCGCCAGCGAAATATGAAAATACAGCTGGAGCGCCAGCGACATGATGGCCGCTTCGAGCGCGAAAAAAATGAACGTGAACACCGCGTACAGCAGCGACGTGACCGTCGAGCCGATATAGCCGAAGCCCGCGCCGCGCGTGAGCAGGTCCATGTCGACGCCGTAGCGCGCCGCGTAATAGCTGATGGGTAAACTGGTCAGCCAGATCAGCACGGAGACGGCCGCGATGGCCCAGAACGCGTTCGTGAAGCCGTAGTTCACGACGAGACTGCCGCCGATCGCCTCCAGCACCAGAAACGACACCGCGCCGATCGCCGTATTGGCCACGCGCAGCTCCGACCAGCGCCGGAATGAGCGCGGCGTGAAGCGCAGCGCGTAGTCCTCGAGGGTTTCGTCGCCGACCCACGCGTTGTAGTCGCGGCGCACCTTGACGATGCGTTGGGTACCGGGCGCGCCCATTGATGGGTGACTCTGGGACATGAAGATGATCCGAATTGGTGCGAAAGCGGCACGAGCGGGGCGTGAACGGCACAACGGCGGACCACGGCGCCCAGGATCGCCCTGCAATGCAAATTACATTCCAGTACGCGCGCCGGAAATACGTCGATTGACGTATTTCGATCGTCAAATTGGCTTTCTACATTGCGTCCAACCTCGACCCAGCCCGCAGCGATCCGCGCCGGGCGCCCGATAAGGAGAACGTGATGTCCGCAGACGATCGACTCGATGACGAAGCCCGGATGCCTTCGCCGCTGCGCCGGAAAATGCTCGGCGGTCTCGCCGCCGCGCCGCTGATGGCGTTGGGCCTGCCGCGCGGCGCGTTGGCGCAAACGCCGCCCACGGCGAAGGTCAACACCACGGGCCTCGCGGTCACGGATACGACCGTGACGGTCGGCCAGCTCCACTCGGCCACGGGCACGATGGCGATTTCCGAAACCGGCTCGATCCAGGCCGAGCGCCTCGCGATCGAGCAGATCAACGCGATGGGCGGCGTGCTCGGCCGCAAGGTGCGGATCATTCAGGAAGACGGCGCGTCCGACTGGCCGACCTTCGCCGAAAAGTCGAAGAAGCTGCTGGAGAACGACCACGTCGCGGCCGTGTTCGGCTGCTGGACTTCGGCCTCGCGCAAGGCTGTGCTGCCGGTGTTCGAGAAGGACAACGGCCTGCTGTATTACCCGACCTTCTACGAAGGCCTCGAACAGTCGAAGAACGTGTTCTACACGGGCCAGGAAGCGACCCAGCAGATTGTCTGGGCGCTCGACTGGGCGTCGAACACGAAGAAGGCCAAGACCTTCTTCCTGATCGGTTCCGACTACATCTGGCCGCGCACGTCGAACAAGATCGCGCGGCGCCATATCGAACAGCATCTGCATGCGAAGGTGGTGGGGGAGGAGTACTACCCGCTCGGCACGACCGAGTTCGCGTCGCTGATGAACAAGATCAAGCTCGCGCGCCCGGACTGCATCTTCGCGACTGTGGTGGGCGGATCGAACGTGGCGTTCTACAAGCAGCTCAAGGCCGCGGGCATCACGCCGCAGAAGCAGTTTCTGCTGACGCTGTCGGTGACCGAGGACGAAGTGCTCGGCATCGGCGGCGACAACTTCGCGGGCTTCTATTCGTCGATGAAGTACTTCCAGTCGCTCGATAACGACAACAACAAGAAGTTCGTCGCGGCATTCAAGGCGCGCTACGGCCAGAAGTCGGTGATCGGCGACGTGACGCAGGCCGCCTATCTCGGCCCGTGGATCTGGAAGGCCGCGTGCGAGCGCGCGGGCAGTTTCGACGTGGACAAGGCGGTCGCGCATTCGGCCGGCATCGAAGTGGCGAACGCGCCGCAAGGCTATGCGAAGGTCGATGCGAACCATCACCTGTGGAGCCGCTCGCTGATCGGGCAGGGCCAGGCGGACGGCCAGTTCAAGGTCGTCGCGCAGTCGGAGCAACCGATCCAGCCGAATCCGTTCCCGAAGGGCTACATGTAATCCGTCAACCGCAGCGGCGCGGCGGCCGATGACGCCGCCGCGCGAGGAGCGTTCGATGTCCGCTACCGATATTTTCAACATCACGCTGATGCAGGGCTTCGCCGGTCTGAGCCTCTTCAGCGTCCTGCTCCTGATGGGGCTCGGGCTCGCCGTGATCTTCGGCCAGATGGGCGTGATCAACATGGCGCACGGCGAATTCATGACGATCGGCGCGTATACGGTCTACCTGTTTTCGTGGTTTTCGCAGAACGTCTGGCACGCGCTCACGCCCGTGTATTTCTTCTTCGCGATTCTCGCGGCGTTCGCGCTGGCCTTCGCGGCCGGCTGGCTCGCCGAATGGGCGCTGATCCGCCATCTGTACAAGCGGCCGCTCGACACGCTGCTCGCCACCTGGGGCCTGAGCCTCGGCATGCAGCAGGTGTTCCGCTCGACCTTCGGGCCGAAGGAGGTGAGTCCGGCGCTGCCCGACTGGCTGATGGGTTCGTGGGAGCCCACGCCCGGCCTCGACATTCCGGTGAGCGGCATGTTCGTGATGGGCCTCGCGCTGCTGATGACGGGCGGCCTGCTGCTCGCGCTCTATCGGTCGCGCTGGGGCTTGCGCGTGCGCGCCACGGTCGCGAACCGGCCGATGGCGAACGCGGCGGGCATCAACACGCGGCGCACCGACCGCATGACGTTCGCGATCGGCTGCGGGATCGCGGGCGTGGCCGGCGCGGCCTTCACGGCGATCGGCTCGACGGGACCGACGAGCGGCTCGCTGTATATCGTCGATTCGTTTCTCGTCGTGACGTTCGGCGGCGCGGCGAGCCTGCTCGGTACCGTGGCGTCGGCGTTCGGCATCGCGCAGATGCAGTCGATCAGCGAGTTCTTTCTGTCGGGCTCGATTGCGCGCGTGCTCACGCTGCTGACCGTCGTCGTGATTCTGATGCTGCGTCCGCAAGGCCTGTTTGCGTCGAAGGTGCGGCGAGTTTGAGCGTGCGTTCATGCACAAGCGTCATTGACAGCTTCATTCGACTGGAGAGAGGGACATGGAACCCATCCAATCCGCGGCGAGCGGCGTATCCCCGCGATCCGGCCCGGGCGCGCCGCCGGCCGGCTGGCGCGTGCGCGTGGCGCGACTCGATGCGTCGGGCTACGCGGGCATCGTGTTGCTCGCGCTGCTGATTGTGGTCGTGTTTCCGCTCGCGCTCGACACGTTCCGCCTGAACCTGATGGGCAAGTACCTGACCTACGCGTTCGTGGCGATCGGCCTCGTGATCGCGTGGGGCTACGGCGGCGTGCTCAGTCTCGGCCAGGGCGTGTTCTTCGGCCTCGGCGGCTACGCGATGGCGATGTTTCTCAAGCTCGAGGCATCCGATCCGGCCGCCACGCACACGCAGACGACGCCCGGCATTCCCGACTTCATGGACTGGAACCAGCTCACCGCACTGCCCACGTGGTGGAAGCCGTTTCACTCGTTGCCGTTCTCGATCCTCGCGGTGCTCGTCGTGCCGACGGCGCTCGCGTTCGTGATCGGCTACGCGATGTTCAAGCGGCGCGTGGGCGGCGTGTACTTCGCGATCATCACGCAGGCGGTCGCGCTGATTCTGTCGGTGCTGATCATCGGCCAGCAGGGCTATACGGGCGGCGTGAACGGCATCACCGACCTGCGCACGCTGCTCGGCTGGGACATCCGCACGGATCACGCGAAGCTTGTGCTGTATTTCGCGAACGCCGCGTTGCTGATCGGCGCGCTGCTCGCGTGCCGCTGGGTTCAGCGCAGCAAGCTCGGCACGTTGCTGCTCGCGATGCGCGACAAGGAAGACCGCGTGCGCTTCTCGGGCTACGACGTCGCCATGTTCAAGGTGTTCGCGTTCTGTTTCGCGGCGATGCTCGCGGCCATCGGCGGTGCGATGTTCACGCTGCAGGTGGGCTTCATGTCGCCGTCGTTCGTCGGCATCGTGCCGTCGATCGAAATGGTGATCTACGCGGCCGTCGGCGGGCGCATGTCGCTGGTCGGCGCGGTATACGGCGCGATTCTCGTCAATCTCGGCAAGAGCTGGTTTTCGGAGAGTTTTCCGAACCTCTGGCTCTATCTGATGGCGGCGATGTTCATCGGCGTGGTGATGGTGTTTCCGAACGGGCTGGCGGGTCTGTACGACGAGCATGTGCGCCCGCGCGTGCGGCGGCTGCTCGGCGCGGCGAACGAGGAGGCATGACGCATGAGCAATACCGACTTTCTGCTCGCGATCGAAGACCTGACCGTGTCGTTCGACGGCTTCAAGGCGATCGATTCGCTCAATCTCTATCTCGAACGCGGCGAGCTGCGCGTCGTGATCGGCCCGAACGGCGCAGGCAAGACCACGCTGCTCGATCTCATCTGCGGCAAGACGAAGGAAACGGCGGGCAGCATCAAGTTCCGCAACGAGGAAATCACGCATCTCGCGGAATTCCGCCGCGTGCGTAAAGGGATCGGCCGCAAGTTCCAGACGCCGTCGATTTACGAAAACCTGAGCGTGGCGCAGAACCTCGAAGTGTCGTTTCCGCGCGGACGCAGCGTGTTCGGCGCGCTCGCGTATCGCGAGGACGCCGACGTGGCCGATCGCGTGCGCGACGTGGCCGATGAAATCGGCCTCGCCGGCACGCTCGATCTGGAAGCGGGGCTGCTGTCGCACGGCCAGAAGCAGTGGCTCGAAATCGGCATGCTGCTGATGCAGGACCCCGAACTACTGATGCTCGACGAGCCGATTGCGGGCATGAGCGTGCGCGAGCGCGAACTGACCGCCGATCTGCTCGACCGCATTTGCCGCAACCGCTCGATGATCGTGATCGAGCACGACATGGCCTTCGTGGAGCGCATCGCGCACAAGGTCACGGTCATGCATCAGGGGAAGATTCTCGCGGAAGGACCAATGGCGCAGGTGCAGGCCGATCCGCGCGTGATCGACGTGTACCTGGGCCACTGAGCCGGCAACCGAACGACAACACGGAGAACACATCATGCTGGAAGTCGACGATCTCGTCGTCAGCTACGGTCAGAGCGAGGTGCTGCATGGCATCGGCTTTGCCGTTGCGCAAGGCGAAAGCGTGGCCGTGATGGGCCGCAACGGCATGGGCAAGACGACGCTGTTCAAGGCGCTGATCGGCATGCTGCCCGCCAATCGCGGCACCGTGCGCGTGGCCGGCGCCGACGTCTCGAAGGACGAGAGCTACCGCCGCGTGTCGAAAGGCATCGGCTACGTGCCGCAAGGGCGGCAGATCTTCGCGTCGCTGACCGTCGAGGAAAACATCCAGACGGGCCTCGAAAACGCGCAGAGCCAGCGCGTGCCCGACGAACTTTACGCGTTGTTTCCCGTGCTGTTCGACATGAGAAAGCGCAAGGGCGGCAATCTGTCGGGCGGCCAGCAACAGCAACTCGCGATTGCGCGCGCGCTCGCGACCGACCCGAAAGTGCTGTTGCTGGACGAGCCGACCGAAGGCATCCAGCCGTCCGTCATCAAGGACATCGCCAAGGCGCTCAACCAGATTCGCACGAGCCGCCATATCGCCATCGTCGTGTCGGAGCAGGTGTTGAGCTTCGCGCTCGACGTGGCCGACCGCCTGTTCGTGATCGAGGGCGGGCGCTTCGTGCACCAAAGCACGCGCGATGCGGGCGACACCGACCGCATCCGCGAATATCTGTCCGTCTGAGCGCGGCGCGGCGTTCGCGCGCCGCGCCGTATGTCAATCCGCGAACCCAGGAGCGAACGCCATGCCCGAGACTCTCATCAAGGTCGATCTGAACCAGTCGGCTTACGAAAACGAACAGGTGCACAACCGCTGGCACCCCGATATTCCGATGGCCTGCTGGGTCAAGCCCGGCGACGATTTCATCCTCGAAACCTACGACTGGACCGGCGGCTTCATCAAGAACGACGACAGCGCCGACGACGTGCGCGACATCGACCTGTCGATCGTGCACTTTCTGTCCGGCCCGGTCGGCGTGCATGGCGCGGAGCCCGGCGACCTGCTGGTGGTCGACCTGCTCGACATCGGCGCGAAGGCCGATAGTCAGTGGGGCTTCAATGGCTTCTTTTCGAAGACCAACGGCGGCGGCTTTCTCACCGATCATTTCCCCAGCGCGCAGAAATCGATCTGGGATTTTCACGGGGTGTACACGAGTTCGCGCCATATTCCGGGCGTGAATTTCGCGGGCCTGATTCACCCGGGCCTGATCGGCTGCCTGCCCGACCCGGCACTGCTCGAGACCTGGAACGCGCGCGAAACCGGCCTGATCGCCACCGCGCCCGATCGTGTGCCGCCGCTCGCGAATCCGCCGTTCGCGGCCACCGCGCACATGGGCAAGCTCGCGGGCGACGCGCGCGACCGGGCCGCCGCGCAGGGCGCGCGCACGGTGCCCCCGCGCGAGCACGGCGGCAATTGCGACATCAAGGATCTGTCGCGCGGCTCGAAGGTGTTTTTCCCTGTCTACGTGGATGGCGCGGGCCTGTCGGTCGGCGACCTGCACTTCAGCCAGGGCGACGGCGAGATCACGTTCTGCGGCGCGATCGAAATGGCCGGCTGGGTGCATATGCGCGTGAATCTCATCAAGGGCGGCATGGCGAAATACGGGATTCGCAACCCCGTCTTTCAGCCCAGCCCGATCACGCCGACCTATAACGATTACCTCATTTTCGAGGGCATTTCCGTCGACGAGCAGGGTGGCCAGCATTATCTCGATGTCACCACCGCGTATCGCCAGGCGTGCCTGAACGCGATCGAGTACCTGAAGAAATTCGGCTATTCGGGCGCGCAAGCCTATTCGCTGCTCGGCTGTGCGCCGGTGCAGGGGCACATCAGCGGCGTGGTGGATATTCCGAACGCGTGTGCGACCTTGTGGCTGCCCACGCAGATCTTCGACTTCGACATTCGCCCGAATGCCGACGGCCCGATCCGGCACATCCAGGGCGGCGTCGATCTGCCGTGTTCGCCGGATCTCGCGAACGCGTGACCGACACACTGAAATGACGCAGGAATAGGAGGCCGTCATGCCAATCTACGACTTCGAATGCGCGAGCTGCGGGCCCTTCTCCGTCATGCGTCGCATCGCGGATCGCGAGAAACCGTGCCGCTGTCCCGATTGCGGCGCCGAAGGCGGGCGCGTCATCAGCGCGCCATCACTGGCGTTGATGGGAGGTACGCGCCGCGCCGCACACACGACCAACGAACGTGCCGCGCACGCGCCGCGTCAGTCCGGCGACGGGCCGCCACTACGCCATCGCGCCGGTTGCAGTTGCTGCTCGGGCGGCGCGTCGAAACTCGCAGGCACGGCGTCGGACGGCCTCAAGCGGCCGGCGGGACGGCCGTGGATGATCAGCCACTAAGGTGTGCCGCGCGCGAGCCGATGCGCGGAAGCAGCGGCCGTCGCGCGCGGCGTCAACGTGTACGTGTTAGAGGAGGAAGCGTCATGCGACAGGGTGATATTTCGAGTAGCCGCGACTGTGTGGGCGTCGCGGTGGTCAACTACAAGATGCCGCGTCTGCACACGAAGGCGGAGGTGCTCGACAACGCGCGGCGTATCGCCGACATGGTGGTCGGCATGAAGCAGGGTTTGCCGGGCATGGATCTCGTGGTGTTTCCCGAGTATTCCACGCACGGCATCATGTACGACCGCCAGGAGATGTTCGATACGGCGTCCGCGATTCCCGGCGAAGAGACGGATATTTTCGCGGCGGCGTGCCGCAAGGCCAACGTGTGGGGCGTGTTCTCGATCACGGGCGAGCGCCACGAGGAACATCCGCGCAAGGTGCCGTACAACACGCTCGTGCTGATCGACAATCGCGGCGAGATCGTGCAGAAGTATCGGAAGATCATGCCGTGGACGCCGATCGAAGGCTGGTATCCGGGCGACCGCACCTATGTGACGGATGGGCCGAAGGGCCTCAAGATCAGCCTGATCATCTGCGATGACGGCAATTATCCGGAGATCTGGCGCGACTGCGCGATGAATGGCGCGGAGCTGATCGTGCGCTGCCAGGGCTATATGTATCCGGCGAAAGAGCAGCAGGTGATGGTCGCGAAGGCGATGGCGTGGATGAACAACACCTACGTGGCCGTGGCCAACGCCACGGGGTGGGACGGCGTGTATTCGTACTTCGGCCATTCGGCGATCGTCGGGTTTGACGGGCGCACGCTCGGCGAATGCGGCGAGGAGGAAATGGGCGTGCAGTATGCGGAGCTGTCGCTGGGCATGATTCGCGACGCGCGGCGCAACATGCAGTCGCAGAACCATCTGTACAAGCTGCTGCATCGCGGTTATACCGGCACGATCCATTCCGGCGATGGCGCGAATGGCGTCGCCGAATGTCCGTTCGGCTTCTATCGCGACTGGATTGCGGATCCCGACGCCACGCGTCGCCGTGTCGAAGCGCTCACGCGCGCAACACCCGGCACGCCGGAATGTCCGATCGACGGAATTCCGCACGAAGAGTGAGTATGCGCGCCGTGGGCGTCGGGTGCTCATTGTGCGGTGGGTGCGGCACGCCATTCAGGTTTTGCCGCAGCAACGAAGTCTTCGATGAGTCGCGCAACTTCGGTCGGCGCCTCTAGCGGCGCCAAGTGGCCGACGCCAGGAAGAATATGCATGGTCGCTTGCCGAATACGCGGCAGCAGTTCCGTTCGCAATGTGACCACGCGATCCACCTGGTCCAGTTCCCCGGAGAGGACGATCGTCGGTACGTCGATCGAAGTTACCGCCGCACTGATATCTTCGCGCATCGCCACCTCCGGCCAGGCAGCTTTAGCCTGCGGCGCAGCCTTCAGGCTATCCTCGATGACCATTTCGCGGCAGGCGGTGTCGAGCGGTTTGGCGGTAAGTACGTGGTCGATAACGAATTCGACCGACTCGCGCGATTGATAGGCGCCCGTCAGCGTCGCACGTTCTTCCGCGGAAAGCAGCATCGGCGATGGTGGCGATGGCGCGACCAGCACAAGGCCTTGAAGCCCGTTCGGCCGTCGCGACGCGATGAACTGCGCGACCTTGCCACCCATCGAATGACCGACGAGTACGTAGCGTTGCAAACCCAGTGTCTCGATGACGCCCTCGGCGTCGGCAGCGAGATCGGCAATACCGTAGCCATCCGCCGGCGCATCGGACTTGCCCCAGCCCCGATGGTCAGTGGCGACGGTGCGATATCGGCTCGATAACAGGTCCGTCACGCGTTGCCATGTCCGCGACGAGCCGCCGTAGTAATGCAGGAACACCAGGGCCGGGTCGCCTTGGCCGGCTTGGGTCACGTGGATTCGCGTGCCATTCGCTTCGATTTCCATTTGCGCTGCCTCTTCCCGGTTGGATGGATGAATCGTAGCGTCGCGCCTGCAATTTGATAATTGCACGCGGGATAGCGGCAGTCGATAATGGTGTTATCGAATCAGGCGGGGGCGAAAATGGACCGATTGACCAGCCTTGGCGTGTTCGTCGCTGCTGTCGAAGAGGGCAGTCTGGCTGCAGCCGCGCGGCGCTTCGGGTTGTCGCCGGCGATGGCCGGGAAACACGTGAGTGCGATCGAGGCCCAACTGAACGCGCGACTTCTGCAACGCACCACGCGGCGCTTGAGCCTGACCGATATCGGCCAGACGTACTACGCTCGCAGCAAGCAAATTCTGGAAGCATTTGAAGACGCCAACCGGGAGGCGCACGATTCGCAACGCACGGCGCGCGGCGTTCTCCGCATTGCGGCGCCTGTCACGTTCGGTGCGATGCACTTGGGCGAGGTCACGGCCCGCTATCTCGAGGACCACCCGCAGGTCAACGTGGAAGTGCTGCTCGGCGACCGCTATGTCGATCTCCTGGAGGACGGCATCGACGTCGCCATCCGGATTGGGAAGCTGCAGGACAGCGCGCTCGTTACAAGTCGCATCGCGCCATGTCGAATGGTCATATGCGCGTCGCCCGCGTACATCGAGCGGCATGGAATGCCGCGTAAGCCGAGTGATCTGGTTCATGCACAGCGGCTCGTCTTCAGCGAGGCCGTCTCGGCCGGGGATTGGACATTATTCGATGCGAAAAACCGCGCGCATGTCATCGAAGGGCCCTGTCGAATCGCTGCCAACAACACCCAGATGCTTCTGTCTGCCGCGTTGGCGGGCGCCGGCGTCGCGTACGGCCCGACTTTCGTCTTCGGGGAGCATGTGCGACGTGGCGAGCTCGTCGCGCTACTGCCAAGCTACCGAGCAACCGAGTTGACGATACAGGCGGTCTACCCGAGTGCTCGGCGCATCCCGCTCAAGGTTCGACGGTTCGTCGACTACCTGACTGCAGCGTTCGGCAACGAGCCGCCTTGGGATCGAAGTTCGAAAAGGTAGGATGGCGACAAGCCGCTACGCGCGATCGGCTGGCCCGGTTCAGGTAGAAGCGGTTCCGAGTGCCGACATCAAGTAATCGATCACTACCCGGACTCGCGTCGGTACGCGTCGACCGGCGGGATAGACGAGATGGGTTGCCATGCGTTCCGGCTGAAACTCGGGCAGGAGGACTTCGACTTGCCCGGTATCGATTTCCGCTCCGAAGAGCCATCGTGGCGCCTGGGCAATGCCGAGCCCGTGCAGTACCGCGGTGCGCACCTGCTCTGCGTCACCGGTCAAAAAAGCCCCGCGCGGAACGCGATGGACGGTTTCTCGCCCGACCTTGAAGCGCCAAGGGCGGCGCTCATGGTTTCGAGCGAAGACGACGCCTGTATGTCCGTCCAGATCGGCCAGCCGGGCAGGCCTGCCTTTCGCTGCGATATAGCCCGGACTGGCCACGAGCAGCGATTCCGTTTCCGATAGTTTTCTCGCTGTCAGCGAGGAATCCACCAGCGGCCCGTGGCGGATTGCCAGATCCATGCCTTCCCCGACCAGGTCGACCTGTCGTTCGGATACGGATAATTCGAGCGCAACGTGCGGATATTGCCGAAAGAACCCGGGAAGGAGCGGCGTCACGCACAGGCGGCCGTAGGCAG
Organism: Burkholderia sp. CpTa8-5; assembly: GCF_017815045.1. Classification (NCBI taxonomy): domain Bacteria; kingdom Pseudomonadati; phylum Pseudomonadota; class Betaproteobacteria; order Burkholderiales; family Burkholderiaceae; genus Burkholderia; species Burkholderia sp. CpTa8-5. Next base: position 299,902 of record NZ_JAGIQD010000003.1, read on the forward strand.
GCGCGGTCGTCAATCTCACCAAGCCTTGCGGCGATTGCTGTCGCGTCCCGACCGACGACTCCAGCGAATCGAAGCCCTCCATCAAGGGCTTGGCCGATTCATAGAACGCCTGGCCCGCCGCGGTGATCACCACCTGACGCGACGTTCGCAACACCAGCTGAGCACCGAGATACTGCTCCAGCGCGGCAATCTGCTTGCTTACGGTTGGTTGTCCAATGCCTTCCTCTCGCCCTACTGCGGAAAAACTGCCGCATTCGACTAGTCGGACAAACAGGCGAATTGCATCCAGACGATCCATGGGTATTCGTATCGATCCATTCTGTATTGGAATCGATGGTATGCCGGGAGGCTGCGTTTCGGCAACGGGCTTACTTGTTTAAGTTACCGCCTGTGCAGTTACCGCCATCGCTGTTTATCGCTGGAGAAACGCGTCATGAAAGCTATCTGCGTTACCGCTGAACGCTCGTTGGAAGTTCGTGATATCCGGCCGCCGAGCCGGCCGGAAGCAGGCCATGTGCTGATCGACATGGAGGCATCTGCAATCAACCATGGCGACAAGATATTTTTGCGTGCGCGTGCTGACGATGGCAAAGCGCTGCCGGCGAGCCAGCACGGTGTGTGGGGCGCATCCGGTGCCGGGACGGTAGTGGCGACGGGTGCCGGTGTACCAGAGCGTTATATGGGAAGACGTGTCGCTGTCTACCGCTCGCTGAACCGTAGCGCGTACAACCTCGGGTTTTGGTGCGAAAAAGCGCAGGTGCCTTACACGAGTTGCCTGATCTTGCCCGAACACGTCAGCGCACGGGACTATTGCGGGTCGCTGGTCAACGTGATCGCAGCCTATGCGTTTCTCGAAACGATTACCGAGGCCGGGCATCGCGGCGTGATCGCCACGGCGGGGAACTCGGCAACCGGGCTGGCGCTCGCGGCCCTCGCTCGTCAGAGAAATATGCCGGTCATCTCCATGGTGAGGAGCCAGGCTGCGCAGGAGGCTCTGCACCGCGATGGTGTCGAGCATATCGTGCGCGCCGATGAAGACTTTACCGACACACTTGGAAAGCTGTCATCGGAGCTTGGAACGACGGCCGTATTCGATGGCGTGGGCGGTGCGCTGACCGGCCAGCTGGCAACCTGTCTGCCGATGCGCTCGTCCGTATATTTCTACGGCACGATGGCTGGCCCCGTTCCGTTTCCCGTGTCGGCGCCGCTCTTCATGATGAAAGATCTGTCGATGCAGCGTTTCAGCAATTTCGAGAGCCGCACGGTGCGAGAGCATGAAAGGTTGGTGACTGCGCTGAGTGCGCTCGAGAGCGTGATCGGCGATCCCGTGTTCAGGACGCGCGTCGGTCAGGAATTCAGCTTCGATCTGATCGACGACGCCATGACGTACGAGTCCGTCGACGGACGAAAGGCGATACTGGCGAGCCGGTCGTGAAGCATCGATGGGGCGTATCGGTTATCAACTTCACAGGAAAACGCGCGCGGTCACAAGGCTCGCGCGCAAACTCGGAGAATGGTTGCCATGCGGACAATTCAGTTACCGCTCGACGCGACGGTATTGGCTACCCCGGCGCAATCGCGCCGGTACTTCTGCATCAGGCGCGCCTGCGCCGAATCGATATCGTCGGGATAGCTGCTCTCGTCTCCGGACGACGGGTCGTAGCCGACGGATTCCAATTCGTTCAGTTCGTTGACGAGCTGTCGGTGGGAGATCGGGCCGTTCGCGTGCACGAACGGATAGTCATGGCATTGCGCCGACGTGAGCTTCGTCTCGGCATGCGCGGAGACGCTCGATGCGAGCATGGCGGCGCAGACGAGGTAACGGATGGGATGATTCATCTTCGGCTCCTGGATAGCGTTGAATAGAGGCCGTACGGCAGGATGCCTGCGTCGGCCGCGGGACGAAGATTAGGGACAGCGGACTATCCAAACAGCAGCGCGAGGATGAAACATGTTTTAGGAAAATCCGCATCCGGTCATGCATGGGCTGCCGCATGCACTGAAAGTTAAAGAATCCTTCATGCCTGTGTTCCCGGATGGTCAGGCGCAGCGGCGTATCGTCGAGCGATGGATCATTCGATGCCGCGCACCGCGCGGTGCGCACTGGGGGTAATGCAATGAAATCGACCGTCATGACGGCTGGACTGATCGCGCTGGCGTGTTCGTCGCTGCCGGCGTTCGCGAAGGTGCAGGGAACCGGGCTCGCGATTGCCGATGTGACGCTCGCGCACGCAAAAGCCGAACATGGAGATCGTGCGATCGATGCCGAGCGCAATCTCGCGTCGCATCGCGCGGACAGATCGAGCACGCAATCGCACCAGGGCTGAGATGCCCGACGTTCGAATCGATAGCGCAAGCCGCTACGGCTATCCGGTGACGCCGCCGGACGCATGAACGCGCGAATCCGGCGGAGCAACGAACATGACGGGCGCCTTGCCGATGGCAGCGCGCCCGTCATGTTCGTTTACGAGCCGAAGAACGGCACGCAGAAGTCGGGCGGCCCGACACAATCGTCTGGGCCGTCGGGCGGCGCGGAGGCGCACCCGGACAACATGACGCTGACAGCCATCGCGACGAGTGCGATACGGGCGGAACGAGCGAGCAACGGACGAAGTTTCATGAAGTTTGAGCCATTCGGTGGGCGGCTGGCGGCGCTGCCGGCGTGGGCCGGGCACCCCGCCCGGCCGCACGGTCGCGCGCATCAATGCGAATAGAGCGTGGAGTTCAGGTACTTGAGTTGTCCGTCCTGTTCGGCATGCACGAGCTCGGCATGGACCTCGGCGCGCGTCTTTTCATGAATCGGCTGGCCGTAAGGCGGCACCCATTGGCCGGCAGCCTGAGTGCCTGGCACGCCGTCCTTGGTGGCGGCCGGGGAGATCTGCACCGGCCGGCTGCCGGTCAGTGCAAACGCGGGAACGGACAGCGTGCCGATTGCGGCGAGCAGGGTCGCGGCAATGACGTTGGCGGTTTTCATGTTGGGAGTCCTCATGATGATTGAACGGGTTCATCCACCGGCGCGGCGTGTCGGTGTCGCGCACGGGTTGAGGACAAGCATAGGCGGCGGACATTAGCGGATCGGCATACGCAACGTGAAAAGAAATTCATGCATCGGCGCGCAGTCGCGGCGACATCAAACCGGCATGCCGTGAAGCGTTTCGCGCGGTCGGGCCGACGTAAAAAACGGCACCCGTCATCGCGACGGGTGCCTTGAAATACGACACGCCTCGTCCGTGTCGCAAGGGAATCAGTTCGTTGCACGGGCCGGTGTCGCGGCCGGTGCTTGCGTACCGGATCCGGCTTCATCGGTCGACCACCCGCCGCCCAGCGCGGCGATCAACCCCACCGCCGCCAGTTGCCGGCGCGTGTCCAGCGCCAGCATCGCAACCTTCGTATTGAGTTCGGTGGTCTGCGCGGTTACCACATCGAGATAGCTGACGACGCCGTCCCGATAGCGCGACATCGACAACTGCAACGTGCGTTCGGCCGCCTCGAGTGCTTCCTGCTCGCGATCGGCTTCGTCGCCGAGGTGATGCGTGAGTGCGAGGTTGTCTTCCACCTGCTGGCACGCGTCGAGCACCACCGCGCGGTATTTCGCGCCGTTCTCGGCCAACTGCGCGCGCGCCTGGTCGGTGAGCGCCTGGCGCCGGCCGCCGTCGAACAGCGTCAGCGCGAGGCTGGGCCCGATCGACCAGATCTCGTTCGGCGCGCGGAGCCAGTGGCCGAGGCCCGAGCTTTGGTAGCCGCCGACCAGCCCGAGCGTGACGTCGGGGAAGAACGCCGCGCGCACCACGCCGATCTTCGCGTTGGCGGCGGCCATGCGCCGCTCGGCGGCCGCGACGTCGGGTCGCCGCTGCAGCAGCGTCGCGGGAATGCCGGCCGGGATCGTCGGCAGGTACGCCGCGTTCAGGTTCGGCGTCAGCGAGAACGACGACGCCGGTACGCCCGTGAGCGTCGCGATCGCGTGCTCGTCGAGCGCGCGCCGCGCCCGTATGTCCTCGGCCGACGCGCGGGCCGAATCGAGCTGCGTCTGCGCGCGCGACACGTCGAGATCGGACGCGATGCCGCCCGCGTGCCGGCTCATCGTCAGGCGCAGCGCGCGCCGGTAGGTGTCGATCGTGTCGGCCAGCAACCGTTGCTGCTGATCGAGCCCGCGCAGGCTGAAGTACGCGCTGGCGAGGCTGGCCTGCAGGCTCAGTTGGACCGACGCGAGATCGTCGGCGCTGGCCTGTGCGTCGGCGCGCCCGGCCGCGACTTCGTTGCGGACTTTCCCCCACAAGTCGAGGTCGTAGTCGAAGCCGGCGTCGAGGGTGTTGTCGCCATAGACGTTCGGCTGGTTCGAGCCGCGCAGCGGCCGCGTGGCCGATTGGCGGTTGCTCGAGACCTGCGCGCCGAGGCCGATGGTCGGGAACAGCCCCGAGCGCGCCTGATCGAACAGCGCGGCCGCTTCGTCGTGGCGCGCCACGGCCGCGGCCACGTCGGGGTTGGCCGCGGCCACCCGTGCCTCGAGCCGGTCGAGCACGGGGTCGCGAAACGCCGTCCACCAGCCGTCGCGCGCGATGCGGTCGGCCGGCTTCGCGGCCTGCCAGCCGCCCGCTTCCTTGAAGCTGGCCGGCAGCGCCGTTTGCGGCGCGTGATAGGCGGGCGCGAACGAGCACGCGCAGAGGAACGCGACGCCGGCGAGCATCGCGCAGAGCCGAAGCCGGTTAGCCATGCGCACGCTCCGTGTTGCGCTTGGCAGACGCAACGGTGGGGGCCGGCGCCGCGAGCCTGACCGGGTCGCCGTCGGCCAGCGAATCGGGCGGATTGTCGATCACGCGATCGTCCGGCGCGAGGCCGGTCGCGATCTGCACGTGCGTGCCGAGATCGGTCGCGATCGTCACGGGCTTGAGTACCGCGCGATCGTCCTTGCCGACCACGGCGACCTGCAGGCCGGCCTGCCGGAAGATCAATGAGCTGGCCGGAATCGTCAGCACGTGGGTGCTGCCGGCCGATAGCGCGAAATGCACTTCGGTGTATTCGCCGGGGATCAGCTTGCCGTCGCGGTTGTCGACCATCAACTGGACGAGCAGCGTGCCGGTCGAATCGGCGATCGCGTCGTCGGTATCGACGAGCGTCGCCCGGAAGGTCTCGCCCGGATGCTCGGGCACGGTCAGCGTGGCCGTCATGCCGGGCCGGATCGCGGCGGCCTCGTTCTGCGGCACGCTCACGTAGACGCGCATCCGGTGGACGTCGGACACCGCAAACAGCTCCGGGCCGGCGCCGCCGCCGGCCGAGATCAACTGGCCGATGTCGGTCTTGCGCGCGGTGACGACGCCGTCGAACGGCGCGACGATGCGCTTGAACGCCTCCAGCGCGTCGAGGCGCCGCACGTTTGCTTCGTTGGCGGCGACGATCGCCTGCTTGGCCGCGAGGTCGCTGGTCTTCTCGTCGGTTTCCTGCTGCGACACCGAATCCTGCGCGAGCATTCTGGTCCAGCGCGCGGCCGTGGACGCGGCCAGCTTCTCGTTGGCGAGCGAGCTCTGCAGGTCGGCACGCGCCTGCTGCAATTGCTGGTCGAGTTCGGGCGTATCGATCAGCCCGAGCAATTGCCCCGACTTCACGTGCGCGCCGATATCGGTGTACCACGCATGCAGGTAGCCCGACACCTGCGCGTGGATCGGCGCGCTCTCGAATGCGGACAGATGGCCGGGCAGCACGAGCGTCGCGCCGTCGCCGCCGACCGACGGCGTGTACGCGACCACGGTCGGCACCGCCTGTTCGGCGGACCAGGTCGTCATTTCCTGTTTCGCGTGCGCGCGGCCGACGATGCCGGTCGCCACGATGCCGACCGCGATCAGCGCGGTGAGCGTGGCGACGAGCTTGAGGTTGGGCAGCCGTTTCGGCGACTTGATATCGATCTCAGTGGACATGGGAGGCTCCGGACGCGGAAAGGGAGGAAGCGCGGGGCGCGTCGTGCTTCAGCGCGTCGCGCCGATGCACGAGGCTGAACACGACGGGAACGAAGAACAGCGTCGCGATCGTCGCGCACGCAAGGCCGCCGATCACCGCGCGGCCGAGCGGTGCGTTCTGCTCGCCGCCGTCGCCGAGGCCGAGCGCCATCGGCGCCATGCCGATGATCATCGCGAGCGCGGTCATCAGCACCGGGCGGAACCGCGTGAAACCGGCTTCGAGCGCGGCGGCCAGCGCGTTGCCGGTGTCGGCCAGGCGTTCGCGCGCGAAACTGACGACGAGGATCGCGTTGGCGGTGGCCACGCCCATGCACAGGATCGCGCCGGTCAGCGCCGGCACCGACAGCGGCGTATGCGTGGTGAACAGCATCCAGACGATGCCGGCCAGCGCCGCCGGCAGCGCCGAGACGATCACGAAAGCGTCGGCCCACGAATGGAAGTTCACGACGATCAGCAGGTAGATCAGCACGATCGCGCCCACGAGGCCGAGCAGCAGGCCGGCGAACGCGCCGTTCATGGTCTGCACCTGGCCGCGCAGCGTGACGGTCGAGCCCTTCGGCAGATCCTTCGCGGTGGCTTTGACGATGCCGTCGATGTCGGCCGCGACCGCACCGAGGTCGCGCCCCTGGGTGGTCGCGTAGATGTCGAACAGCGGTTCGATGTTGTAGTGCGACACCACTGCGTTGCCGACGCCGCGCGTGATCGTGGCCAGGCCGCCCAGCAACTGGGACTGGCCGTTCGCGCCGGTGACCGGCAGGTTCCGCAGCGCCGACAGCGTGGTCATCCTGTACTGCGGCGTTTGCGCGACGATCGGATAGGACACGCCGTTGTGCGGGTTGAGCCAGTAGGTCGGGTCGACCTGGCTGGTGCCGGCCAGCGTCGCGACCACCGAGTTCGTCACGTCCTGCTCGGTGATGCCGAGCTGGTCGGCGCGCGTGCGATCGACCGTCACCGTGAACTGCGGATAGGTGCTGGCCTGCTGGATGCGCGGATCGGCGACGCCGGCGACCAGCCGCAGCTTGCGGTACAGCTCGCGCGCATAAGCGAGATTGGCCTGCTGGTTCGGGCCGGCCACCTGCAGGTCGACCGGCGCCGGCGCGCCGAAGTTGAGGATCTGGCTGACGATGTCGGCGGGCAGGAACGAGAACGTGGTGCCCGGATAGGCGCGCGGCAGGCGTTCGCGCAGCGTGTGCACGTAGTCGGCGGTCGGCGCGTGATCGTGCGACAGCGAGATCAGGATGTCGCCGTCCTGCGGCCCGAGCGTGCCGCTGTTGTTGTAGGTCAGGTTGATCCCGCTGTTCGGCAAGCCGATGTTGTCGATCACTGTGCGCAACTGCGCGGGCGGGATCACGCCGCGAATCGTGCTCTCGATGCGGTCGAGCTCGGCGGCGGTTTCCTCGACACGTGTGCCGACCGGCGCACGCACATGTAGCGCGATCTCGCCGGAATCGATGGTCGGGAAGAAATTGCGGCCGAGCGACGGGGCGAGCAGGAAGGACGCGGCCACGATGCCGAGGAAGGCGACGACGAACGGCTTGCGGCGCGTGAGCGCGAGGCCGAGCAGGATTCGGTACGACGCGCGCACGGCTTCGAAGCGGCGCTCGAACGCACGCTGGAAGCGCACCAGCGGATTGCGCGACGGCGGGACGTCGTGCGCGCCGGCATGGCCCGCGTGCGGATCCATGACCGCGGCCAGTTCGCCCGACGCGTGACCGGCCGATGCGTGCGGCTTGAGCAGGTATTGCGCGAGCATCGGCACGAAGGTGCGCGACAGCACGAACGACGATGCCATCGAGAAGATCACCGCCTTGGCCATCGGCACGAACAGGAAGCGCGAGATGCCGTCGAGCATCAGCATCGGCACGAACACGATGCAGATGCACAGCAGCGAGACGAGCGCCGGCATCACGATCTGTTTCGCGCCGTCGACGATCGCGGTGCGCGTGTCCTTGCCCTGTTCGAGGTGCCAGTTCACGTTCTCGATCGTCACGGTCGCATCGTCGACCAGGATCCCGACCGCGAGCGCGAGGCCGCCGAGCGTCATCACGTTGAGCGTTTCGCCGGTGGCCGCGAGCAGCGCGATCGCCGACAGCACGGCCAGCGGGATCGACGCGGCGATGATCAGCGTCGAGCGCCACGAGCCGAGGAACAGCAGGATCATCAGCGAGGTCAGCGCGGCGGCGATGATGCCTTCGCGCGCGACGCCGCTGACGGCGCCGTTCACGAAGGTCGACTGGTCGCCCATCGTGACGAGCTTCAGGCCCGGCGGCAGCGTCTGTTCGACCAGCGGCAGCTTCGCCTTCACGCCGGCGATGATGTCGAGCGTCGAGGCCGAGCCGTTCTTCAGGATGCTCATCAGCACCGCGCGGTGGCCGTCCACGCGCACGATGTTGCCCTGCGGCGGATAGCCGTCGCGCACGTGCGCGACGTCACGGACATAAATCGTCGTGCCGTCGACCGACTTGATCGGCAGGTCGTTCAGCGCGTCGAGCGAGAGCGGGCTGTTGTTGAGCTTGATGTTGTATTCGAAGCGGCCGATCTTCTGCGTGCCGGCCGGGATGATCTGGTTCTGCTGCGCGAGCGCGTGCGCGACGTCCTGCGCCGACAGCCCTTTCGACTGCAGCGCCTGCGGGTCGAGATCGATCTGCACTTCACGTGTCTTGCCGCCGTACGGCGTCGGAATCGCAACGCCCGGCACCGACAGCAACTGCGGTCGAATGAAGTTGACCGCGTAATCGCCGAGCTTCTGTTCGTCGAGCGTGTTGCTGGTCAGCGCGATCTGCAGCACGGGCACGGTCGACGCGTTGTAGTTGAGGATCTGCGGCGGCGTGGTGCCGGGCGGCATCTGCTTGAGCACGGTCTGCGAGATCGACGTGACCTGCGCGGTCGCCGTGCGGATATCGACCGTCGGCTGGAAGAAGATCTTCACGATGCCGTAGCCGCGGAACGATTGCGACTCGATATGCTGGACATCGTTGACCGTCGTGCCGAGCGTGCGCTCGTAGTACGTGATCACGCGTCCGGACATGTCGTCCGGCTGCAGGCCCGCGTAGTTCCAGACGACGCTGATCACCGGGATGCGGATGTCCGGGAAGATGTCGATCGGCGTTCGGACCGCCGCGAGCGGGCCCGCGATCAGGATCAGCAGCGCCAGTACGACGAACGTATAGGGCCGGGCGAGCGCGAGCCGGACAATTTTCAGCATGAGGTGCTGCTCCGTTCAATATCGTCGTGAAGAAGAGCCGGATGTGCGCGTCGTCGGGAAAAACCCGAGGCGCAACCGATGAGCGCATTCTGCGGAGCGGCCACTAACAGCCGGTCGCAAAAAAGATGAAACAAGTTTTAAGGAACGGGTGGGCTTAACCGGGCTGGTGGCCGCGAGCCGCGGATCGTCTTCGACGTCGGGATGTGTGCCACGGCGTGCGCGATGCCGGGGGAATCAGGCGGCGGCGAGATGCGTGGCGGTGCGGTCGGGCGTGCGATAGTGGGCAACCACATAGCCGATGAAGCTGCGCACTTTTCCAGCGCTTTCTAAAAAAAGATTCATGCGCAGTTCACGAATCTTCAGCCGGTTCACGTGTACCGAGGTCGATAATTGGATCGCGTAATTCCGGCAAGGACGACAAAAATGACACAACCGTTGAGCATCAAGATGATCGAGGAGCGCGGCAAGCTCGTGGTGCTGATGTCGATCGAACGGGGCGCAGCCGTGCTCGATCCGGAAGACGTGGACGCAGTCATCCAGTACTTGAGTCTGCTGCGCGCGTCGATGCAGCCGGCGGTGCCGGAGCGTCCGCCACACGGGCAGCAATTCGTGACGGAAATGGATCCCTGCTGGTATGCCGAGCGCCATCCGGTGCAGGGCGGCGTGGTGCTGTTACTGCGTCATGGCGGGCTCGGTTGGGCAAGCTTCGCACTACCGCCGTGCAGCCTCGAACGGTTGCACGCTTCGCTGACGCAACTGCTCGAGGACGAGCGGCGAGCGATCAGCCTGCCGCACTGAATCTGCGTCGCGAACGTGCTTGCATGCGGCGTCGTTGCGACGGAGTGATTCGGTAGCAGCCAGTGCGTGAACGCCGTCTCCCGGCACGGGCCGCGGCGCGCGCTATCCGCGCCCGACGAACGGCATCGCAGTCGCCATGATCGTCATGTTGAGGATGTTGGTGTCGAGCGGCAGATTCGCCATCTGGACGACCGCGTTCGCGACATGCGCGACGTCCATCCGCGGCTCGGGCGCCAGGCTGCCGTCCGCTTGCGGGACGCCTTGCGTCATCCGTTCCGTGAGCGACGTCGCGGCGTTGCCGATATCGATCTGGCCGCACGCGATGTTGTACCGGCGGCCGTCCAGCGCCAGCGACTTCGTGATACCGGTCACCGCGTGCTTGGTGGCCGTGTACGCGATCGTATCGGGGCGCGGTGCGTGCGCCGAGATCGAGCCGTTGTTGATGATCCGGCCGCCCTGCGGCATTTGCGTTTTCATCAGCCGCCACGCGGCGCGCGCGCACAGGAAGACGCCGGTCAGGTTCGTCGCGACGACGCTGTTCCACACGTCGAGTTCGTATTCGTCGAGGGACACGACCGGGGCGTTGCGCCCGGCATTGTTGAACAGGACATCGAGCCGGCCGAACCGTTGCGCGATCTGTGCGAACGCGTGGTCGACCGAGGCCTCGTCGGTGACGTTGACGGGAAACACGTCGGCGTCGCTGCCGGCGGCGCGGATCGCGTGCTGCGTGTCGCGCAGCGACGCCTCCGTGCGCCCGAGCAGCGCGACGGTGAAGCCGGCCTGGGCGAGTGCGAGGGCCGCGGCGCGACCGATGCCGGAGCCGGCGCCCGTGACGGCGGCGAATTTCTTCGAGACGGACATGGCGTGATTTCCTGCGGGTCGAGTAGGGGAGGCAGGCGACGAACGATGTCATCGCCACTTCGGCAATGTAGACGAAATGCGGCGGGTACGGATTCAGGCGACGCCGTCAAGTGCATCGGATGCCGTGGTTTTCGCTGAACGCGGAGCCGAGCGAGCGGCACGGCGGGACAACGCCCGCCGGCCGTCACTTCACGCACTCCAGCGCATACTTCAACCCCTGCCCGAGCAACCCGCGCCAGACGTCCCACGTATGCCCGCCGTCGACGATGCGCAGCTCGGCCGGGTTCTGCGCGCGGCGCAGGTGCGTGTACAGCACGCTCGATTCCGCCTGGATCGTCAGGTCGTCGTCGCCGGCCGCGATGAACATCGGCACGCGCCAGTTGCGCGCGAAATAGCCGCGCAGCAGTGCCGGGTAGTTCAGCTCGTGCCACACGCGCGAATCGAACTGCCGGTCGCCGAACACGCCGACGTAGCGCGCGGCGGAATTGAGCGGCGGCTCGTTCGCATAGATCGCGGGGCTCAGCAGCATCGCGCCGCAGAACAGCCCCGGTTCGAGCAGCGAGAAGCGCAGCGCGCCGAAGCCGCCCATCGACACGCCGCCGATCGCGCGGCCCGCGCGCTGGTTCGACACCGCGAAGTGCGCTTCGACTTCGGGCAGCAGGTCGTTGAGGAACGCGCTCTGCATCTTCTCCTTGCGGTCGACGTACCAGTCGGTGCCGCCCTGCGGCATCACGATCACGACCGGCGGAATGTCGTGGCGCTCGATCAGCGTGTCGGCGGTGGCCTGCAGCCGGCCTTGCGTGACCCAGTCGTTCGCGTTGCCCGCGTTGCCGTGCAGCAGGTACATCACCGGGTAGCGCGCGCCTTCCGGGTTGTAGCCGGGCGGCAGGTAGACCGTGTACGACCAGTCGCGCTTAAGCGACGCCGACCGGAACGTGCGCAGCACGACGCTGCTGCCCGGATTGGCGGGCGGCTCCTGCGCGGCCGATGGCGTCGTCGCGGTCTGGACGGCCGGCGGCGCGGGCGATATGGCCGGCGCAGCGGCAGGCGCGGGCGACGGTGGCGTGGCGTGGGCGGTGGCGATCGCGCCGGCGATCAGGGCGAGGGCGAATGGAAGGGCGAGTCGGCGCATGGCGAATCGTTTCAGGAGTGGCGCCGGCTATCGTAGCAGCGGCGCATGACGGCGCGGCGCGTCATGGCCGCGAACCGAACGGCAGCCGCGCGACGAGCGGCCCGTAGAGTTTGGCGACCAGATACAGCAGTCCGATCGCGACCACGTCGGCGGTCAGGCCGAGCGGCACGTCGAGATAGCCTTCGGTCGCCTGGTAGAGCAGCGAATCGACCGCGAGCGAGATGCCGGTGCCCGCGACGAAGCACAGCAATCCCTGCCGGCCGATCGTGCCGATCCACGGCATCGCGTGCGCGACCTTCTTCATCCAGCCGAGGTGCACGAGCTTGGCGGCGAGCCACGCGATCGCGAGGAAGTTCACGAGCCGTAGCGCGCCGAGGTTCTGCTTGATCGACGGATCGGTCGGGAACGGCTCGATGCGCAGCCGGTAGTACGCGCCGGCCGCGACGATCGCGAGCGCCGCGGCCGTCAGCAGCCAGCCCTGCGGCTTCGGCGCGAGGGTCTGGTAGACGGGCTGGCAGCGCGCGATCACGCCGAGCACGAACAGGAATTGCCACGCGAACGGGTTGAAATCCCACGGCGCGCCTTCGACGGTCGGCAAGAAGCGTGCGACGTGCGGCGCCGCGTACCACAGCGATCCGCTGAACGCGAGCATCAGCCAGGGCTGCGTGCGCGCGAGCGGCAGCGCGAGCGGGACGAGCAGCGCGAAGAACGCGTACATCGGCAGCACCGACGCGAGGTACGGCTGGCGGCGGAACAGCAGGATGTCGCGCAGCGCGGCGAGCGGCTTGTGCAGCAGCCCGTCGAGATCGTTGGTCGGCATGTTCGGGCCGTCGATCGCGAGCGCGTTCAGCGCGGCGGTGATCAGCAGCATCAGGCCGGCCGTCACGAGGAACGCGCGGTAGATCTCGAACGCGCGCCGGATGAAACGCTGGCGTGCGGCGGCCTCGTCATGCCGCTCGGCGAGCGAGTTGTACGCAATGGCGGTCGCGAAGCCGCCGAGGAACACGAACACCTCGGCCGCGTCGCACAGCGCGTACGCGTGCAGCGTCACGCGCGACAGGATGCTGCCGCCGATGTGGTCGACGACGATGACGAGCAGCACGAGGCCGCGGAAGAAATCGAGCTCGGCGTAGCGGCCGGCTCGGGCCGGCGCGGTCATCGGGGCGCCTTTCGGCACGGGCCGCGGGCACGGCCGGCACGCGCCGCGCATGAATCGGGGTCAAGCATGACTTCGTGAAGAAATGGCGAACGGATGCGCATTGTGCCATCGATGCGAAGCCTTCCGGGTTTACGCGAATGGCGGGCCGGCCGGCCGCTACCGACAAGCCCGGTCAGGCCGTCCGCGCAAGGGGCAGTTGGACGAGCGCAACGCTTTGCGCGCGACGACCCGCACCCCATGGACGGGCGGTTTGCGTCGTGACACCATTTTGTCCTCACGCGGCCGCACACCGCGTCGTCCGCCCTGCGGGCCACACATACAACAGATCGAACAATTCGCCGGGCGCATGGCCTGCCCGGCCCCCGGCTCCGGAGATTCGTCATGAGGAAGCACGTCATTTTTGTCGCCGCGCTCGCCGCCTTCGCCGCGCCGGCCTTTGCCGAGACCAGCGTGACGCTGTACGGCGTGATCGACGAAGGCTTCAATTACACGAACAACGTCAACGTCAATGGGGTCGGAAAGACCAATTACCAGCTCGCAAGCGGCTATGCTCAGGGCAGCCGGTGGGGCCTGAAGGGCAGCGAGGATCTCGGCGGCGGGCTGAAGGCGGTCTTCACGCTGGAAAACGGTTTCGACGTGAACAACGGCCGGCTCGGCCAAGGCGGCCGCATGTTCGGCCGTCAGGCGTTCGTCGGGTTGTCCGAGTCTCGCTTCGGCACGCTGACCTTCGGCCGTCAGTACGATGCCGTCGTCGACTATCTCGCGCCGCTGACCGCGAACGGCAACTGGGGCGGCACGCTGTTCTCGCACCCGTTCGACAACGACAACACGGACAACTCGTTCCGCGTCAACAACACGGTCAAGTACGCAAGCGCCGACTGGAACGGCCTGACCTTCGGCGGCACGTACAGCTTCAGCAACAGCACGGGCTTCTCGAACAACCGCCAGTACAGCATCGGCGCGCAGTATTCGCTGGCCGGGCTGCAGGTCGCGGCCGCGTACCTGCAGGCGAACAACCCGGGCATCGGCAACGCGGGCGCGATCGCGGCCGACGACGCGAACTTCGTCGCCGATCGGTTGCGCATCTTCGGCGGCGGCGTCAACTACACGTTCGGCCCGGCGACGGTCGGCGTCGTCTATACGAAGACCGACGTGAAGAACCCGGTATCGACGGTCTACCTGCCGGCGTCGACGTTCGCCGGCCTCGGGCTGACCGCGACGAAGTTCCAGAACTTCGAGATCAACGGCAAGTACCAGCTCACGCCCGAGTTCTACCTCGGCGCGCAGTACGTGTATACGGACGGCAAGTACGACGCCGCGGCCGGTTCGTTCAAGCCGAAGTACCACACGGTCGGCCTGATGGCCGACTACAGCCTGTCGAAGCGCACCGACGTGTACCTGCAGGGCGCGTGGCAGAAGGTGGGCGGCGACAAGACGGGCACGGCAGCCGACGGCGGCTATGTCGTCGGGACCGACGGCCCGTCGGCGTCGTCGAACCAGTTCGCGGTGCGCGCCGCGATCCGCCACAAGTTCTGAGGTCCTGACCGGCCGGCGCCGCGCAGTGGGTGGCCCGGCGCCGGTTGCTGCCGTCATCCTGCGCGGTGCGCGCCGCCGAGCGTTTCCGCGAGCCAGTCGACGAAGATCCGCACGCGCGGCGCGAGATGCCGGCCGGTCGGAAACACCACCGACACGGGCAGCGGCCCCGCATTCCATTCCGGCAGCACCTCGACCAGCGAGCCGTCGGCGAGCAGCGGCGCGAGCCCGTCGCGCGGCGCCTGGATCAGCCCGAGGCCCGCGAGGCAGCACGCGAGATACGCCTGCGAGCTGTTGACCGACACGACGCTGTGCATCTTCACCGTGTGCATCTCGCCCGAATCCATGTCCGTATATTCCCAGTCCAGCTCGCGGCCCGTGCGGCTCGAGAAATAGCCGACCGCGACGTGGTCCGGCAGATCGTCCGGCGAGCGGGGCAGGCCGTGTCGCGCGAGATACGCGGGCGACGCGCAGTTGATCTGCGCCATTTCGCCGACGCGCCGCGCGACGAGCGACGTGTCGGACAGCACGCCGACCCGCACCGCGCAGTCGATGCCGTCCGCGACGAGATCGACGAAGCGGTCGGTCGTGCTGATCGCGATGCGCAGGTCGGGATAGCGCGCGTGGAAATCGGGCAGTGCCGGAATCACCTGGTTCAGCGCGAACCGCTCGGGCAGATCGACGCGGATCACGCCGCGCGGCGACGCGCCGGCATCCTCGAACAGGGTCTCCGCATCGTCGAGGTCGGCGAGCAACTGCACGCAGCGCTCGTAGTAGGTCGCGCCCTCGGCCGTCAGCGCGACGCGCCGCGTCGTGCGTTGCAGCAGGCGGATCTTCAGGTGCTTTTCCAGATACTGGACGGCATTGCTGACCGTCGGGCGCGGCAGCTGGAGCTGCTCGGCCGCTTTCGTGAAGCTGCCGAGATGGGCGACGCGCGCGAAGACGCGCATTGCTTGCAGATGGTCCATGCGGGCGAGAACCTTGGCGGGAACGGGAACAAGGCTCCATTGTTAATCACCGTCGAATGGTTTGGTGGGGCGTTTCGCGTTTATCGCGCGGCGTCGTGCGGCCAGAATCCGTTTCATCCACTCACCATTCGAAGGAAACGGACATGGACAGGCGTCAACTGGGCCGCACGGGCCCACAGGTTTCGGCGATCGGGCTCGGCTGCATGGGGATGTCGGATCTCTACGGGCCGGCCGATCGCGACGAAAGCATCGCGACGCTGCACGCGGCGCTCGACCACGGCATCACGCTGCTCGATACCGGCGACTTCTACGGGATGGGCGACAACGAGATGCTGATCCGCGACGCGCTGCGCGGCCGGGCGCGCGACCAGGTGGTGATCAGCGTGAAGTTCGGCGCGCTGCGCGATCCGGCCGGCGGGTTTGCCGGCTACGACGCGCGGCCCGCGGCGATCCGGAACTTCGTCGCCTATTCGTTGAAGCGGCTCGGCACCGACTACCTCGACATCTACCGGCCGGCGCGGGTCGATCCGGCGGTGCCGATCGAGGAGACGGTCGGCGCGATCGCCGATCTCGTGAAGGCCGGCTACGTGCGCCATATCGGGCTGTCGGAAGTCGGCGCGGACACGATCCGCCGCGCGGCCGCCGTCGCGCCGATCGCCGATCTGCAGATCGAATATTCGCTGCTGTCGCGCGGGATCGAGGCCGAGATCCTGCCCGTCTGCCGCGAGTTCGGCATTGGCGTGACGGCCTACGGCGTGCTGTCGCGCGGGCTGCTGGGCGGGCGCTGGACGGCGGCGCGGCAGGGCGAGCGCGATTTCCGCGCGGCGAGCCCGCGCTTCCAGGGCGAGAACCTCGCGCACAACCTCGCGCTGGTCGACGCGCTGCGCGCGATCGCCGACGAGAAGGGCAGCAATCCGGCGCAGGTCGCGATTGCGTGGGCGCTGTCGCGTGGCGCCGACATCGTGCCGCTGGTCGGCGCGCGCAAGCGCACGCAACTGCAGGACGGTTTGCTGGCGACAGAATTGCAACTAACGGTCGAAGAGCGTACACGCATCGAAGCGGCGGTTCCCGCCGGGGCGGCTGCCGGTGAGCGCTATCCGGCCGCGCAGATGGCGCACCTCGACAGCGAGCAGGGCCGGGGGTGATGCATGGGGCCGGGTCGGGGCCCCGAAGCCCCGTCCGGCGGGCCCGAGCCAGCCTCAGGCAAAGCCAGATGGCGGGCGGCATGGCGGGCAGGCACCATCGGCGCCGTACTCAACGGACGAATGCCGCCATGTCAATTCAGACGCTGACGATCATCGTGCTGGTTTTCCTGCTGGCCGGCGCGGTGAAGGGGATGATCGGGCTCGGGCTGCCGACGATCGCGATGGGGCTGCTGACGCTCGCGATGCCGCCGTCGGCCGCGGCGAGCCTGCTGCTCGTGCCGTCGTTCATCACCAACGTGTGGCAGTTGTGGCTCGGCCCGTCGTTCGGCGCGCTGCTGCGCCGGCTGTGGCCGCTGCTCGCCGGCCTGACGGTCGGCACGCTGACGGGCGGGCTGCCGGCGCTCGCGGCCGGCAGCACATGGACGCACGCGGCGCTCGGCGTCGTGCTCGTGCTTTACGGGGTATGGGGGCTGGCGGCGGCGCGATTGCCCGCGCCGGGCCGCCATGAAACATGGCTGTCGGCCGTGGTCGGCTACCTGACGGGCGTCGTGACGGCCGCGACCGGCGTGTTCGTCGTACCGGCCGTGCCGTACCTGCAGGCGCTGCGGTTGTCCAAGGACGATCTGATCCAGGCGCTCGGGCTGTCGTTTACCGCATCGACGATCGTGCTCGGCTTGCAATTGCGCGTGACGGGCGCGCTGCAGACGGTCGATCTCGGCGTGTCGGCGCTCGCGCTCGTGCCCGCGCTGGCGGGGATGGCCGGTGGCCAATACGCGCGGCGCGTGATGAGCGAGAAGATGTTCAAGCGTTGCTTCTTCGTCGGGCTGATCGCGCTGGGCGCGTATATGGCGGGATCGCGGTGGTGGTGAACGCGGGCCCGGGCACTGCATGATCCCGAAGCCGGCTTCGGCAACCGGCTTCGGGAAGGGGCGCGGGAGCGCGGTCTTGTCGCTTACGCCGGATCGGCGTACTTCAGCGTCCACCCGACCGTGCGGGTCGCGCCCGCGCCGAGCGCGAACGGCTTCGTCGTGCACGCGAAGTTCGAATGCAACTGCCCGATCGGCGTCGTCGACAGCGGATTCGTCGTGCCGTTCGCGGTGTCGAAGGCGGACAGCGCGCAGTTGTCGAACCCGGATGCCGCATAGCGCGTCGCCGCGCTGTTTGCGTACGTTACCGACACGCCGTCGCCGTTGGCCTGCGTCGACGCGAAATCCGCGAACGACGTGAAGTCCGTCTCGACCGCGAGGTTGCCCGCGAGCGTGCCCGAACTCAGCGTATCGCTGCGCGAGATCATGCCGTGCGCGAACGTCAGCACCGTGTGCACCTGCAGGTCGAGATCCGTCGTGTACGCGGTGTTCTTCGACGCGACGCGGAACTTCGTCGTATCGAACGACACGATCACCTGGCCGTTGCTTTGCTGCACGTTCAGGTTCTTGTAGTACGTGACGGGAATGTAGGTCTTCGCGTTGTACGTCACCTGCGGCACCAGCAGCGCATAGCCGAGGTCGGTCGTGCCGTAGATCAGCTTGTCCGAGAACGGCACCGGGTAATACGGCGTGTATGCGTCGTAGTCGGGCGCCTGGCTGAGGTTCAGGTTGATCACGCGCCGGCCGTCGCGCACGGTGAGCAGCGCGGCGCTGTACGGATGCGCGGCATCGCCCGGCTGGTTGTACCAGGTGAGCGTGTAGCGCGGCAGCGCGTCGAGCCACGCGCGGTAGTCCGCATCGGCCATCGGCGCCTGGCCGCCGAAGCCGAGCTTGTTCCACCATGCGTTCACGTACAGGTACTGGTGCAGCAGGCTGAAGTTCTCGCCCATCACGCGCGGCTTGCCGCGATACGTGTCGGTGCCGCGGCCCTTGACCCACATGTTCACCGACGGCGTCGGCAGCGACGGGTCGTACCAGTACGTGTCGAAACGACGCGCGGCCTGATAGATGAATGCATACGCAACCTGTTTCTCGCGATCGGTCAGCACGCCGGCATTGGCCGCGGCCGTCAGCACCTCCATGAACGCGGAATCGCCGTACGGGCCGATCGAGCGGCCGTAGTTGAAGCCCTGGCCGTCGGCGTTCAACTGCGGCAGGATCAGGTCGACCGACTTGCGCAGATAGCCCTTCAGCTCCGGCGTCAGATTCGCTTCGTTGCCCATCTCGAACGTGCGCTCGACCACTTCGCCGATCAGCAGCGTGCTGTAGCGGTCGAAGCGCGCCTGGTCGTAGTAGGTCGTGTGCGTGTTCGATGCTTCGTCGGAGAACCCGCCCGACGAGTCGTTGCGGATGTGGTTCGTCAGCGTGTACAGCAGCGCGTCGCGTGCGCTCATCGTCGCGACCGCCGGATCGGTCTTCGATGCGAACGACGGGCTGCTCCAGCCGAGCTTCTGGCGCAGCCCGGCAATGCCGTAGGACACCGCATAGTAGTTCTGCGCGGTGTTGAGCGACGCGATGTCGATCGGCGTGCCGGCGGCCGGGCAGGTCGTGGTCTTGCCGCTCGCATCGGGGCCGAACATGTCGCAGAACGTGAGCCGCTGCTGCAGCGTCGCCAGCATCGCATCGCTGAAGACTTCGTTGAGCATGCCGTGCGCCTTCAGGTTGTTCAGCGCGACGAGGTAGTAGTACTCGCCCCACGAGGTATTCGCATACGCGTAGTTGCCGCCCGACTGCGCCATCATCGCGGTCGTGATCGTCTGGTACGTCGCGAGGTAGCTCGCGTATTGCGGGTCGTTCTTCGCCTTCATGTCGATCAGGATGTAGGACAGGCCGAGCGCGAGCTTGCCGGGCAGGAATTTGTCGCCGGTATTCGTGTCGAGCACGTGGACGGGCGTGCCGTCGCCGAGATCCATCACCACCTGCGTGAAATCGGGCGATTTCCGGATCAGGTCGAACAGCGCGCGCATCTGGCCCATCATCGTGAGCGGGATGTTCGTGCCGGCCGGCACGCGGGTGTCGGGCGCGCCGTAGACGAGCGCCTGCAGCGAGTTCGCTGCGAGCGCGGGCGGGGTGGACGTAGGGGGCGCCGACGGCGTGTCGGTCACGTCGTTGCCGCCGCACGCGCTGACGAGCACGACGGAAAGGGCGCTGAGCGCGGCGCCGAGCGCGAATCTGCTGCGCGGATGCATGGTGTCTCCAATTTTGAATAGTGATGAAGCACGGGCACGTGTCGCCGATGCCGCGCTCGGTGCCCGTACCGGGCGTCCGCCTTGCAAACCCTGATCCCTGAAGACGGACGGCCTGAATCGCAAATCGAGCAGGCAAGCGTTCCCCCTGCACGGGCCGTGATCGGCGTCGCGCTTGTGCATTGGAAAACGTTTTCCAAATTTAGGCATCGATCGGCGCGATGTCAATGAACTTTCACATCGGATGCGCCGGTAGAAACCCGAATGGAGGAAGCCGGGGCGTGCGAGAGGGGAATCGGAATTACGCGTAAATCGTCGGGATGTTTATCTTGACGATCGCGTGGTCATCGTGCGAAAGAAAAGCTTTGAAGCGGGGAGGGCAAGCATGGGCGGGAAACGGGTTCTCGGTGCATGAAGAGAGAAAACGTTATCCATAAGAATCAGAATGCAGCGAACCGCTCACGGCCACCCGCCGCCGCATGCGCCGACCCGCCGTTTCGACGACGTTCAAAGCTGCTTCTCGATCGCCGCCTTGTCGATCACCGACCACACCTGGCGGATCTTGCCGTCGTGAAACTCGTAGAACACGTTTTCGGCGAACGTGACCTTGCGGCCGTCGACGGCGAGCCCCATGAACGTTCCTTTCGGCGAACACGCGAAGCGAAGGCGGCACGCGACGCGCGGCGGCTCGCACACGAGCAGCCGGATGTCGAAGCGCAGATCGGGAATGTCGCGGAAGTCCTGCTCCAGCATCGCGCGGTAACCGGCGAGGCCGAGCGGCCGGTCGTTGTGGATCACGTCGTCGGACACGTATTCGCCGAGCGCCGTCCAGTCCTGCCGGTTCAGGCAGTCGATATACGCGCGATAGCGGGTGGCGAGATCGGTATCGGTCATGGCGATGTCTCCGTAGGTCGATGGGACGAATCGAATGCGGCGCGCGTTACGGCGGCGGCGCGTCGCCCGACAGGAACGCGACGAACTCGCGCGTGTACTTCGGCAGCGCGTCGAACGACCGCGCGCAGAGCGTCAGTTTCCGATGGCTCCACGGATCGGACAACTCGACGAGCCGCACGTCCATCGTCTGCATCGCGCGCTCGGCCGCATGCCGCGACACGATGCCGATGCCCACGCCGCTCGCGATCATGCGGCAGATCGCGTCGAAGCTCTTCAACTGCACGCGATAGCGGATCCGCTTGCCGAGCGCGCGCGCCTGGTCGGCGAGATGCACCTGCAGCGCGCTGCCGTCGGTGAGGCCGATGAAGTCTTCGCCGGCGATGTCGTCGAACGCGACCGCGCCGTACGACGCGAGCGGATGCGTGGCCGGCACGACGACGATCAGCCAGTCTTCGCGGAACGGCTTCTGTTCGAGGCCGCCGAGCCCGACCGAATCGGCGACGATGCCGACCTCGGCCGTCTTGTTGCGGATCGCATGCACGATCTCCTGGCTCGAGCGTTCCTCGACGCTGATCGACAGCTTCGGATGGTGCGGCAGGTAATCGGCCAGCGCATCAGGCAGGTATTCGCTCAGCGACGCGGTGTTGCACAGCAACCGGATATGGCCGCGCAGCCCCTGGCCGTATTGCTGCAGTTCGCCGCGCATGTGATCGATCTGCTGCAGCACGGTGCGCGCGTGGTGTTCGAGCGCGCGGCCCGCGTCGGTGGCCTGCGCGCCGGACTTGGTCCGGTGCAGCAGCGGCACGCCCAGCTCGTCCTCCATCCCGCGAATGCGCTCGCTCGCGGCCTGCAGCGTGATGTGCGTTCGCTCGGCGCCGCCCGTGATCGTGCCGGCTTCGCAGATGTTCAGGAAGAGCCGCAGGTCGGTCAGGTCGAAGCGCATGATGGGCGGAGGGATGGCTGGGGGAATGGCCGATAAGTTAGCAGGAACCGCGGCGGCGGTCTCAGGGCCAGCCTGAGACCCGGTTCGTCGCTTCCGCATTTTCGGGGCGCGATCGACGCCCGATCATGGACACACATCAACCGGGGAGCCCGTCATGCGGATCGATTCGTCATGGGGTGTGTCCTTCAAGATCGCGCTGCATCTGCTGTTCCTGTGCATCGGTGTCGCGTGGGCCGGTGCCGAATTCGTCGCATGGTTGCGATGAATGTCGTCGCGCGACTATCGAAACAAATGAACCATAGTTTTTTGTGACGAAAATTCTTCCGTTTTTCTGCGCCCAGACCATCAAGTTTTTCCGGATCGGACCGTATTACCGGTAGCGAATGCCGGCCGGCATCCGGTCCGTGATCGTTTGTCATCATTGTTTGCATCCGGTTACACGTCGGCCGTTCCGTTTTTGAGATGCTTGAAAGATTGTCAAACCGGAGTCGGATCGTCCATGAAAACGCGCGAGATTCACCGCAAGGCGGCGTGGCTGTCGGGCCTGGCCGCCGTGCTTGCCATGGCCGGTTGTGCAAATACGCAGTCCGTTCCGCCGAGCGACACGCTGGCGGCGCAGCCCTCTGATTCGAGCTCGTCCGCCGCGGCGCCGCCGGCCGCCACGATGCCGGCCGCGCCGATGCCGGCCGCGCCGATTCTCGTCGCGCGGAAGTACGTCGTGAAACGCGGCGACACGCTGACGGGCATCGCCACCGCGAACGATTGCAGCGTGGCCGACTTGCGCACCTGGAACAAGCTGGCCGCGAACGGCAGGCTGCGCATGGGGCAGGTGCTGCGGATCGTCAAGCAGCAGCCGTTGCCGCCTGCGGGCGCGGCCGGCACGCAGGTCGTCGCGAGCAATGGCGCGGCGGGGAATCAGGGAACTGCGCAGGCCACGTCGCCGGCCAGCGCGTCGACCGCGAACGACCGTCAGGTCGTCAAGGAAACGAAGCGTCATGCGGGCGGCGTCGCGCTCAAGTGGCCGGCGACCGGCAAGATCGTCGAAGGGTTCCGGCCCGGGCAGAACCGCGGCATCCAGATTGCCGGCCGGCCGGGCGACCCGGTCCGCGCCGCGGCAGATGGGCGCGTGATGTACGCGGGCACCGGCCTGAACGATTACGGCAGCCTGATTATCGTCCAGCACAACGCGGATTTCCTGACCGCCTATGCGCACAACCGCAAGCTGCTCGTGAAGACGGGCGACATCGTGCATCAGGGCGATGCGATCGCCGAGATGGGCGACCTCGACAACTCGCGCGTCGCGCTGCTGTTCGAGGTGCGACGCGACGGCAAGCCGGTGAATCCGATGCCGTACCTGCCTTCGTCGCAAGGGTGAAGCGGGGCCGTTTCGCTGGAACGCGACGGCGGTCGCTGCTACGCTAAGGTTTGTTCATGCGAATCCCGCTATCGCGGGGCCGACGGGCGTCTTTCGGGGATGCGCGGCGAATGCCGTCGCGGGCCGACCGTCGGCGTGAACGGTCGCGCGTCGCCGATGCGCGGCCGCGTTGCTTCGCGCCACCGTTTCCGACAGAACAGACCTCATTCATGGAACACTCTCCGACACGCCGCTCGCTGTTGCTCGCCGCCGTTGCCGCGCCGTTCGTTGCCGCGTGCACGTCCGCGCCGGTCGCCGACCAGGGGCGCGCCCACGCCGCACAAGCCGAACTCGCCGCGCTCGAAAAAGCCTCGAACGGGCGGCTCGGCGTCGCCGCGCTCGATACGTCGAACGGCGTGCGCATCGCGCACCATGCGCGCGAGCGCTTCCCGCTGTGCGGCACGTACGCAGTCATGGCGGCCGCCGCGATGCTCGCGCGCGGCTCGCTCGACGCATCGCTGCTGCCGCGCCGCATCCTGTATCGCCGCTACGAAATCGTGTCCGGCTCGCCGATTACGGAGAGCCACGTCGACACCGGCATGACGATCGCGCAGCTGTGCGCGGCGATGCTGCAGTCGGGCGACAAGGGCGCGGGCAACCTGCTGATGGGCGTGCTCGGCGGCCCGCAGGCCGTCACGGCGTTCGCGCGCGAAAGCGGCGACACCACCTTCCGCCTCGATCATTGGGAACCCGAACTCAACAAGGCGGCGCCCGGCGACGAGCGCGACACGTCGACGCCGGTCGCGATGGTCGACACGCTGCAGCGGCTGCTGCTCGGCGACACGCTGCGCGAACCGCAGCGCGCGCAACTGACCGAATGGATGGTCGGCGGCGCACGCGGCGCGACCGGCATCGCGGCGGGCGTGCCGCCCGGCTGGCGCGTCGCCGACAAGGCCGGTACCGGCGGCTTCGGCACGACGACCGACGTCGCGGTGCTGTGGCCGCCGTCGCGCGCGCCGATCGTGATGGCCGTGTCGTTCACGCAGCCGCAGGCCGATGCCGCGGCGCGCGCGGACGTCGTTGCATCGGCGGCGCGCATCGCGGCGGGCGCGCTCGCCGCGACGGCCTGAGTCCCCGGCGTCTCGCGCGAAGCCGGCGTTTGGCTTATCGTGTCGGTCAGCGCGCGCCGGCGTCGGCGCGCGGTCCTTCCGCGTCGTTTTCCGTTCCCGTTTCCCGTTCGCCATGCGCCGACTTCCGCCCCTGCACGCGCTGCAGATCTTCTCGACGGTGGCTCGCCACCGCAGCTTCACGCGCGCGGCCGAGCAGCTGTGCATCACGCAGGGCGCGGTGAGCCGGCAGATCCAGACGCTCGAGGCGCACTACGGTTTTCCGCTGTTCAGGCGGCATGCTAAGGGCCTCACGCTGACGGCCGAGGGCGAGCAGTTGTTGCCGGTGGTCGACGAGAGCTTCGCGCGGATCGAGGACATCTCGATGAAGCTCACGCGGCAGCGCACCGATCTCGCGCTGAAGGTGCCGACCTGCGTGATGCGCTGGATGCTGCCGCGGATCATGCGCTTCCAGGGCGAGCATCCCGATCTCCATGTGCAGATCACGACCGCGTGGCAGCACGTCGTCGATTTCTCGACCGAACCGTTCGATGCGGCGGTCGTCTACGGCACGTCGCCGGGCGCTGGCGTGTGCGCGCTGCCGCTGTTCGACGAGCGGCTGACGCCGGTGTGCGCACCCGAGTTGCGGCAGGCCGCACCGCTCGATGCGGTCGGCGATCTCGCGCGCCATACGCTGCTGCATCCGACGCGCGACCATCGCGACTGGCGCGCGTGGCTCGATTACGCCGGCGAGCACGCGGTCGATGCGGAGCGCGGGCCGACCTTCGACACGCTCGACCTCGCGACCAACGCGGCGACGCAGGGCTTCGGCGTCGCGATCGGCGACGTGACGCTCGTCGACGACGACGTCAGCGCGCGCCGGCTCGAACGGCCGTTCGACATCGTGCTCGAGACGGGCGCCCGCTATTTCTTCGTCTATCCAGAGAACATCGGCAGCCAGCAGAAGATCCGCGCGTTCAGCGACTGGATCGCACGCCACCGCGACTGACGCGCGGCGGTTCCAGCGGGGGCTTCTACTGGTAAGTCACGACGGCGATCATCGGCGCGCGCGCGTTGCCCGGACGGTCAGGTAAAACGATTGCGCGGGAGGCCTGCGTAAAGATCGTGGTCTTGATCGTGCGCAGGCTGGCCGCGTCGACGAACGCGACTTGTCCGCTCGCCGGGCGCGGGCAGTCGGGCCGCACCTGCGCATGCGCGGCGTTGGCCGTGTCGACCGCGAACGAGCAGGGCGGCTCGACGATCATGCCGGTGAAGTGGATGATGCCGCCCGTGCCGGCGGCAAATGACGAGGACGAGGCCAGAAGCGAGGCAGCCAGGGCAAACGAGGCGGCAAACGAACGATGCTTCATGACAGGCTCCAGAGAGGAAGCGCGTCGCAGCGAGGCCGCTCGAATGGCAGTCCGTCAACGCTGCGGTGCTGTATGCGTAAACGGCAATTTCATCGAACCTCTTGAGTGAGAAACCGGAAATAACGACGACGAGCAAACGACGCCGTGTTCCTTCAATCAATTTATCTCAAAATTGTGCGGCCGCAAGTCGGGGTATTGCCGATGACGTAGACTCGGGGGAAGCGTGCCAATGGATGCGGGATTTGCAGATAAATCGTTGAGGGCTCAACGATTCGTCCAATCCCCAGGATGACGATTCGCCAAAAGAAAACGGCCGCTCGTGTGTGACGAGCGGCCGTTTGCGTCGGAGTGAACGACGCTGAGGTCAGCTTGCGCGTTTGCGCACCGCACCCACGACGACGAGCAGCACGATCGCGCCGATGATCGATGCGATCCAGCCTGCGCCCTGGCCCGGCGCATACCAGCCCGCGGCGCGGCCGATGTAGCCGGCGACGAGCGAGCCGACGACGCCGAGCACGACGGTCATCAGGATGCCCATCTTGTCGTCGCCGGGCTTGAGCGCACGGGCGAGGAGGCCGACGATGAGCCCGACGACCAGGGTTTCGATGAATTGCAGCATGAACGCCTCCCTATTGCTGTTGCGCTGTTGACGAAAGGAGATGGACTCGTGCGGCGCGCCGGGGTTCCCTGCGGCGGTGATATCGGCGCGCGGCGTGCCGAGTATCGCACGCCGCCGCGTCACGCGGATGTCAGGTCGCGGCGAGGCGTGCGCCGACGTCGTTCATTGATAGTCGAGCAGAACCTGCGCCGCGGCATGAACCGAACCGCCGCCGACCTTCGCGCCCGTTTGCAAGTACGACGCGCGGAGCTGAATCGACGGCGATCCGCCGGTGGCCCGGTTGTAGCCTGTCACCGTGTGCGACTGCCTCAGCGGCAGCGGCTGGCCGGTCGTGGGGTCGGCGATCTGGATGCCGACGCCGGTGGCCGTGGCATCCGGGCGCAACTGCATCCCGCCGGGCGTGCCGGCGACCACGTCGTCCAGCGGGGCCAACTGGTAGCCGATCCGGTTGTAGCCGGCCGGGCAGTTGTTCAACTGCACCCGGAAATCCGTCGCGCCGGCAGTCGAACCGACGCCGTTGAACACATGGTGCTGCACGGGCGGCAGCGTGACGGTCTGGTCGGGAATCGAGCAGGTTCCGTTGATGAAGCTGACCTTCGCGGCGAGGTAGATCATGGACGAGTCGCCGAAAATGCCGGACTTGTAACGGATCGTGTAATAGGCGCTGAGCGTGCCGGAATTGAGCGACCCGTCCTGCGGCTGCCGGCTGTCGCGAAACAGCATGATTTCGAGCGTGTTGCGCAGTGTCGTTTTCGTCGACGAGACGGCGACGTTGCCGTCGATGATCATGCGCGTCGACAGGCCGGACACGTTGGTTTCAAGGTCGGGGCCGTCGGAGGGCGAAAAACTGCCCTTCGGGTACATCGAGATGCTCGTGATCTGGCAGGTGCTCGCGCCGCAAACGTCCTGCGGCGTGAAGTAATAGCGCCCGACGACCACGCCCGGCGTGGCGTTTCCGGGGCTGGTGACGGTTGCCTGCCCGAAAGCATAGAGGGCGGAGCCGGCGGTCGCATCGGTCGCGAACGCGACGCAGGCAAGCAGCCCCCCCGAGGCAGCCGCGATCATGCGGGCGCAGTGTCGGGCAATGCCGCCGCGTGCGTGGTACGTCAGGCCTGCCAGGCTCGTCATTCGGGTCGATGCGGACGATGAATTGAAATTGAACATGGGGATTCCTTATTGAATGCCGGCGGTCGTCGAGTCGGGCTGGCAGAGGCTCTTGATGGTCTGAAGGCCCGACGATTGTTTGCGACGTTCCGCAACGGGCAGCTCGTAGGCGATTCGACAGACCGAGCGGCGGTCGGCGCCCCATTGAACCGTCAGCGAGCCGCTGTCGACGAGCCCGCGCGCGAAGATCTTGCTCGCCTGGCCGACGACGCCGACTTCCTTGCCGGTCTCGTCATGCACGGTGGCACCGAACGGCAGCGGCTTGCCGTCGGCCTGGCGCGCCTGGACGAGCGCCGCGCGGCCGGTGTCGGTCGCGAAGCGGATGAGCGGCACCGCACCGGCGCGCGGGGCGATCTGCCGGCTGGTTTCCTTCAGCTCGACATCCATCGGGATGCCCTTCGGATCGAGCGCGACCGTATTGAGGCTGTATGGCGTCAGGTACGGCACGATCGCGTAGCCGTTGCCGTCGACCTTGACGCCCGCCGCGTTCGTGACGCGCGCGCCGGCCGCGCCGGGCGCCTCGACGATCGCGAACGTCTCGGATACCGGTTGCGAGAACGTGATGCCGCCGCGGTGCGCGACCAGCGCGCCGCGCACGCCGAGCGAACCCTGCTGGAAGTCCGCGCTCGCGCCCGCGCTGGCATTGATTTCCGCCGCGCGCGTGCGATACGTGACGTTGGCGCTGCCGTCCGTGACTGAATCCGGCCCGGACGAATGGTTCGCGCTGACGCTGTACGACAGCGCGTGGTCTTCGCCGAGCGATCCGGACAGCGTCGATTGCAGCCGGGTGCGGCCGAGCGTGTCGCGCGACACGTTGCCGGAGACGGTCATCGGGCGCTCGCGGCCGAACGGGATCGTGACGCTGGCGTAATAGAGCGTGCCCATGTCGCCGCCGGCATTGCGCTGCCGCGTGGCCGTCAGGCTGTAGGACACGTTGCGGAACTGGTTCGTATAGCCGACCGAGTAGTTGACGTCGGAGCCGGAGCGGTTCCAGTAGTTGACGGCCGACGCCGTGACGTTGATGCGCCCGCCGGTCGCGCCGAGGCGCTGCGTGAGCGCCAGCGACGCGCGATGGCGCTGGCGCCAGAGCGACTGGGCCGAGCGGCCGTCGCGCGCGGCATCGCGTGCCTGCATCGCGTCGTTGAGGCCGAAATAGCCGTCCGTCGAATAACGATACGCGGCGAGTGCGATGTCGGTGCCGGTCGCCTCGACCGACTTCGCATAGCTGACGCGCACGCTCGAGCCGCTGTAGCGCTTCGCGCCGGGGATCGAGGTCAGCGCATGCGTGACGTCCGCGCCGAACGCGCCGAACGACGTGTTGAACGCGCCACCCAGCATCGCCGATGCGTAACCGCCCGCGAGCGTGACGCCGCCGTATGCCGTCAGCAGGTTGGTCAGCCCGCGCTGGTACGTTGCCTGCGTGAACAGCGGCTGGCTCGACCCGTGCGGATTGCGCAGCGAGCCCGCGACGAAGCTGTAGCGGCCGACGCCCGGCCGCAGCGACATCGGCACGGCGGCGTAGGGCACCGAGAACGAGTGAACGGAGCCGTCGGCCTCCTCGACCGATACCTGCAGGTCGCCGCCATATCCGGTCGGGTAGAGGTCGTCGATTTCGAAATTGCCGGGCGCGACCGTCGTCTCGTAGATCGTCACGTCGTTCTGGCGGATCGTCACCTTCGCGTTGCTGTTCGCGATGCCGCGCACCACCGGCGCATAGCCGCGCAGCGAGTCGGGCAGCATCCGGTCGTCGGTCGACAGGCGCACGCCGCGGAACTGCGTCGAGTCGAACAATTCGCCCGACGTGTAGCTTTCGCCGATGACGAGTTGCGACGACAGCGACGGCAGGTCGCGCTGCAGATAGGTCGCGATGTCCTGGTACTGGCTCTCGCCGCGCGACGACCAGGAATAGGAGCCTTCGTGGCGAAAGCGCCAGTTGCCGAGGTTCACGCCGCCGTTCAGGCCGAGATAGCCTTGCGTCTGCGCGGTGTGGCCGCTGGCCTTCGACGAATAGAGGTTGAAGTTGTAACCGAGCAGGCCGACGGTCTCGCCGGAAGTCCATTGATCAGGGCTCACGTAGCCGCGTGCCTTGCGCGCGAGCGACGCCTGCGGGATCGACAGCCTCAGCGTCTGTCGCGTGAAGTCGAATGTCGCACTGGCGCCCGGCACGACTTCGTCGAGTCGCAGGCATGCGCCGTCGCCGTCCAGTCGCGCGACGACGTCCGGCGCGAGCTTGCCGAAATCGACGCCGACGCGCTCGAGCAGCGTGCGGTCGAAGCACGGCCGTGCGTCGCCCGAATCCGGCGCGGCCACGAAGCGCACGTCATAGCGGCCGATCCAGTCGGGACCGACATGAATGTCGGCGGTGTACACGCCGGGGGCCGTCACGTTGCGCCGGGCGAAGCGCGACACGTCGAAATCCCTGCCCAGGCGATTCTGCATGAACGCACCGTCGAACTCGACTTGCGCGAGCGTGCCTTCGGCGACCGCGGGTGTCGTCGCGCGGCCCTCGGCGGACCACGCGGCGACGCAGGCCGCCACCACCAGGTGGATCGGCTTGACGCGCGGCAGGTCGGCCGCGCCGCGGTGCGGCAGTCGAGTCGGGGTCATGCGCAGTACTCCACAAAGTTTCGGATCGAGCGGGCGCGGGCGCGTGGCGTGGCGCGGCGGCGGCGAAGGGCAGGTCCGGGGTGTCCGTGCCGGTCGTCGGGACAGCCGAGACGACGGCGGACGAAAAGAGGTGATGCAGTCGACACGCGCGGTGGGCGCGCACCGACGGTTTCGGTCGCGTTACGGTGCGACGCTGACCGGACGCTTGATGTCGGTTGCCCGGCCCCAGTCGTTGATATTGGCGAATTCGACCGTTGCGTCCGCGGCGGGCGCGCCGGCGAGATCCTTGATCGGGAACCGTTGGGTGCTGCGCGGCAGCACGTAGCCCATGCCGGCGTCATGCTTGCGGCCGGCCGAATTCAGCAGCACGTTGCCGAAATTGATGACGAACGGCGTCGGGTTGCTGGCCTCGAGCGCGTAGCCGCCGTCGATGCGAACCACGCGCCAGTCGAGCTGCGAGGGGGCGTCGTCCACGTTGCCGGCCAGACCGGCGGGGCGATACATGATCTTGATGCGCGAGCGGAACGCGAGCTGGATGCGGTTGCGCGCTTCCGTCGCGTCCGCCTTCGGCGGCACTTCGAGCACGTTCAGCCAGAACAGCGATTCGCGGTCGGCAGGCAGCGGTTCGCCGGTATGCACGAGCCGCAGCGTCTGACCGTTGCCGGCTTCCATCCGGAAGATCGACGGCGTCAGCGTGAACGGCACGTCGATGTTCTCGGGCAGCGCGCGGCTGTCGCCATCGTCGAGCCATGCCTGCACCAGTGCCGGACGCTTGCTGTCGTTCGTGAGCTGGATCGTGACTTCGCGCTCGCTGGACGGGAAGATGACGCGCGTGCCGGCGATCACGACGCTCGCATCGGCCTGCGATGCGAATGCGGTGACGGCGAGCGTCAGCGTACGGAAGAGCTTCAACAGTTTCATGGGCATGGGCACTCGGATCGTTGGGACGGGAAGCGGGCGGAATCGGCGGTTCGCGCGCCGCGCGGCGTGACGGGCGGAGATCGCCGGGACGGCGATCTCCACACGCGGTCCTTACTGATAGATCAGCGAGTACTCGACACGCGAATTGACGTCACCGGCCTTCACGGCGTCCGCGGCGTAGTACTCGGCGAAGTAGTTCAGCTTCGCCTTGCCGTCGGCATCGATGGTGGCCATCTCGGTGCTCGCGCCGGTTTGCGCGCCGACCGGAATCAGCTTCTGCTGCGAATCCAGCACGTTGATCTGGACGCCCGAGGCGGCCTTCGTGCCCGCGTCGATCGTCAGTCGGCCGGTCGATTGATCGACGTTCGTGCCGTTCTCGAACACGACACCGACCTTCACCGGGTTGCCATCGCCGACCGAGCAGCCCGTGAGCGCCAGCGAGAACGCGCTGCGGCCGGCGACGGAGCCGACATCGGCGAGCGCGGTGGTGCTGACCGGCGGCAGCGGGACGGTGAAGTCCGATCCGCCCGCGACGCTGCAGGTCGACGCGATGACTTTACCGACGAAGCTGACGGTGCCGTCTGCCGCGTGGGCCGTGGACGAGAAGGCCGCGCCGGCGGCGACGAGGAGGAACGGAATTGCGCTGCGCTTGAAGTTCTTCATATTTAAAATTCCAAATAAAGTTCGACGTTCGAAAGCGCGCATTGAATTTAAATCGATGAATGACGCGTTTCGGATTGAATTATGTGGAATTCGTAATGATTTTGTAATTTGACGGGTACGAATCGATTTGTTTTTTATCTAGTACAAGTACTAATTTGGAGGTTGCCGGCGAGCGGCATTCAGGCGCAACGGGTGGGGGAGCAGGCAGGAGGGCGCGCGCGCGTGTCGCTATCGAGATCGGTCGAGGTGTCGATTTTGTCGGTCGCGCCATTCGATAGGCGCAATAGCCGCTGTTTGTCCGCTATTCGTTGGCGGTTATTCGTTGCTCGGAACGGATCGAAACGGGAATGGTTGGCCGACAAAGGGGGCGGCGGCCGGTATGTCGCGTTGGGCGCGCGGCACGTCATGAGACGTTCGCGCGTGCGAACGTCTCATTGTCATGAAGCGCGCGTCAGGCCGCAGGCGCATCGACCGCCGGATCGAGCCGGCGGTAGCCTTCGGTCGCGCGCAGCAGCGTGCGCGTGTAGTCGCGTGCGACCTGTCCCGCGCGCACGTCCTCGATTCGCAGTTGTTCGACGATCTCGCCGTGCTGCATCACCGCGATGCGCTGGCACAGGAAGCCGATCACCGCGAGGTTGTGGCTCACGACGATCATCGTCAGGTTGCGTTCGCGATGCAGGCGGCGCAGCAGGTTCAGGATCTCTGCCTGCACCGACACGTCGAGCGCGGAGGTTGGCTCGTCGAGCAGCAGCACGCGCGGCTCGACGATCAGCGCGCGCGCGATCGCGACACGCTGGCGCTGGCCGCCCGACAGCTGGTGCGGGTAGCGGAAGCGGAACGTCGGGCCGAGGCCGACCTCGGACAATGCGCGGGCGATGCGTGCGTCGGGTTCGTCGATGCCGTGGATCGACAGCGGCTCGCGCAGCGTCTGGTCGACCGTGAAGCGCGGATGCAGCGACGCGTACGGATCCTGGAACACCATCTGCACGTAACGGCGAAACGCACGATCGGGCGTGCCTCCCACCGGCCGTCCGTCGATCGACAGGCTGCCGGACGCGAGCGGCACGAGACCCGTCAGCGCGCGCAGCAGCGTCGACTTGCCGGAACCCGATTCGCCGACGAGCCCGAACACTTCGCCGTCGCGCACCGCGAAGCTCGCGTCGCGCACGGCGTCGACATGGCCCGTGCGGGTCGGAAAACGGATCGATGCGTGATCGACGTCGATCATCGTGCGGCCTCTTGCGGTACATGAGCGGTCGGCGCGGGCGCAGCGGCGTCGAGCCACGCCGGATCGCGCTGCAACACCGGCAATTCATCGGGCGGGTTCGCGAGCGGCGGATTCGCCGCGAGCAGCCCGCGCGTGTACGGATGCGTCGCATCGCGCAGGCCGCGCGCGGCGCAGGTTTCGACGACGCGGCCGGCATACATCACCGCGACGCGATCGCAGAACGACATCACGAGCGGCAGGTCGTGGCTGATGAACATCAGGCCGGTGCCGTGCCGCGCGATCATCGCGTCGAGCACCGCGAGCACCTGCATTGACACCGCGACGTCGAGCGCGGAGGTCGGTTCGTCGGCAATCAGCAGGCGCGGGCCGGTCGACACCATCATCGCGATCATCACGCGCTGGCCCATGCCGCCCGACAGCTCGTGCGGATACGCATCGGCCACGCGCGCCGGATCGCGAATCTGCACGGCCGCGAGCGCATCGACGATCCGCTCGCGCAGCGCGCGGCCGCGCAACTTCGGCTCGTGCCGCCGGAACGCCTCGCCCATCTGCGTCGCGACGGTCATCACCGGGTTCAGCGAATACTTCGGATCCTGCAGGATCATCCCCATCTGGCTGCCGCACAGGCGCCGCCGCTCACCGGCCGACATCGCGAGCAGGTCGTGGCCCGCGAAGCGCATCGTGCGGGCCGACCAGCGTGCGGCGTCGGGCAGCAGGCCGAGCAGCGCGCGGCCCGTCAGCGATTTGCCGGAGCCCGACTCGCCGACGATGCCGAGCCGTTCGCCGGGGGCGAGCGTCAGCGACAGGTCGCGCACGGCGTCGGTGACGGTGCCGTCATGGCCGCGAAAGCCGATCTTCAGGCCGTCGATCTCGCAGAGCGGTGCTGCCGGCGCGGCGGTGGAATTCAGTGGCATGTCACGCTCCATGACGCGGATCGAAGACGTCGCGCAGCCCGTCGCCGAGCAGGTTGAACGCGAGACTCACGAGCAGGATCGCGATGCCGGGCAGCGTCGCGACCCACCATGCGTCGAGCAGCACGTTGCGGCCCGACGCGACCATGAACCCCCATTCGGGGCTCGGCGGCTGCGCACCGAGGCCGAGGAAGCCCAAGCCCGCGACGGTCAGGATGATGCCGGCCATGTCGAGCGTCGCGCGCACGATCACCGACGACATGCACAGCGGCACGATGTAGCGCAGCAGGATCCGCGGGCCCGACGCGCCTTGCAGCCGCGCCGCATGGATGTAGTCGGCCTGCGCGATGCGGATCGTCTCCGCGCGCGCGAGCCGCGCATAGGCGGGCCACGCGGTGATCGAGATCGCGACGACCGCGTTGATCACGCCCGGCCCGAGCGCGGCCGCGAACGCGAGCGCGAGCACGATCTTCGGGAATGCGAGCGCGATGTCGGTGATGCGCATCAGCACGCTGTCGACGAAGCCGCCGCAATAGCCGGCCGTCGTGCCGATCAACAGGCCGATCGGCACGACGATCACGACGACGAGCAGCGCGATGCCGAGCGTCAGGCGCGACCCGGCGATCAGCCGCGACAGGATGTCCCGGCCGAGCTGGTCGGTGCCGAGCCAGTGCGATGCGGAGCCGGGCGGCAGCAGCCGGTCGGACAGCACCTGGCGCAGCGGATCGTGAGGCATGATCAGCGGGCCGACGATAGCGACGACGATCAGCGCGACCAGGATCGCGAGCCCGAACAGGTTGAGCGGATTCGTGGCGAACCGGCGCCAGCGGCGGTACGCGAGGCCGAACGCGGCTTGCGAGCGCGACGCGGGCGCATCGGACAGCAGCCACGCGCGCAATGTGAGACGCTCGGCATTCATGATTGGACGACCTTCGGCATCGGCGATGAAAAAAGCGGGGTGAAAGCGGTCATGTCGGGGCGGTCCTTTAGCGTGCACGCGGATCGAACACGCGGTACAGCGCATCGGTCAGCAGGTTGACGGTGATGAACATCGCGCCGATCACGAGCGTCGCGCCGAGCACCGCGTTCATGTCGGCGTTCAGCAGCGCGCCGGTCAGGTATGAGCCGAGCCCCGGCCACGCGAACACGATCTCGGTCAGCACCGAGCCTTCGAGCAGGTTGCTGTACGTGAGGGCGATCACGGTCAGCAGCGGCACCGCGATGTTGCCGAACGCATGCCGCCAGATCACGCGCCGCTCCGAGAGGCCCTTCGCGCGCGCGGTGACGATGTATTCCTGGCTCAACTGGTCGAGCATGAACGAGCGCGTCATCCGGCTCAGGTATGCGACCGAGTAGTAGCCGAGGATCGCGGCCGGCAGCGCGATGTGCGACACCGCGTTGCGGAACACGTCCCACTCGCCGGCGAGCGCCGCGTCGAGCAACAGACTACCCGTGCGCGGGTCGACCATGCCGTCGTACACGGGATCGAGCCGGCCGGGGCCGCCGACCCAGTGCAGCCGCGCATAGAACAGCAGCAGCCCCATCAGCCCGAGCCAGAACACCGGCACCGAATTGCCGATCAGCCCGACGAAGCGCGCGATGTGGTCGATCGGCCGATTGTGCTTCACCGCGGCCGCGACGCCGAGCGGCACGCCGATCGCGATGCCGATCAACGTCGCGATCGTCGCGAGTTCGAGCGTGGCCGGAAACACGCGCCTGATGTCGTCGAGCACCGGGTTCGCGGTCAGCAGCGACATGCCGAGATTGCCGTGCAGCACGTCGCGCGCGTAGATCAGGAACTGCGTGACGAGCGGCTTGTCGAGGCCGAGTGCGATGCGCTCGGCCGCGTACGCTTCGGCGGACGCGCGATCGCCGAGAATCGCGAGCACGGGATCGATCGGCACCTTGCGGCCGATCACGAACGTCAGCGCGAGCAACCCCGCGAACGTGACGGCGAGCGTGAGCGCCCAGCGCACCACGCGCAGCGCCCAGCGTACGGCCGGGCGCCGCGCGGGCAGCGTGCGCAGTGCTTCGAGGGAGGAGGCGGGAGTCGACATGCGGCGATTCTTATTGCTTCTTCAGGTTGCGGTACGACACGAGATCGTTGATCGGCCCGACTTCGAGCCCGCTCACGCCGGGCCGCGTGGCGACCTGCGCGACTTTCTCGAACATGATCACGAACGGCGAGCGCGCGAGCATCGCCTTCTGCATCGCCTGGTACCGCTGCGCGCGTTGCGCGGCGGTCGGCTCGGCGAGCGCGGCGTCGGTCTCCTTCGTCAGTTGCGGAATGTCCCAGCTGTTGCGCCAGGCCAGCATCTTATAGCTCGATTTGTCGCCGTTGTCCGGATTCCATGCAAAACCCTGTGCGTTGCTGTGCGGATCGATGTAGTCGGCCGACCATTCGCCGATGTAGATGTCGTGCTGGCGTGCGCGGTATTTCGCGAGCGTCTGCTTGTTGTCGCCGGGGATCAACTGCACCTTGACGCCCGCCTGCGCGAAGTTCGCCTGCACGGCCTGCGCGATCTCGGTGTACGGATAGTCGTTGCGCACGTCCATCGTCACCGAGAAGCCGTTCGGCACGCCGGCCTTCGCGAGCAGCGCCTTCGCCTTCGCGACGTCGAGCTTGTACGGGTTCGAATTCAGCGTGCCGAGGAAGCCTTCGGGCAGGAAGGTCTGGTGCACCTTGTAGGTCGTCTTCACGACGTTGGACTGGATGCCCGCATAGTCGACCAGCCACTTCAGCGCTTCCTGCACGTCGGGCTTCGCGAGCGTCGGGTTCTTCGTGTTCAGGCCGAGATACAGCAGCGTCGCCTGCGGCGAGGCCGATACTTTCGCCTTGCCGGATTTCACGACCGACGCGAGATCGTCGGGGCTCAGGTCGCGCGCCGCGTCGACGTCGCCGTTTTCCAGCAGCAGGCGCTGGCTCGCGGCTTCGGGCACGTGACGCAGCACGATGCGCTTCATCGCGAGCGGCAGCCGGTAGCCGTCGAAGCGCTGCAGCACGATGCTGTCGCCGGCCGCCCACTTGACGAGCTTGTAGCCGCCGGAGCCGGCCTCATTTGTCTTCAGCCACGCGTTGCCGAAATCGTTGCCCTGCTGGTGCGACAGCAGCAGCTTCTTGTCGAGCACCGACGCGGGCCACGAGCCGAGCACGTTGAGCACGAAGGTCGGCGCGTATTTGTGGTCGGTCGTGATCGACACCGTCTGGTCGTCCAGCTTCTTCACGTTCGCCGCGACGTTGGCCTTCGTGAGCCCGATGCCGGTCAGCACCGCGGCCGGGCCCTTGTCGAGCAGCACCGTGCGCTGGATCGACCACGCGACGTCGTCGGCCGTCAGCGGGTTGCCCGAGTGGAACTTGAGGCCCGCGCGCAGCTTGAACGTATAGGTCAGGCCGTCGGGGCTCACCGTCCACGACTGCGCGACGTCGCCGTTGAATTTCGACGGATCGCGCAGGTCGACGCGCACCAGCCGGTCGTACGTGTTCGCGACGTATTCCTCCGGCACCAGCTCGTAGATCTCGCCGGGGTCGAGCGTCGTGAATTCGTCGAGCAGCGTGGCCATCACGAACATGTCTTTCGGCGTTTCCGCGCGGGCGGCGGAAAACGGAACGGCGGCGAGCAGGGACGCGGCGGCCAGCGCCGCGACGAGCGGGGAGGTCGGGAATTTCATGGGCGCTTCTCCATCTGTCGTTTGAGTCGTTGAACGTGAACGTGCATGAAAAAGGGGGCGTGCGGCGTCGTCACATCAGGCGCCACGGGCCGCTCGCCGCATTGTCGATCGGCGGCAGCGCGTGCGAACCCGGCAGCTCGTAGTGCCACCATTCGCTGTCGATGTGCGCGAAGCCGGCCGCGTGCATCACGCCGAGCAGCAGCAGACGGTTGCGTTGCACGGGCTCGGGCAACCCCGCGTGAAAGTGGCCCGATGCGGCCACCATCTCGTCGAAGCCGGTGCCCATGTCGAGCGGCGCGCCGTTCGCGTCGACGAGCGTCAGGTCGATGGCGGTGCCGCGGCTGTGGTTCGACCCGCGGCCGAGATCGGCGACGAAGTTCGGGTCGGGCAGGAAATCCCACAGCACCTGCTGCGCTTGCGGCGGCCGGTATGCGTCGTAGAGGCGCAGCGTGAAGCCGGCTTGCGCGGCGACGTCGACCGCGCGGCGCAGCGCGGCTTCGGCCGGCTCGAGCAGCAGACAGTGCGCGTGGCGGTAGATCGGCTTGCCGGTCAGGTTGCGCTCGGTCGCGTAGACGAGATCGATCTCGACGCGATGCGTGGCGGGCGTGATTTCGACGAGGCGGTGAGGGTTCATCGGCGGTCCGGTTCGCTCAGGATTCGAATTGGTCGAACGTGCGCTGCAGTTCGCGGTTGCGCGCGACGCGCCGGTCGATCGCGGGACCGAGGCGGTCGACCACGGCGGTGATCAGCAGGTTGAACAGGCAGGTGAGCGGCGCGAGCGAATCCCAGAACTGGCCGACGTCGGTCTTCACCTGCAGCAGATCCGCTGGCCATTCGCGCGCCCATGGGCAATACAGATCGGTGACCAGCGCGAACGGCTGGCCGCGCTCGGCGGCGGCCTGGCAATAGCGGCGCGCGCTGCGCGAATAGGCGCGCGTATCGGTGACGATGCAGTACGGCCGTTCGAACTCGGAATTCAGCGAATCGACGTACGAGCCCGACTGGCCGTCGGAATAGAACACGCGCGGGCGCAGGTATTCGAGGTAGCTGCTGAACGCATTGCTGATGCCGCGCGTCGACTGGATGCCGAGGATGAAGACGGCATCGGCATGCGCGATCCGGTCCGCGACCTGCGCGAACACCGGTTCCTCGGCGAGCCGGTACACGTGGCGGATCGCGTCGAGTTCGCGGTCGAGCGATGCGGCGAGCGTGCCGGCGCTGCGCTCGCTGTCGCGCGCGTCGGCGGTCGTTGGCATGGCGGCGGCGCGGCGGTACTCGTCGAGGCGGTCGGTGATCATCCACGGGCGGTCGCCGCCGCCGCGCAGTTCGCGTTTCAGGTCGTCGAGATTCCGGTAACCGACGCTGCGCAGGAAACGCCCGACCGAAATGCCGCTGGTGCCGGTCTGCTGCGCGATCTGGTCGGCGGTTTCGAGGCCGAGCCGATCGAGGTTCGCGAGCATGTAGCTGGCGATGCGTTTCGCGGTCGGCGTCAGCTCGGCAAAGCGGGATTCGACGGTGTGGGCGAATGCGCAGGTCATCGGCTGTTAGATCGTTGTCATTTGATGATTCGATGTCATCTATCTGACAAAGCCAAAATCATCGGCGCCAGCGAATAAAAACTATGGGGTGGTAGGAGGCGATAGGGCGGTGCGTGCGCGCAACGACTGGGGCCGCAACGCGCTGTAGTGTGAAAATATTCCTGACAGGGATATTCCGCGTTTATTCGTATCAGAGATAATTTGCGTTTATGTCTGTCAGAGATATACTGCATGGATTGCATAGAGGACCCGCGCCGTGAATCTCATCGTCAATACCCCTGCTCAACTGGGCGAAATCCTGTCGTCCGCGCGTCAGGCCAAGGGGCTGACGCAAGCCGAGGCGGCGGCACGCATCGGCGTCGGCCAATCGCGGCTGTCGTCGCTGGAAACGATCCGCACCGAAAGCCTGTCGCTCAAGCAGTTGCTCGAACTGACCGCGCTGTACGGTCTCGAGCTCAGCATTCGCACGAAGGACGGGCGCGACGCTGCCAACGTCGAGTGGTAATCGATGGGACGCAAATCGCACAGCCGCGCGCTATCGATCTGGGCCAACGGCG
This sequence comes from Burkholderia sp. CpTa8-5, assembly GCF_017815045.1. Classification (NCBI taxonomy): domain Bacteria; kingdom Pseudomonadati; phylum Pseudomonadota; class Betaproteobacteria; order Burkholderiales; family Burkholderiaceae; genus Burkholderia; species Burkholderia sp. CpTa8-5. The sequence continues at coordinate 339,307 of NZ_JAGIQD010000003.1, forward strand.
TGCGGGTCGGCATCTGGCGGATTCCCGCGCGCGGCGACATGGAGTTGCTGTACGACATCGGCTGGAAACAGTCGGATGCCGGCCGCCCGCTGTCGCTGTCGCTGCCGTTCGGCATCGGCCCTGCGCCGTTGCGCGGCGAGCGCGTGAACCACTACTTCGACAATCTGCTGCCCGACAGCGACGCGATTCGGCGCCGGCTTGCGTCGCGATTCGGCACGGCGACGACCGAGCCGTTCGATCTGCTCGCCGCGCTCGGCCGGGACTGCGTCGGTGCGGTGCAGTTGCTCGGCGAGGATGAAGCCCCGACCGGCCATGACCGGATCGACGGTACGCCGTTGTCCGACGACGACGTGGCGCGCGTACTCGATCAGGCGAGCGGGGCGGCGGGCGGTGCGCAGGACGACGACGACTTCCGCCTGTCGCTGGCCGGCGCGCAGGAAAAGACTGCGTTGCTGTTTCACGACGGGCGATGGATGCGTCCGCATGGCGCGACGCCGACCACGCATATCCTCAAGTTGCCGCTCGGGCTGGTCGGCAACAAGCGTGCGGATCTGACGACCTCCGTCGAAAACGAGTGGCTGTGCCTCGCGGTCCTGCGCGCGTTCGGCTTGCCGACGGCGGATGCCGACATCCTGCGTTTCGGCGAACACAAGGTGCTGTCGGTCGCGCGCTTCGATCGCGCGCTGCATCGTGATGGCGGATGGCTGTTGCGCTTGCCGCAAGAGGATTTTTGCCAGGCGCTCGGCGTGCCGCCGCATCTGAAATACGAATCGCAGGGCGGCCCCGGCGTGCCCGATCTGGCCGGCATCCTGCGCCGGTCGGAAACGGCGCAGGCCGACCTCGACACGCTGTTCGCCGCATTGGTGGTGTTCTGGATGCTCGCCGCACCGGACGGGCATGCGAAGAACTTCAGCCTGCGCCTGCTGCCCGGCGGCCGCTTCCGCCTGACGCCGCTCTACGACGTGATGTCGATCTGGCCGGTCGAGGGAGATGGCGCGAACCAGTGGTCGTGGCACAAGGCGAAGCTCGCGATGGCCGTGCACGGCAAGCGCAAGCACTACGCGATGCGCGACATCACGCGCCGGCACTTCACTGCGATGGCGGAGTATTGCCTGCTTGGCGATATCGCTACGCCGATCGTCGAACGACTGATTGCGATGACGCCGCACGTGATCGAATCGGTCGGCGCGGCGCTGCCGGCCGGGTTTCCGGCAAGGATCGCCGAACGCATTCTCGGCGGATTGCGCTTCGCTGCGCAACGGCTTGCCGACATGCCGCGGGAGTGACCCGGTCCAGGTCCGGGCCGGGCAGGTGAAAGCACGCGCATCCGCATTTTCCTGTTCCCGTCGATCGCATTGAGTCGCCATCGTGCGGCGCGCCTATCGATCTCTTCTCGTCGCCATTCATCCATTGCTGCATCGCAATAATTGCAAAAATTAAAATCGATCAGTTTTAGTCATTAATTCAGGTTAATAATTCATTTAATTTTTAGATGAATATGGATTTAACTTGCGTCACGGGATGTTCGATTTTCGGTAATTCGAAAAACGGCAAGTGTTCCGTAGTGGAAATTCTCTCGATTGCAGAAATGAAGAGGAAATCATGACGAATCTTTCTCGACGCAGGATGTTGACGAGTACGGCCGGCGCCATTGCCGCGGCGGGTATTGCGGTAACGGCGAAGGCCGCTTCGTTCGGTAACCCGGACAGCCCGCCGGAAGGCGCGGTGAATGCGCGCAACCGTCAGAGCCTGACCGACCCGGGGCCTAAAAATCCGGCCATCGCCAATCAGTTCCCGTCTTTTCAGGATCCGCCGGCCACCGATATCAACGGGATGCCGTTATTCTGGGCGTCTTTCAATAATGCGCATAAGCGCATTCAGAATGGCGGATGGGCGCGCGAAGTCACGCAGGATGATTTCGCGATTTCCGAAACCATCTCCGGCGTCAATATGCGGCTGACGCGCGGCGGCATTCGCGAGATGCACTGGCACCAGCAGGCCGAGTGGGCGATCATGCTCGACGGCCGCTGCCGGATCACGGTGCTCGACGAACTCGGGCGGCCGTCGGTGCAGGACGTCAAGACCGGCGATCTCTGGTATTTCCCGCCTGGCCTGCCGCATTCGCTGCAGGGCCTCGGCAGCGACGGCGCCGAATTCCTGCTCGCATTCGATAACGGCCGCGCATCGGAATTCAACACGCTGTTGCTGACCGACTGGATCGCGCATACGCCGCCCGACGTGCTCGCGCTCAACTTCGGCGTGCCGGCCGACGCGTTCAGGAACGTGCCGCTCGACAACCTGTGGATCTTCCAGGGCGACGAACCGGGCCCGCTCGCGGACGCGCAGCGCGCGTCGGCCGCGTCGGCCGGTGCGCCGCCGCATCCGTTCGTGTTTTCGCTCGGCGACATGAAGCCGGTCAGGAAGACGCGCGGCGGCGAGGTGCGGATCGCCGACAGCACCAACTTCAACGTGTCGACGACCGTCGCGGCGGCGCTCGTCACCGTGCACCCGGGCGGCATGCGCGAGCTGCACTGGCATCCGAACGCCGACGAATGGCAGTACTACCTGCAGGGCGAGGCGCGGATGACCGTGTTCGACACGGGGCCGAAGGCGCAGACGGCCGACTTCCGCGCGGGCGACGTCGGCTATGTGAAGAAGAGCCTCGGCCACTACGTGCAGAACACCGGGCAGACCGATCTCGTGTTCCTCGAGATCTTCAAGACCGACCGCTATGCGGAGGTGTCGTTGTCCGACTGGCTCGCGCACACGCCGCCGAAGCTCGTCGAAGCGCACCTGAACGTCGCGCCGGACGTGATCGCGCAGTTTCCGCGCAATCGTCCCGACGTCGTGCCGCTGTAATGCCGCCGGCGTCTTGCCGTGGCCGGCACGCGGCATGCCGGCCGTGGCGGGCGCGATCCGCAATCAGCCGTCCTTATTCGAACGGAATACTCACCATGATCCCCGTCCCGAGCAAACCTGCCGGTGGCTTCGCGCTGCCGGGCCGGTCCATCGAGCCTATCGACGGCGCGGCGCGCGCCGCGCTGGAAGGGCGCCGCACCGGCGTCGCCGCGCTGCTGCCGTTCGTCGGCCCGGCCGTGATCGCGTCGATCGGCTACATGGATCCCGGCAACTTCGCGACCAACATCCAGGCCGGCGCCGCGTACGGGTACCGGCTGCTATGGGTCGTGCTGGCCGCGAACGCGATCGCGATGCTGTTCCAGGCGATGTCGGCGAAGCTCGGCATCGTGACCGGCCGCAATCTCGCCGAGCTGTGCCGCGACCGTTTCCCCGCGCCGGTCGTGTGGGGCATGTGGATCGCGTCGGAGATCGCCGCGATGGCCACCGATCTCGCCGAATTCCTCGGCGGCGCGCTTGCGTTCGGGTTGTTGTGCCACCTGTCGCTGTTCGCGGGGATGATCGCGACCGCGTTCGCGACCTGCGCGATCCTCGCGCTCGAAAAACGCGGCTTCCGGCCGCTGGAAGCGGCGATCGCGGCGCTGGTCGGCGTGATCGGCGCGTGCTATCTCGGCGAACTGCTGATCGCGCCGCAGGACTGGCATGCGGTCGCGTTCCATCTGGTGGTCCCGCAGATTCCGGATCATGCGGCGCTGACGATCGCAGTCGGCATCATCGGCGCGACGATCATGCCGCATACGCTGTATCTGCATTCGGGCCTCACGCAGGATCGCACCGCGCCGCGCGACGACGGGGAGCGGCGGCGGCTCGTGCGTTTCTCGAACCGCGAGGTCGTGATCGCGCTGGGGCTCGCCGGATTCGTGAATCTCGCGATGGTGATGATGGCGTCGTCGGCGTTTCACGCGGCCGCGCCCGGCATGACCGACATCGGCGACGCCTATCACACGCTGATCCCGGTGCTCGGGCCGGCGGCCGGCGCGCTGTTTCTCGTCGCGCTGCTGACCTCCGGCGTGTCGAGCTCGGTGGTCGGCACGATGGCGGGGCAGGTCGTGATGCAGGGCTTCATCCGCCGCCGCATGTCGATCTGGGTGCGGCGCGCGGTGACGATCGCGCCCGCGTTCGTGGTGGTCGCGCTTGGCTGCGACGTCACGCGGGCGATGGTGGCCAGCCAGGTCGTGCTGAGCTTCGTGCTGCCGATGCCGATGATCGCGCTGCTGATGCTGTCGGCGCGCAAGGACGTGATGGGCGCTTACGCGATGCGGATGCCGCTGCGGATCGTCGCCGGCGCGGCGACGGTCGTGATCGTCGGGCTGAATGCGTACCTGGTATGGGCGGCATTCAATTGAACGGGTATGCGCGTTCTCGTCCCGTGACGTGTGCGCGGCACGGTATCCGACCGATGGCGGTCATTGTCGATCGCGCACGGCCCGGCGCCAGCGCCGCGGCGCGCGGCGATTACCCGCACGGCGGCGTGGCCGCACGCGCGGGCAGCCGCGATTACTTCGCGAGCGTGCGGTATGACACGAGGTCGTTGATCGGCCCGATTTCCGGTCCGGTCGCGCCGGGGCGCGTGGCGACCTGCACGACCTTCTCGAACATGATGATGAACGGCGAGTTCGCGAGCACGCCCTTCTGCAGCGCTTCGTAACGCTGCGCGCGCTTCGCGGGCGACGGCTCGACGAGCGCGGCCTCGGTGTCCTTCGTCAGTTGCGGAATGTCCCAGCTGTTGCGCCACGCGAGCATCTTGGTCGGCGACTGGTCCGAGTTGTCCGGATTCCACGCGAAACCGCGCGCGTTGCTGTTCGGGTCCATGTAGTCGGGCGACCATTCGCCGACGAAGATGTCGTGCTGGCGCGCACGGTACTTGCCGATCGCCTGCTTCGCGTCGCCCGGGATCAGCTTCACGCGGATGCCGCCCTGCGCGAAGTTCGCCTGCAGCGCCTGCGCGATCTCGAGGTACGGATAGTCGTTCGGCATGTCCATCGTCACGTCGAAACCGTTCGGCAAGCCGGCCTTCGCGAGCAGCGCCTTCGCCTTCGCGACGTCCTGCTTGTACGGCCGCGCGTTCGACGCGCCGAGGAAGCCTTCGGGCAGGAAGGTCTGATGCACCTTGTAGGTCGTGCTGACGATGTTGCGCTGGATGCCGTCGTAATCGACGAGCCACTTCATCGCCTGCTGCACCTCGGGCTTCGCGAGGTTCGGGTTCTTCGTGTTCAGGCTCAGGTACAGCAGCGCCGACACCGGCCACGACGCGATCTTGATCTTGCCGGCCTTCGACAGCGCGGCGAGGCTGTCGGGGCTCAGGTTGCGCGCGGCGTCGGCGTCGCCGTTCTCCAGCAGCAGCCGTTGCGCGGACGCTTCGGGCACGTGGCGCAGCACCACGCGCTTCATCGGGTACGGCGTGCGGTATTTGTCGAAGCGCTGCAGCACGATGCTCTCGTTCGGCGTCCACTTGACGAGCTGGTACGGGCCCGAGCCCGCGTCGTTGGTGCGCAGCCAGCCGCTGCCGAAATCGTTGCCTTGCTGGTGCGACAGCAGCAGCTTCTTGTCGAAGACCGAGGCCGGGCACGCGCTCAGCACGTTGAGCACGAAGCTCGGCGCGTACTTGCGGTCGGTTTCGAGCACGACGGTTTGCGGATCGACCACGCGCACCTTCTGCGTCACGTTCGCCTTCGTGAGGCCGAGATCGGCGAGCACGCCGGCCGGCCCCTTGTCGAGCAGGATGGTCCGCTGCAACGACCACGCGACGTCGTCGGCGGTGACCGGGTTGCCGGAATGGAACGTGAGGCCCGGGCGCAGCTTGAACGTGTAGGTCACGCCGTCGGCGCCGACCGTCCACGATTGCGCGATCTGTCCGTCGAAGCGCGTCGGGTCCTTCAGGTCGACGCGCACCAGCCGTTCGTAGGTGTTCGCGACGTATTCGGACGGCACCAGCTCGTAGATCCCGCTCGGGTCGAGGGTCGTGAATTCGCCGAGTTGCGTGGCGACGACGAAGATGCCGGGCGGCGTGGCAGCCTGCGCCGGCAGCGCCGGAACAAGCGCGACGAGCGCGGCGCTGACGAACAGCCGGGACAGCAGGTGCTTCATGCGGGCTCCTTCGAAAGGGAATCGTGGTGCGATTCTCTCATCGACGGGCACCCGGATGAAAATATTCGGCAGGCGCGCCGGGTGGCGCGCAGCGGCAGGCAGGCGGGAGGGCCGGGCGGACGCCCAGCGCCGGAGGGCGTCAGATCGCGCAGCGCGCGACCGCGAAGCGCATCGCTTCCTCGGCCGGTTCGTTGCCCGAGCCGCGCACGACCTTGATCACCGAGCCGTTGCCCGACGGCGTCAGCGTGACGAAGTACGAATTCGAGCCGACCGCGATGTCGGTGACGCCGTTGTGCTGCGATTGTTCGGTGCCCGACAGGCGGCTGTCGAGGCAGTTCGCGACCGCGTAGGCCGGACGTTGCGACGACACGTAGATCATCGGCGCGGCGCCCGAGCCGGCCGAATCGGACGAGGGTGCGGAGCCGCAGGCGGCGAGCAGGGCGGCGGGAAGAAGCAGCAGGAATCGTTTCATGATCGGTCGTCGGGTGTCTCGTATCGAGGCTGGGGCGCGGGGGAGCGAAACGCGAAGCTTCGCGACGAAACCGCCTGGAATCGGGCCTTTTTGACGGACGACGACACGGCAGGCGGCTGACGACGGAGTATACCCGCAGCATTTGACGCCGTTGGCGCGTTGAAACGATTCGATACAACCGGCGCCCGCTGTCGGACGGGCGCTCGCTTCGGTTGTCGTCGCGACCGGCGGATCGCCCGGTCGTCGCGCTGTCGGCGCGAGGCGCGCCGCTGCCGCGCATGCGGATCAATGCGCTCCGGCCGCCGCCGCATCGGCATCGCCGCCGCCCGAGCGCACCGGTTTCGTGATCCAGATGAGCGGGATGATCGCGACGAAGATGATCGCCGACACGTAGAAGATGTCGTTCAATCCCATCACGGCCGCCTGCGAATCGACCGATGCGTTGAAGAACGCGAGCGCCGAATCGGGGCTCAGGTGCAGCAGCGAACGGGACGTGTCGAGCTGTTGCGTGAAGACCGGATTGGTGACGCTCGCCTGTTCGGTGAGCCGCACGTGATGCAGGATCGTGCGGTCGTTCCACGCATTGCTGATCAGCGACGTCCCCACCGCGCCGCAGAACGTGCGGCCGAAATTCGACAGGCCGGCCGCGGCCGGGATCTTGTCCGGCGGCAGCCCGGACAGGATGATCGACGTCAGCGGCACGAAGAACATCGCCATCGGAATACCTTGCAGCAGCGTCGGCAGCACGAGATCCCAGCGCGACACGTCGGTGTAGAACGTCGTGCGCATCATGAACACGACCGCGAAGCCGACGAACGCGAGCGTCGCGATATAACGCGGATCGGTGCGCGGCAGCAGGCGCCCCATGACCGGCGTGAGCAGGATCGCGAACACGCCGAGCGGCGCGGTGGCGAGCCCCGAATCGACCGCGCGATAGCCGAGATAGCCCTGCATCCATTGCGGCAGCAGCACGAGCGTGCCGAAGAACATCCCGTACGCGACGGAGATCGCGATCGTGCCGCCCGCGAAGTTGCGTTGCGTGAAGAGCCGCAGGTCGACGATCGGGTTGGCCTCGTTCAGCTCCCAGATGAGGAAGAATGCGAAGCCGATCAGCGCGACGATGCCCAGCGCGACGATCACGGGCGAATTGAACCAGTCGAGATCCTTGCCCTTGTCGAGCATGATCTGTAGCGAGGCGACCCACAGCACGAGCAGCAGCAGTCCGACCGTATCGATCGGCAGGCGGCGCGTGGCCGATTCGCGATCGCGGAACACGAACCACGTGACGGCCGCCGCGAAGAAGCCGACCGGAATGTTGATGTAGAAGATCCACGACCAGTTGTAGTCGTACGTGATCCAGCCGCCGAGCGACGGCCCCGCGATCGGACCGACGAGCGCGGTCATCGACCACAGCGCGAGCGCCGTCGACGACTTCTGCCGCGGCCACGCGCCGAGCAGCAGCGCCTGCGACAGCGGCGCGAGCGGTCCCGCCACGGCCCCTTGCAGAATTCGCGCGGCGAGCAGCGTCGGCAGGTTCGGCGCGATTCCGCACAGCCACGACGCGAACACGAACAGCAGGATCGACGTGACGAACAGGCGCACCTGGCCGAAGCGCTGCGTGAGCCAGCCGGTCAGCGGAATCGACACCGCGTTCGCGGCCGCGAAGATCGTGATCACCCACGTGCCTTCGTCGACCGACACGCCGAGGTCGCCCGAGATCGTCGGGATCGCGACGTTCGCGATCGACGAATCGAGCACGTTCATGAACATCGCGAGCGATACCGCGACCGTGCCGATCGCGAGCTTGCCGCCCGACAGCGGCGCCTGGGGTGACGGAGATGACATGGTGTTCCTGCGTGATGGAAAGTGGCCCGCGGGGCGCATGCGCCGATGGCGACCGCGCACGGGCGTGCGGCGGCCGCGCGTGCGGACACGCGCGACGTGCGCGCGGCCGGCCAAGCGGAGGGCCGCTCGCGCGCGGCGTGCGGTTCAGGCGTTCGATCGGATCGGCGAAGCCGTGACGGCTTCGGCAAGCAGGCAGGCCGGTCAGGACGGCGCGACGCGCGTGACGCGTCGGCGGGCAGCGCTCAGGTGGCTGCCGTCGCGTGTGTGGTCATTTTTCATCGGCACAGGCTAACGATGCGGCGAACGGCGATCAACGCTTGCGCGCTCATTAATTCCTTTCCTGCGCCGCAATAATGCGGCGGGCGTGCATCGCTTGCCGGTCGTGCCGAGTCGACTACGACGCGGCCCGCCACGCAGTAAAGACTTCCGTCAGGAATTCGACGAACGCACGCACCTTGCTGTCGAGCGTCGCGCGCTTCGGGTACAGCGCGTGCAGCTCGACGTCGTCGGTGCGGTGCCAGTCGGGCAGCACGATTTCGAGTTCGTTGCTCGCGAGCCGCCGTGTGGTGAAGTGGGTCGAAATCAGCGCGATGCCGCCGCCGCTCGCGGCTTGGCGCAGCACCGTGACCGATTCGTTCGAGATCAGCACGGGCCGCACCGGCACGTCGGCGACGTCGCCGGCCGCGTTGGTCAGGCGCAGCGTCAGGCCGGGCGCGTCGCGGCCGACGAACAGGATGTCGTGATCGGCGAGATCCTGCGGCGTGTGCGGCCGGCCGGCGCGGTCGAGATAGTGCGGGCTGGCCGCGAGCTTCGCGTGCGACCAGCCGAGCGAGCGCGCGACATAGCCGGAATCCGTCAGCACGCCGGTGCGCAGCGCGACGTCGAAGCCGTGTTCGACGAGGTCGAGCGCGCTGTTGTCGTAGATCAGCACGAGCTGGACCAGCGGGTAGCGCCGGCGAAATTCGGCGAGCGCCGGCTCCAGTTCGAACAGGCCGATCGCGTAGGGCACCAGCACGCGCAGCGTGCCTTCGGGCTCCGTGCGCAGCGCGCGCACCTGCCGGTCCGCATCGAGCAGGATCTCCTCGGCGCGCAGGCAGCGTTCGTAGTAGTCGCGTCCGGCTTCGGTGACGGACACGCGACGCGTCGTGCGGTACAGCAGCTGGACGCCGAGGTCGTCCTCGAGCTGCCGGATCTTGCGGCTCACGCGGCTGAGCGGCATGTCGAGTTGCGTGGCGGCGGCCGTGAAGCTGCCGCGCTCCACCACGCGCAGGAATATCCGGATGCTCTCGAGGTCCATGCGATTCGTTTCAGTGTTCGACATGCGCGCATCTTACCGTCGCGGGCCGGATCGCCGCGGGTCGAGCCGATTATCCCGCCCGGCGCAATAACGCATCCCGCCGCCGCCCCGTAGTAGCGGCCGGCGCGCGACCGTATGCTCGCCGCATGAAATTCGCCTTCCCCAGCATGCCGCCGCTCGCGGCCGTCCGGGCCGCGCTACGCGACGCGCGGCCGACGCTGCCGCCCGGCGCGCTTGCCTTCGCACTCCGCAATACGGCCGCGTCGCTGCTCGCGCTCTATATCGCGTTCCGGATGAATTTCGACGATCCGAAATGGGCCGCGTCGACCGTCTGGATCGTCGCGCAGGGCAGCCGCGGGATGGGGCTGTCGAAGAGCCAGTACCGGATTCTCGGCACCGCGATCGGTGCGGCCGTCGCGCTCGCGCTGACCGGCGCGTTCGCGCAGACACCCGAATTGTTCCTGCCCGCGCTCGCCGCGTGGATCGGCTTGTGCGCGGGTATCGCGACGTTCCAGCGGAATTTCCGCGCGTATGCGGCGGTGCTCGCAGGCTATACGGCCGCGATCGTCGCGATGGACGCGGTGTCGGCGCCGCTGCACGCGTTCGATATCGCGGTCGCGCGGTTCCTGTACGTGGTGGTCGGCATCCTGTGCGGTGCGCTGTTCGAAACGGTGTTCGCGCCGGGCACGCCGCTGGAGGATGTCCGGACGCGGCTCGCGCGCTATCTCGAGCGCGCGGTGGCGCTCGGCGCCGGCGCGCTGCGCCGCGAGCCGAACGGCGCGGCCGTGCACCGGCTGTTTGCGGAGGCGCTCGAACTCGACACGGCGGCCGAATATGCGGCCGCCGGCGCACCGCCGGTGCGCAACATGATCGGCCATGTGCGCGCGGCGGCGCTCGGCGTGCTCACCGCGCAGGCCGCGGGGCAAGCGATTCGCGAACACGCGGCGCGCGGCGGCGATGCGCCGGAACCGCTCGTCGACGAGGCGGCAAGCGTGCTCGACCGGGTCGCCGTGTCGTGCGATGCGGCGCACGAGATGGCGGCGCTGCGCGCACGCGTGGACGATGCACTGCGTGTCGAAGCCGCCGTGCCGGCCGGCCCGGACACGTCGCGCCTGCTCATGCTCGACCGGCTGTCGGCACTGCTCGGCGGGTTCGACCGCGCATTCGCGAGCCTGGCATTGTTCGACCGGCCGGTGCCTTCCTCTGCACGCGTGCGTTACGCGTTCCACCGCGATCCGGTGCTCGCATGCCACAACGGCATTCGCGCGTTCATCGCGGTGCTGGCCGCGTCGGCGATCTGGATCTTCGCCGCGTGGCCGTCAGGCGGCGGCTTCGTTGCGATCACGGCCGTGGTGAGCGCACTGTTCTCGACACGCCCCAATTCGGTGCGTGCGATCGTCGGTTTCATGAAAGGCACGACATGCGCGGCGGTCGCGGGCGCCGTCTGCAACTTCATCCTGCTGCCGGCGGTGTCGGGCTTCGAGATGCTCGCCTACATTCTCGGCATGTTCCTGATCGGCACCGGGATCGCGATGCGTCATCCGCGCACGGCCGCGATGGGCAGCGCGTTCTCGATCTTCTTCTGGAATTTCACGTCGCCGGACAACACGACGCGCATCGGCGACGCCGCGTTTCTGAACAGCGCGCTCGCGACGCTGCTCGGCATCGCGTTCGGCGCGCTGATCTTCGCGCTGGTGTTTCCCGGCGATCCGGGCACGAGCCGACGGCGTCTGCACCGCGCGGTGCGTCGCGATCTGGCCGGCATCGCACGCGATCCGCGTGCATGGTCCGCGAGCGCATGGCTGAGCCGCACGGCCGACCGTCTCGGGCGCGAGCTCGGTTTCGCGGGCAGCCTGCCGCAGACGCTGATCGAGCGCGACATGCGTGACCTGCTCGCGATCTGGGGGCTCGGCGACAGCCTGCTGTCGCTTGCCGAACTGGCTACGCGCGAGCCGGCCGCGCGCCGCGCGGCGGCGGTGGTGCGCGCGCGCGTCGCGCGGGCGGATTTCGCGCGGCTCGAGCAGACGTGTGCCGCGGCGGCCCGCCTGTTGCGGCGTCGCGTGGCCGCGCGCGACGGCGACGCCGCGCATGCATTGCTGAGCGGCATCGTCCTGCTGCGACGGATCGCGGACGCGGCCGCCGAACATGGCGGCTTCCTGCGCGGCCGCCGCGATTGAGCGGCGCGAGTCAGGCGAAGCGGGTCAGGTGAGTCGGTACGACGGGCCGGGCGTCACTTCGGCCGGCATCCGCAGCCAGTGCTCGCGCGGACGAACGATCATCGTCGTGCTCCGTCAGGCAGCGATCGACGCCGGCGCGGCCGCGCGATGCAGCAGCACGGGTACCGACTTCGACGTCGGCGTGTTGCACACGTCGCCGACGCTGTCGAGCGGCACGAGCGGGTTGGTTTCCGGGTAGTACGCGCCGATGCAGCCGCGCGGGATGTCGTATTCGACGAGCAGGAAGCCGTTCGCGCGCCGCTCGATGCCGTCGTGCCACACCGTTTCCATGTCGACCCATTCGCCGGCCGCGAGGCCGAGCATCGCGAGATCGTCGCGGTTGACGAACACCACGCGGCGCTGGCCGAACACGCCGCGATAGCGGTCGTCGAGGCCGTAGACGGTCGTGTTGTACTGGTCGTGCGAGCGCGTCGTCATCAGCGTCATCAGCCGTTCGCCGTGCAGCGCGCGGGCGCGCTGGATCGGCGTGTCGGTCGGCAGCGCGTGCGCGATGAAGTTCGCCTTGCCCGTCGGCGTCAGCCATTCGCGGTCGCGCGACGCGACGCGCAGGTGGAAGCCGCCGGGCCGCGCGATGCGCGTGTTGTAGTCGTAGAAGCCGTCGAGCGTCGCCTCGATCGCATCGCGGATCTTCGCGTAGTCGTCCTTGTACGCGAGCCAGTCGATCTTGCCGCTGCCGAACAGCGCGTGCGCCATGTGCGCGACGATCGCGGGCTCCGACATCAGGTTCGGCGACGCCGGCTTGTTCATCCCGTACGACACGTGGACCATGCTCATTGAATCCTCGACCGTCACGCCTTGCGCGACGTTGTCCTGCAGGTCGATCTCGGTGCGGCCGAGCGTCGGCAGGATCAGCGCGTCGCGGCCGTGGATCAGGTGGCTGCGGTTCAGCTTCGTCGTGATGTGCACGGAAAGCGCGCAGCGGCGCATCCCTTCCCACGTGCGCGGCGTGTCCGGCGTCGCCATCGCGAAGTTGCCGCCGAGACCGATCAGCACCTTCACGCGGCCGTCGAGCATCCCTTCGATCGTCTCGACGACGTCGTAGCCGTGATCGCGCGGCGGTTCGAAATCGAACACGTGGCCGAGCCGGTCGAGGAACGCCTGCGACGGCTTTTCCTCGATGCCGACCGTGCGGTTGCCCTGGACGTTCGAATGGCCGCGCACCGGGCACAGGCCGGCGCCAGGGCGGCCGATGTTGCCGCGCATCAGCATCAGGTTGGTCAGCATCTGCACCGTGGCGACCGAATGCTTGTGCTGCGTGATGCCCATGCCCCACGTCGCGATCACGCGTTCGCTGCGCGCATAGCGCTGCGCAAGCGCGTCGATCTGCTCGTACGGCACGCCGCTTTCGGCCGTCAGCGCGGACCAGCTTTCGGCGCGCAGATCGTCGGCGAACGCATCGAAGCCGGCCGTGTGCTCGTCGATGAACGCGGTGTCGAGCACACGCGGCGCACCGGCGGCGCGCGCGGCGTCGTCGAGTTCGAGCACGCGCTTGGCCATCCCCTTGATCAGCGCGAAATCGCCGCCGATGGTCGGCTGGATGAACGTCGATGCGATCTTCGTGCCCGACATCGTCAGCATCTCGAGCGGGCTTTGCGGATCGGCGAAGCGCTCGAGGCCGCGCTCCTTCAGCGGGTTGATCGACACGATCGTCGCGCCGCGCTTCGCGCACTCGCGCAGCTCGCCCATCATCCGCGGGTGATTGGTCGCGGGGTTCTGGCCGAAGATCAGCAGCATGTCCGCATGCTCGAAATCGTCGAGCGTGACCGTGCCCTTGCCGACGCCGACCGACGCCGGCAGCCCGCGGCTCGTCGCCTCGTGGCACATGTTCGAGCAATCGGGGAAGTTGTTGGTGCCGTACAGGCGCACGAACAGTTGATAGAGGAACGCCGCTTCGTTGCTCGCGCGGCCGGACGTGTAGAACGCGGCCTGGTTCGGATCGGGCAGCGCGCGCAGATGGCACGCGATCAGCGCGAAAGCATCGTCCCACGCGATCGGCACGTAGCGGTCGGTCTGTGCGTCGTACGCCATCGGGTCGGTGAGCCGGCCGTGCTGTTCGAGCTCGAAATCCGATTGGTCGAGCAGCTCGGTGACCGTGTGCGCGGCGAAGAAGTCGGGCGTCACGCGCTTGCTCGTCGCTTCGGCGGCCACCGCCTTCACGCCGTTCTCGCAGAATTCGAACGTCGACGCGTGCTCTCGGTCCGGCCATGCACAGCCGGGGCAGTCGAAGCCGTCCGGCTGGTTCTGGCGCAGCAGCGTCCGGTAGTTGCCGCCGGCGACCTTTTCCTTGATCAGGTTGATCGTGACGGCTTTCAGCGCACCCCAGCCGGCGGCCGGGTGGGTGTACGGTTCGATGCGCGCGGTCGCGGATTTCTTTTTCATGATGCAGGTGTCGGGGTCGATGCGTGCAGAGTACGCGCGGCACCCGTGCGGCTGTGTGTACACCTGTTCACTTCAAAAAAGAGTACAGTTCCGGCCATTCATCCCGTGCGGATCGCAACTGTGTTGCTGAAGGGAAGTTGAAAGGGGAAGCGCGTGAAGCGTTACGAACAACTGGCCGACGATCTCCAGGCGCAGATCGAGCGCGGCGTGTACCGGCCCGGCGAGCGGATTCCGTCGGTGCGGCACGCGAGCCGGCAACAGCAGCTCAGCGTCACGACCGTGCTGCGCGCATACCTCGTGCTGGAAAGCCGCGGCCTGATCGAAAGCCGGCCGCAGTCAGGCTACTTCGTGCGGGCGCGTGCGGCAGTGCCGGCCGAGGCCGAGCTGCATATTTCCGCGCCGGCCGCCGAGCCGTCGGCCGTGGACGTGAGCCGGCTCGTGCTGTCGACGCTGCGTTCGATCGCGCGCGACGACGCGGTGCCGCTCGGCTCGCCGTATCCCGACGCGTCGCAGTTTCCGGTGCAGCGTCTTGCGCGCTATGCGCAGGCGATCGGGCGGCGGCGCACGCGCTGGGGCGTGATCGACGACCTGCCGCCCGGCAACCAGGAGCTGATCCGCCAGATCGCGCGGCGCTATGCGGAGCGCGGGGTCGCGGTCGAGCCGGGCGAGATCGTGATGACGATCGGCGCGACCGAGGCGATCAACCTGTGCCTGCAGGCCGTCGCGAAACCGGGCGACACGATCGCGGTGGAGTCGCCGACGTTTTACGCGATGCTGCACGCGATCGAGCGGATGGGCATGCGTGCACTGGAAGTCGCGACGCACCCGGGCGACGGCATCGATCTCGACGCGCTCGAGCGGATCCTCGCGCGCGAGCGCATCGCCGCATGCATGGTGATGCCGAATTTCCAGAATCCGCTCGGCTTCCAGATGCCCGATGCGCGCAAGCGCGCGCTGGTCGAACTGCTCTCGAAGCACGGCGTGCCGGCGATCGAGAGCGACGTTTATCACGAGCTGCACTTCGGCGACACGGCGCCGAGCGCGCTGAAGTCGTTCGATCGCGACGGGCTGGTGCTGCATTGCGCGTCGTTCACGAAGAGCCTGTCGCCGCGCTACCGGATTGGCTGGGCGATGCCGGGCCGTTACCGCGACCAGGTCGAGAAGCTGAAATTCCTGAACACGCTCGCGACGCCCGCAATCGAGCAACTCGCGATCGCCGAATACCTGAAACACGACGGCTACGATTTTCATCTGCGGCGCATGCGCAAGCTGTATGCGCAGCAGGCGAGCCTGATGAGTGCGATGGTGCGGCGTTTCTTCCCGGAAGGCACGCGGCTGTCGCAGCCGCAGGGCGGGTATGTGCTGTGGGTCGAACTGCCGCCGCGGGTCGATGCGATGAAGCTGTATACGCTCGCGCTCGCGCAGCGGATCACGCTCGGGCCCGGGCATATGTTCTCGGCCGGCGCCGATTACCGGCATTTCATCCGGCTCAACTACAGCTACCCGTGGTCGCGGCAGATCGAGGATGCGCTGAAGGTGCTGGGGCGGCTCGCGTCGGAGTGCGCGGCGCGGTGAGCGCTGCCGGCCGGCGGATGCGGGTACATGCGCAGCGGGAACGCCGGCAGCACTGCGATCAGGTGGTCGAACAGGTCGGCCTGGATGGCCTCGTAGTCGACTCACGTCGTCGTATCGGTGAAGCAGGGCAGTTCGAGCGGAATGCGTGCCGTGAACGCAGGTCGATCGGCTCCCGAATCGGCTCACCTTTGTGAAGGTATCCTCTGCATCGAGGTGAAGGCCGCCGGTGAACCCGCATCACCGCAAGCCGGCGTGCGAGCCGGTTGCCGGATGCGGCGTCTACAGGAACGCGATCGGCCCGAAGCCATGACGGCAGGCCGTCGCGTTTCGATGCGCGCGGTCGGCGATCCATGCAATCATGCGGACGTCGCAGGCGTCGTCGGTGTGCCGCGCGCGTTGGCGTGCGGCTCCTCCGGCAACGGTGAGCGACACGCGACACCGTTGCGCACCCGTTCGTGGCCCGTCATTTCGACTTCACGCATTTCACGCATGCAAGATTCCAATGAAAGCCGTCCGTCGCGCGTGCGGCTGCTGAAAGGCCTCCTTCCGATCCGTCGCGCGGGTGCCATCCGCGACATCTTCGCGGGCATGTCGCTCGCGTCGATGGACATCCCGCAGGTGCTCGGCTACGCACGCATCGCCGGCATGCCGGCCGTCACGGGGCTCTACACGGTGTTCCTGCCGCTCGTTGCGTTCGCATGCTTCGGCGCGTCGCGCCATCTCGTGGTCGCCGCCGATTCCGCGACCGCGACGATTTTCGCGAGCCGGCTGTCGTCGATGGCGCCGGCCGGCAGCGCCGACTATGCGGCGCTCGCCGGCATGGTCGCGTTGCTGACCGCCGCGATGCTGCTGCTCGCGCGCATCTTCAAGCTGGGTTTCCTCGCCGATTTCCTGTCGCGCACGGTGCTGGTCGGTTTCCTCGCTGGCGTCGGCGTGCAGGTGTCGATCGCGATGCTCGGCGACATGCTCGGCGTGGCCGTGCCGTACCCGGCGTCGCGCAGCCTCGCGCAACTCGACTACGTCGTCTTGCACCTGGTTGACGCGCACCGGCCGACGCTCGCGCTCGCGGCGCTCGTCGTCGTCGCAATTCTCGCGTGCAAGCGGTTCCTGCCGCGCGTGCCGATGCCGATGATCGCGGTCGCGGGCAGCATCGCCGCGAGCGCAACGTTCGGTTTCGCCGCGCACGGCGTCGCGGTGCTCGGGCCCGTGGCGGGCGGGCTGCCGCCGCTGCGCTGGCCGTCCGTCACGTGGCAGCAGTTCCTCGATCTCGTGCCGGTCGCCGCTTCGTGCTTCGTGATGATCATCGCGCAGAGCGCGGCCGCCGCGCGGGTGTTCGCGCAGCAGTACGGCGAGGACGTCGACACCAATGCCGACATCCTCGGCCTCGCGGCCGCGAACGCGGCGGCGGCGCTCGGCGGCGCGTTCGTCGTCAACGGCAGCCCGACGCAGACGGCGATGGCCGACGGCGCGGGCGTGCGCAGCCAGATCGGGCATCTCGCGTTCGCTGCGGTCGTCGCTATCGTGCTGCTGTTCTTCAGCCCGTATCTGCAGTATCTGCCGCATGCGGTGCTGGCCGGCATCGTGTTCACGATCGCGCTCGGGCTGATCAACGTGCGCAGTCTCGCCGCGATCCGTCGGGAGAGCCCCGGGGAATTCATGCTCGCGCTGGTCACGGCCGCCGCCGTCGTGACGGTCGGCGTCGAGCAGGGCATCCTGCTGGCCGTCGCGCTGTCGCTGATGCGGCACGTGCGCCACAGCTACCAGCCGCACACGATGGTGCTCGAACCCGTCGCCGGCAACGGACGGTGGCAGCCGGTGCCCGCCCGGCGCGGCGCGATGACGGCGCCCGGGCTGATCGTCTACCGGTTCGGCGCCGACCTGTTCTTCGCGAACGATCATCTGTTCGCTGCCGAAGTAATCGAACTCGTCGATGCGGCGCCGGTGCCGCCGCGCTGGTTCGTCGTCGATGCGGGCGCGATCACCGACGTCGACTATTCGGCCGCACGGACCTTGGTCGATCTCGTCAGGGCGCTGCATGTGCGTGGGATCGGCGTGCTGTTCGGGCGCGTGAACCGCTATCTGCGCGCGGACATGGATCGTCACGGGATCACCGAGGCGGTCGGCGCGTCGTGCATCTTCGCCACGCTGCATCAGGCGCTGGAGGCGGCGGGCGCGACGCCCGCACCGCAGGAGCCGGGCACGGTGTAGGGCCTGTACACGCCGATAACGGGCCAGCCCCACGAACGATTTTTTCCAAACACGGGAACGTGCGTTATTAGCGTGAACACGCTCTTGCTCAGCAGCGCTACGCGACCGCGCGCAGGCGTGCGAAACCGTTGCGCAGGCAACGGGCCAGTTCCGCCGCGGCCGCCGTGTGCTGGCCGCGCGGCACATGCAGGTTGATCGAGAAATTCGGCAGCGCGGGCAGGCCGCTGCCGGCCGGCAGGATCTCGAGGTCGGCCGGCACGGTGGACGCGAGCCACACGGTTACGGCCAGATCGGCGCGCACGGTCGCGGCCGTGGCATCGAAGCTGCCGTTCTCGAACACGGTGCGCCACGCGCGATCGCTGCCGCGTAGTGCGTCGAGCACCGTCGGGCGGAACGCGCAGGTCTGCGCGACCATCGATACCGGCAGCGGCGAGTGCCGGTGCGCGGTGCCGCCTTTCGCGCCGACCCACACCAGCCGGTCGACGGCGATGCATTCGCCGCGCGACGATCCGACCGGTGCCTCGATCAGCGCGACGTCGAGATCACCCTGCTTGAGCCCGCGCCGCAACTCCGGCGATGCCGCGCACACGAGCGTGAGCGCGACGTGCGGATGTGCGTGCGCATAGCTTTTCAGGATCGGCGCGAGACAGGTGCCGACCAGATCCTGCGGTGCGCCGAGACGCACCGGGCCTTCCACCGCACCGGCGCTCAGGTCGGCGAGCAGCGCATCGTGAACGGCGAGCAGCCGGCGCGCCTGTTCGAGCAGCCGCTCGCCGGCCGCCGTCAGCAGCAGGTTGCGATGCTCGCGGACGAACAGCGGGCCCGACAGCATTTCGAGCCGCGCGACCTGCTGGCTGATCGCGCCTTGAGTGAGGTGCAGCGCGTGGCCGGCCGCCGTCATGCTGCGATGATCGGCGACGGAGACGAATGCGCGCAGCAGCGCGAGATCGAGATTGCGAGCCATGCTTCGCATTATGAATGCTAATGGAAGGCATAAAAATCTTTCGCTGTCGTAATGGCGCAATCGCAGGTAAAAACGGGGCCTCAGTGACGACAACCGGGAGCCCTCGTGCCGCTTCACGACTATCTGCCGCTGGTGCTGTTCGTGATCGTCTCCACTGCGACGCCGGGTGGCGCGACGACGCTCGCGACCGCCTCGGGCGCCCATTTCGGCTATCGGCGTTCGCTGCCGCTGATGTCGGGCATCGCGGCGGGCCTCGCGTCGATGGCGGCGGCGGCCGCCGCCGGGCTCGGCAGTGTGCTGCTCGCGCTGCCCGCGTTGCAGCTCGCGATGAAGGCGGTCGGTTCGGCGTACCTGATGTGGCTGGCGTTGCGCATCGGACGTGGCGGCAAGCCGCGGCTCGATGTCGACGTGCACCGGCCGCAAGGGTTCGTCAGCGGCGTGTGGATGCTGTGGCACAACCCGAAAGGCTGGGCGATGACGCTCGGCGCGGCCGCGTCGTTCGCGGCGCTCGCGTCGGGGCCGGCGCGGCTCGGTGTGCTGCTTGGGGTGGCGTTCGGCGTGGCCGCGATGGCGTCGTTGTCGCTGTGGTGTTTCGCCGGGCTGCTGTTCGCCCGCGTGTTGCGCACGGAGCGGCAGTGGCGTTGCCTGAATGCGGGGCTCGGCCTGTTGCTCGTGGCGTCGATCGTGCCGATGTGGTTGCCGTAACAGGAAACCGCGCACGCGGTGCGGCGCGGCGCCCGTTCAGCGCGAACCGGCCGGCGCGTTGCCGGCCCGTTGGTCGCCGCCTGCACCGGCCGATCGCAACGGCAGCCGCAGCGTCGTCACGAAGCTCGCCGCATGCAGCGCACACAGCAGGCCGAACGCCCACGCATACGCGACGGCCTGCGTGCCGCCGGCCGACGTCGCTTCGGCGTGCAGCCGCCACGCGAGAAACAGCGTGCAGAGCGTCGTGAACGTCGGGCCGCCGAGCCGCTGCACGATATTGAGCGACGTGGTCGCCATCGGCAGGTCGCGGCGCTCGACCGACGCATACGCGGCGGCGATCGACGGCGCGCCGATCGCGCTCTGGCCCATGCCGCGCAGAAACAGCGCCGGGACGAGCACGAGCGGATCGTAGCCGGTCAGCGCGACGAACGCGAACGGCAGTGTCGCGGCGAGTGCGAGCAGCGCGCCGGCGGCGGCCAGCCGGCGTACGCCGAACCGGCTCGTCAGCGCGCCCATCGACGGATAGGTGACGAGCATGCCGAGCCCGAGCGGCGCGAGCAGCCAGCCCATTTCGCCCGGCGAGCGCCCGCACGCCTGGATCAGGAACACGGGAATCAGCATCTGGCCGGCATACAGCGCGCCATTCGACAGGAACTGCGTGCCGGCTGCGGCGCCGAACACGCGCGAGCGAAACAGCGCGAGATCGATCAGCGCACGCTCGCCCTGGCGGCGCTCGAAGCGCAGGAACGCGACGAGCAATAGCGCCGAACCTGCGACCGCCGCGATGCCGGGCATCGAGCCGATCCGCTCGACGCCGTACAGGAACAGCACGAGGCCCGGCGACAGTAACGCGAGGCCGATCCAGTCGAGTTCGCGCCGCGGCGCGTCGTCGCGGTCGCCCGGCAGGAACCGCGCGGCCAGTGCGAGCGCGAGCGCGCCGACGGGCAGGTTCACCAGAAACAGCCAGCGCCATGACGTGTGCTGCAGGATCGCGCCGGCGACGACCGGCCCGAGGATCGGCGCGAGCAGCACCGGCACCGCCGCGTAGCCGATCACGCGCGCCATCTGCTGGCCGGCGACGCGCGCGATCATCATCTGCGCCATCGGCGCGAGCAAGCCGCCGCTGACGCCTTGCAATACGCGGAACGCGATCAGCGACGGCGCGGACCATGCGAGCCCGCACAGCGCCGACGTCAGCGTGAACGCCGAGAAGCACCACAGGTACAGCGCCTTCGCGCCGATGCGATCGACGAGCCAGCCGCTCAGCGGCAGCACCAGCGTCAGCGCGAGCAGGTAGCCGCTCGTCACCCACTGGATCGTCGACAGGCTCGCATGCAGGTCGGTCGCGAGACTCGACAGCGACACGTTGACGATCGTCGCATCGAGCTGTGACAGCAGCGAGCCGAGCGTCGCGACCGCGCTGACTTTCCAGATCGACGGATCGAGCCGGCCGGCCGCGTGGCCCGGCGTTGGCTGTCTGCGTGGCTCGCTCACGCGCCGCGCCGGTCGAGCAGCGCGACGATGTCCTGCGTCGTGCCCGTCTCGCCGAGGCGCGGGAACAGCCGCTCGACGCTGTTCGCGTGTGCGTCCGCGTTGAGGTCGGTCATCGCGTCGACGGCGAGCGTCACGTTGTAGCCGAGTTCGTGCGCCTGCCGCGCGGTCGATTCGACGCCGATGCTCGTCGCGACGCCGGTCAGCACGATCTGCGTGACGCCGGCTGCCTTCAGATGCGCGTCGAGACCGGTGCCGGTGAACGCGCCCCAGGTCCGCTTCGTCACGACGTGGTCGCTTGGCTGGCGGTTCAGTTCGGGCACGAGTTCGGTCCAGTCGGCGGGAAGCTGCGCCGTGCGCGGCGGTTGCTCGGTGCGGCCCGGTGCGCCGCCCGCGACGTTGACCAGCACGACCGGCAGCCCTCGACCGCGGAAGGCGTCGAGCAGTTCGCGGGCGTGGGCGATCACCGGTGCGACCGGGTGCGCGGTGGGGAGGGCGACGATGCCTTTCTGCAGGTCGATGACGACCAGCGCCGTGTTCGTGTCGAGACGGGTTGCGCTCATGATGGGCTCCGGGGAAAGGGCGAGGAAAGCCGTGCGCGAATGCTGCGTGGCGCACGGGCCGCGTTTATTGGTCGCCGATGCGGCGGATCAGCGGGATGGCCGCGGCAAGCGTGTCGATGTCGTGCGGGTCGAGCTTCTCGATCGCGGCGCCGAGCCACTTGTGTTTCGCGGCGTTGCGCTTGCGTCGTGCGTGGAGGCCGGCGGCGGTGAGTTTGAACAGGATCTGGCGGCCGTCGGTCGGATGCGGTTCGCGCTCGACGAGCGCGTCTTCCTCGAGGCTCGCGAGAATCGCCTTCATCGACTGCGGCTTCATCGCCTCGGCGCGCGCGAGATCGGCGGTCGTCATCGGCCCGTGCCGTTCGAGTCGCGCGAGCGCGCTCGTCTGCGACATGCCGAGCCCTTCGGAGTCAATCTCGGAGCGCAGCCGGCGGATGAGCTGGCCGACCGCGAGGGTCAGGTCGGCGGCGACGGTTTCGGCTGAAACGCCGGATTTGCGTGGCGGGTTCATGCGACGAATCATAGAGCACGACAGTTAGACTTGCAAGTTTAACTGTCGAATTGATCGCTGGCCGGCGTTACTGTCCGATGCGCGATTACGTGCGTCGATGCGCGACCGGTACGACTTCGCTGTATCGCGGGGTTGCGTTTTCGTGCAGCAGATCGCCGAGGTACTGGCCGAGTTCGTCGGCGGTGAGCGCCGATGGAATCTGCAGATTGGCCGGGCGCCGCTTGCCTTCGGCGCCGAGATCGAACACGGCCCAGCGGCCGTCCGTGCGCACGACGGCGAGCAGCCGGCCGAAGGCGTTGAAGCGGTATTCGTGCTGCATCGCGTCGCTCCGTTAGCGTGAACGCGCCGGCTGCCCGTGTGTGTTTACTGGATCGAGCAGGACAGCCAGCGATGGATTTTGATTGCGTCGCTCGACACGCCGGCACGCGTCGGCGCGCCGAGCAGCACGACCGTTTCGCGGCGGCCTTTCACGCGCATGCGCATCACGACGCCGTGCCCCGATTCGTTGATGAAGCCGGTTTTCTGCAGCCGGATCGGCAGGCGGCGGTAGCGCACGAGCGGGTCGGAATTCACGTACACGAGTTCGCCGTCGCCGGGGCGCACGGTGGTCGACAGGTCGGTCGAGAAATAGCGGATCAGCGGATCCTGCGCGGCCGCGCCGACGAGCCGTGCGAGATCTTCCGCCGTCGACACGTTGTGCGGCGACAGGCCGGTCGGCTCGCGGAAGTGCGTACGCCGCATGCCGAGCCGGCGCGCTTCGCGGTTCATCGCCTTCACGAACGCCGCGCGCCCGCCTGGATAGTCGCGGCTCAGCGCGGCGGCTGCGCGGTTCTCCGACGACATCAACGCGATATGGAACATGTCGCGGCGCGACAGTTCCGAGCCGACCTGCAGGCGCGAGCCGGTGAACTTGATCGTGTCGCGGTCGCGCGCGGTCACGCGCAGCACGCCGTTCAGCGGACGATCGGCGTCGCGCGCGACGACGGCCGTCATCAGTTTCGAAATCGATGCGATCGGCCGTACGGTGCGCGCGTTGCGCGCGAGCAGCGGGGTGCCGGAATCGACGTCGAGCACGTAAGCCGCGCGCGAATGCAGCGACGCGACCGCGCGCGGCGTATAGCCGCAACTGGCGAGCAATTTCGGTTTCGCGGGCGCGGGCGGTCGCACGGCGGTCGTGCGTTTCGCGCGCCGCTGCTGCGATGCGGGTGCCGCGTGGCGTTGGGCTGCTTGATGCGTCACGCGCGAGCGACGACGCTTGACCGCCTTTTTCTTGCGATGGGGTGTCTTCTTGACGGCCTTCGTATGGGCATGCGGCTGCGCATGGGCGGCGCGATGCGGCTGCACGCGTTGCGCGGACGCATGCGCGGCGAATGCGAGCAGCAGGAACGACAGGGCGAGGATCAGGGTGGTCCGGGCGCGAGGCAGGCGCGCGATGAGGCCGGTCAAGCGAAAGTCTCCTTTTCACGCGCGATGCGGCTGCGCGGAATGCATGGGCGGTCAGCGGGTGCGGGAAATTATACGGTCGATCGCGGGACGATGACGATTGGATGACGCGCAATGACGCGTGATACGGGATGATTTCGGTCTTTTTTGCGCTGCCGGGCAAGCGGTGCGCGTCGCGTGAAAGGCGGGCAGATGCGCGGTTCAGCGCGGCCGGTTCCGCCGCGACACGACCGCGAAACTGATCGCGATCGAACCGGTCACCGCGCGCGGCGGCGCGTCTTCCAGCGCATCGCCGAAGCGAAAGCGGCGGCTGCGCCCGTCCGTGCG
The DNA here is from genome assembly GCF_017815045.1 of Burkholderia sp. CpTa8-5. NCBI lineage: Bacteria > Pseudomonadati > Pseudomonadota > Betaproteobacteria > Burkholderiales > Burkholderiaceae > Burkholderia > Burkholderia sp. CpTa8-5. The sequence goes on from NZ_JAGIQD010000003.1 coordinate 363,324, forward strand.
TTCAGCACGACGCTTCGGTGCGCGCGCAGCGGCGGCAGCAGCGCATTCGCTTGCATCCGCGACATCGGATGACGGCTCGGCCACGCAGTCGGCCGCTGGATCGACGGACATGAAAGTAAGTTCCGGGAAGGGCATGTCCGTATTGAACGCCATTGCATTCGATCGGTAAAATGAATCTTTCGATCGTTATGATTCCATTAAAGAATGGAACTGAAACTGCTACGCACGTTCCTGACGGTGACCGAGCTGTGCCATTTCAGCCGTGCGGCCGACGCGCTGCACATGAGCCAGCCCGCGCTCAGCAAGCAGATCGGCGCGCTGGAGGCGAGCCTCGGCGGCAAGCTGTTCGAGCGCGGCCGGCATGGCGCGGAACTGACGCCGTTCGGCGAACGCTTCCTGCCCGACGCGCAGGCGCTTGTGCGAGATGCCGACGAAATCCTGGCGCGTGCGCGGGAAGCGACGAGCGGTCAGCGCGGGCACTTGCGGCTCGGCATCTGCCTGTCCGTGCTCACGCTCGTGCCGAAACTGATCGCCGAATTCCGCCGTCGCAATCCGGGTATCGCGGTGACGCTGAGCGACCTGTCGTCGTCCGAACAGACGCGCCGGCTGCACGCCGGCAAGCTCGACGCCGGGTTCCTGCGCCTGCCCGCCGACGAAGGCTTGTCGTCGTTCAAGGTGACCGACGAAGCGCTCGCGCTCGCGGTGCCGCCGCATCTCGGTTTCAAGCGCGTGCCGGCCAACCTCGACGTGCTCAACGAGATCGGCTTCATCGCGCTGCAGCGTGCGCGCGGCCCGGGACTGGCCGCGCAGATCGACCGGTGGTGCGTCGAGCGCCGCTTCGTGCCGCACGTGATGCAGCAGGCGGAGGACGTGCAGTCGGTGCTGACGTCGGTCGCGGCCGGCGTCGGCGTCGCATTCATTCCGTCGAGCGCGCAGTACCTGCTGCGCGACGCGACGGTGCTGCCGCTCGACGGCCGGGACGCGAAGTGGCGCGTGGGACTCGCGTGGCGGGCCGAGCGCGACGATCCCGTCACCACGCGTTTCGTGTCGTTCATGCGCGCCGCGCTCAAGGGCGCGTGACGCGGCGTATAGTGCTCGCGATGGTTGTCTCCATGCATGCCGGCCCGACGCCGGCCGACGAACCCGAACCGATGACTTCTGAATCCGACGAATCCCCGCTCGATCCCGCACTCGTCGCCACGCTCGCGACGCTGAACGAAGCCGCGAGCGATCCGGCCGGCAAGGCGTGGTCGCTGCCGAAGATCGCAAAGCGTGCGCAACTGCCGATGAGCACGCTGCGGCGCGTGCTGACGCAGCTCGACGCCGCCGGCCTGAGCGCGACGACGCTGAACGAGGACGGTACCGGCAGCGCTGCGCTGACCGACGAAGGGCGCGCGGTGTGCGCGCAATTGTTCGGCGCGAACGATGCGCAATGATTGAAAAACGGGCCGCTGATACGGCCCGAGGCATACGGATGGCTCGACGCGGACGTCGCGCCGGCCCGTTCGTCGCTCGCGAACGCGGGCCGGCACGTCGTCATCGGCGCGACATCAGAACCACTGCTTGTAGCGACGCACGTAGATCGTCTTGACGATTTGCGCGAGCACGATGTAGCCGACCATCGTCGCGGCGAGCCAGAGCCAGTAGGTGCCCGGCAGGTGCATGAAGCCGATCGCGTCCGCGAACGGCGAGAACGGCAGCCAGCAGCCGATCGCGATCGCGGTGACGGTCGACAGCAGCACCGGCAGCGACGCGGTGCTCTGCAGGAACGGGATCTTCTGCGTGCGCAGCAGGTGCACGACGAGCGTCTGCGATACGAGGCTCTCGATGAACCAGCCCGAATTCATCACGATCTGGCCGCTCGCGCCGCCGTTCAGGTGATACAGCGCGCCCGCCCCGAACACGGTCCACATCAGGATGTACGTCGTGATGTCGAATACCGACGACGTCGGCCCGACCCACAGCATGAAGCGGCCGATGTTGCCGGCTTCCCACTTGCGCGGCTTCTTCAGGAACTCGGGATCCATCTTGTCCCACGGCAGCAGCATCTGCGACGTGTCGTAGATCAGGTTCAGCACGAGCAGCTGCGTCGCGAGCATCGGCTCCCACGGCAGGAACGCGCTGGCGACGAGCACCGAGAACACGTTGCCGAAGTTCGAGCTGGCGGTCATGTTCAGGTACTTCAGGATGTTGCCGAACGTCTCGCGGCCCTTGATCACGCCTTCCTCCAGCACCATCAGGCTCTTTTCGAGCAGGATGATGTCGGCGGTTTCCTTTGCGATATCGGCGCCGCTGTCGACCGAGATGCCGACGTCCGCGTCGCGCAGCGCGGGCGCGTCGTTGATGCCGTCGCCGAGGAAGCCGACCGTGTGGCCGTTCGCCTGCAGTGCCTTGACGATGCGCGCCTTCTGCAGCGGCGTGAGCTTCGCGAACACGGTCGTGCGTTCGACCGCCTGCGCGAGTGTTGCATCGTCGAGCGCTTCGATCTCGGTGCCGAGCATCGGCTTGGCCGGCTCGAGGCCGACCTGGCGGCACACCTTCATCGTGACGGTCGGGTTGTCGCCCGTCAGCACCTTCACCGCGACGCCGTTCTCGCGCAGCGCGGCGAGCGCCGGCGCGGCCGATTCCTTCGGCGGATCGAGGAAGGTCAGGAAGCCGCGCACGACGAGGTCGCGCTCGTCGGCGGTGCGGTATTGCGCGCGTTCGTCGCCGCGCGGGATCGTGCGCGTCGCGAGCACGAGCACGCGGAAGCCGTCCTCGTTGTACGCGGTGGCCTGTTCGAGCAGCCGCTTGCGGGCGACGAAGTCGAGCGGGCGCACGCCGTCTTCATCCTGCACGTGCGTGGACACCGCCAGCATTTCCTCGACCGCGCCCTTGCAGATCAGCAGGTGCGTGCCGTGCGTATCCTCGACGACGACCGACAGGCGGCGCCGCACGAAGTCGAACGGCAGTTCGTCGATCTTCTTGTAGTCCTGCGGCTTCACGCGTTCGCCGATCTCGTCGGCGCGCGCGACGACCGCGATGTCGATCAGGTTCTTCTGGCCGCTCTGGTGGAAGCTGTTCAGCCAGCCGAGCCGCAGGATGTCCTCGTTCTTGTGGCCGGACAGGTCGAGGTGGTGTTCGAGGATGATCTTGTCCTGCGTGAGCGTGCCGGTCTTGTCGGTGCACAGCACGTCCATCGCGCCGAAGTTCTGCACCGAGTTTAGCCGCTTGACGACGACCTTGCGGCGCGCCATCGCGACCGCGCCGCGCGCGAGGTTCGCGCTGACGATCATCGGCAGCATCTCGGGCGTGAGGCCGACGGCCACCGCGAGCGCGAACGTGAGGGCGCTCAGCCAGTCGCCCTTGGTCAGGCCGTTGATCATGAACACGATCGGCACCATCACGAACATGAACTTGATCAGCAGCCAGCTCACGCTCGCGACGCCGCGGTCGAAGCTCGTCTCGATGCGCTTGTGGCTCACGACGTTGCGCGCGAGCGAGCCGAAGTACGTATCTTCGCCGGTCGCGACGACGACGGCCGTCGCCGTGCCGCTGACGACGTTGGTGCCCATGAAGCAGACGTTCTCGAGATCGAGCAGCGATGCCGGTGCGTCGTTCGCCGCGCCGGCCGCTTGCGTGCTCGCGGATTTGCCGGCCACCGCGCCGAGCGTGTCGTACTTCTCGACGGGCAGCGCCTCGCCGGTCAGCACGGCCTGGCTGATGAACAGGTCGCGCGACGCGAGCAGCCGCACGTCGGCGGGGATCATGTCGCCGGCGGAAAGATGCACGATGTCGCCGACCATCACTTCGCGCATCGGCACCTCGCGGCGCGCCGGCTCCGACGTGTCGGTCACCGCGCGCTGCACGGTCGCCGTCGTGCGGACCATCGCCTTGAGCTTCTCGGCCGCGCGCAGCGAACGGAATTCCTGCACGAAGCGCAGCAGCGCGCTGATCGTGACCATCGTCAGCAGGATGGTCATGCCGACGTAATCGCGATCGTCGGGCGCCGCAAAGTAGACGTCGGTGCAGAAGCTGATGGCGGCCAGCACCAGCAGCACGTAGACGAACGGGTTGTGGAACGAGAGCAGCAACTGGCGGGTCCAGTGCGGCGGTTTGTCGTGCGCGATTTCGTTCGGGCCGTAGCGTTGCAGGCGGTCGGCGGCCTGGTCGTAGGTCAGGCCGCGTGTGCTGGTGCGCAGCGACTTCAGCGTGTCTTCGAGCGGGCGGGCCGCTTCCTGCGCGGCGCGCATGATGCGCGGGTCGTTCTGCTGGCCTGCGCCGGCCTTGATGAAGCCGCGCTGTTTCTTGTGCGAGGTGTTGTGTCGTGTCGTCATGAGTCGCTCCTTGCGCACGAGGCGGCGGGCGGGGAGCGGCCGTGACGTTATCGACGCACGAGCGCTCCCCGCCGCGTCGCGTCAGGCGCGATCGGCTGTGGGTCGGTAAAGGCGGGAACGCTCGCCGGCGCGCAGCATGCGGACGGCGTGTCGATGTGCAGCGTTGCACCGGCGAGCGGTAATCGACTACTGTCGTCTGAGTTCATCTGCACTCCTGTCGGTTGCGGATAGTCGGCACGGGCGATCGGCAGCGGCGCGCGCAACGAGGCGCGCGGCCGGACGGCACGCGAACGGCGGGCGCACGCGGCCGGCGCCGCGCGCAACGCGAACGCACGCGCACGACGGCGCGTCGCGTGCATTCGACAACATCGAAAATTCGGGCGGGAGATCTGGCCGATAGTCAGGCCGGAAGGGCGCCGCATCCTGCTTCCCGGGATGCGGCAGAAGACGAGGCTCTGCGCGTTTTCCTCAGGCAGCAGTCAAGTTGGTGATGCACCAACTACAACTCGCATCGGTGTTCACAGAACACTCCATGTAACTAGACGGGGGCGATGGTAATGGCTCGCTGTGCGAAGCGTCAACCCTTTTGTCAGGCGTTATTTCGAGATAATCGATCGCGCCAGTGCGCGTTCGCAGGCGTGTGCGACAGCCCGTCACGAAACAGCCGCGCGCATCCCATGTCGGCATGCGCGCGGCCGTGTCGAACGAGGCGCCGGTTACTGGTTCGCGGTCGCGACGGCGGCCCCTGCATCGAGGATGCCCGAGCCTGCGGGCAGCGCGGTGCACGACGTGCCGGCCGCGAGCTTCGCCGCGCGCGTGCCGCCTTGCAGCTTCTGCAGGATCTGCGCGGGCGTGAGGTTGCCGTTCACCGACAGCATCAGCGCGGCGACCCCCGTCACCTGCGGCGCCGCGAGGCTGGTGCCGTTCGCGGGGCCATAGGTGTCCGAGCCCGGCGTCGTCGTGCCGGTGTTCGACGTCGACAGGATGTTGACGCCCGGCGCGCTCAGCGCGACGTCGGCGCCGAAGTTGCTGAACGATGCGCGGCGGCCCGTCGCGTCGGTCGCGGCGACGGTGATCACGCCGCGGCAGTTGGCGGGCTGGTCGAGCCCGGTCGACAGGCCGTCGTTGCCGGCCGCGACGACCACGGTCACGCCCTTCGCGGTCACGTCGTCGATCGCCTGCTGGAACGTCGTGCTGCAGGCGCCGACCCCGCCGAGGCTCAGGTTGATGATCTTCGCCGGCCGCGGGTTCGTCGGTACGCCGACGACGTTGATGCCGGCTGCCCAGCGCATGCCGTCCGCGATGTCGCTCGTCACGCCGCCGCACTTGCCGAGTACGCGCACGGGCAGGATCTGGCCGAGCCACGATACGCCGGCGACGCCGGTGCCGTTGTTGGCGGTCGCGCCGATCACGCCCATCACGCGCGTGCCGTGCCAGCTGCTGTTGCTCGGCTGGCTTGCGCAGTGATAGTACGGGCCGTTGACGTTGTCGATTTCCTGCTGCGTGACCCAGTCGCCCGGATCGGTTGCGTCCGGGCCGCGCGTCAAGCCGTTGTTGCTGGTGTTGACGTTGCTGATGAAGCTGTAGCCGGACAGCAGGTTGCCGACGAGGTCGCCGTGCGGCCGATAGCCGGTATCGAGCACGGCCGTGACGACGGTCGGCGAACCCTTGGTCACGTTCCACGCCGGTGGCAGGTCGATGCCGGCGGCCGGGTCGGACAGGTACCACTGCTGGTTGTAGAGCGGATCGCTCGGCGTGTCGCGGATCTGCATCGGGTGATCCGGCTCCGCGTAGTCGACATCGCTGTCGGCCGCGAACGCCTGGGCGAGCGCGGCGGCATCGGCGGCGGCCATGCGCTGACCGAGCGACAGCACGGCCGCGCCGCTCGAGATCGTTCGTTCGACCTGCACGTTCACCGGCGTTTGCCCGACCGTGCTCGCGTACGCGCGTGCGTTACCGGTCACGGGCGCCGTCCAGCGCGTCATCGCACGCTGGATCACCGCATCGAGTCGCGAGCCGTTGTCGATGGTCGCCATCGCGCGCGTGGCCGTCAGCGTTTTCAGCTTGACGATGAGGTGATCGACCGGCGGCTCGACCGGTGCGGTCTGCGCGGCCATCTGTACGGCGGCCTGCTGCGACGTGCACGCATTGCCGCCGGACGATGTGGGCGGGGCGGTCGGGGTGGGTGCGGGAGCGGGCGTCGGAGCGGGGGCCGGTGTCGGTGTCGGTGCGGGGGACGCGTTGGACGAAGAAGGGTTGCTGCCGTCGCCGCCGCCTCCGCCGCAACCGGCGAGGGGCAGGAGAGCGGCGGCGGACAGCATACCGGCGAGCATGCGCGCATGGGCGGGGCGCGCCAGCGCGAAATTGAAGCGTTTGGCTTTCATGTTGAAAGTCGATCCTCGAAGATAACCGTCGTGCCGGCGGTGGTGCCTGGTCCGGCGTACACCGGACCTTGTTTTTGTTCGGCGCACGCAGCGCTGCTGCGACGCGCCATGCATTGGGTAACGGCTGATGAGGCGGCTTCTTGAATATGTTTTGTGTGAAAAAGGGGCGAGACGCAAACGATTGCGATGCTGTCTTGCAGCATGAACGCGCGTTTGGAACGAGTGATCTGTTCATCGGGTGCAAGATTGCAGGCGGTCGACCCGGCGAAACGTTCGGCACAGGCGCTTTTGCGCGCCGCGGAAACGATTTTCTCGGTGAGGCCGCGACAGCGGCCGCTTGACGCTTTCCCCGATGCGGCGCGAATTTTGTTGGGCGTACGATCGCGATTCGATCAACGTTTCGTCAGGAGAAAAGCATGGATCGCCGCTTTCGTTGGCTGGCCGTTGCGCTCGCCTGCGCGCTGGCGGGCACCGCGCACGCGCAGGCCCTCACCGGTACGCTGAAGAAGATCAAGGACACGGGCGTCGTGTCGCTGGGTATCCGCGAATCGTCGGTGCCGTTCTCGTATTCGGACAACCAGCAGAAGAACATCGGCTATTCGCGCGACATCGCGTCGCGCATCATCGACCGGTTGAAGACCGATCTGAACCTGCCGAACCTCGCGGTGAAGGAAATCCCGATCACGTCGCAGAACCGGATTCCGCTGCTGCAGAACGGGACGATCGACTTCGAATGCGGGTCGACGACGAATACGCTCGAACGGCAAAGGCAGGCCGCGTTCTCGAACAGCATCTTTCTGTACGGCATCCGTTTCAGCACGCGCAAGGATTCGGGCGTGAAGGACTTCGCGGACCTGGCCGGCAAGACGGTCGCGACGACGGCCGGCACGTCGGACGAGCGTCTGCTGCGCAAGCTCAACGAAGAGAAGGCGATGAACATGACGATCATCAGCGCGAAGGATCATGCCGAAGCGTTCATGAACGTCACGACCGGGCGCGCGGTCGCGTTCGTGATGGACGAACCGCTGCTGTACGGCGAGATCGCGAAGGACCGCAATCCGGGTGCGTATACGGTCGCGGGCACGCCGCTCGTCCACGAAAATTACGCGTGCATGATGCGCAGGGACGATCCGGCGTTCAAGCAAGTGGTCGACGGCGTGATCGCGAAGATGCAAACCTCGGGCGCGGCCGAGAAGCTGTACGACCAGTGGTTCATGCAGCCGATTCCGCCGAAGGGCGTGAGCCTCAACTATCCGCTGTCGGCGGAGATGAAGCAGCTGTTCAGGAATCCGACGGATCAGGCGCAGTACTGATTCGGCCGTCGCAACGAAAAACCGCCGGCAGGTGCCGGCGGTTCGAGCGCAGAGCGCCGAGCGGCGCGAAGCGCGTCAGGCCTTGATCTCCGGGCCGCGCGCGGCGGGTGCGGCCGGTGCCGCCGACGGCATCGGCGGCCGTGCCGGGGCGATGACGAGCACCGGTTGGGGAGCGGCCCACGCCGGTATCGCGAACTCGACCGGCTGCGGCATCGGCATCGCGAACGCGTTGGCGAGCGCAATGTGCTGCAGCGCCATCATCTGCTGCTGCATCGCGACCATCTGCGCCTGCGCCGCCTGCATCCGGTACTGCGCGGCCTGTATTTGCCGCAACGCCGCCGCGGGCGGCATGCCGCCCGACGACGACGTCTGCATCTCGAAGCTCGCGCCGCCTTGCGGGCTACGCCAGCGCCACGTGCTGACCTTCATCGGGCCGACGGCTGTCTGGACGACGCGCGTTTCGGCTTTCACGGGCACGGCCTGCCCGTCGACATTGACGAGCATCGGTTGGGCGGTCGCCGCCGCGCCGGCCTGCCCGGCCAGCGCGAACACGGGCACCAGCGCCAGCGCGCCCGCCGCCATATACGAACGGAATCGCATCTTCGTATCTCCATCAAACGAGACTGAATCAACAATGACGTACGGCTCACGGAATGAGCCATCCGAGACAATGCGACCGTCGGCTTAAACCAACATTAAAACTGCCGTCGGTCGGCCCGATCCGCGCATTCCATGATGCGCCGCCATCGGCATTCAACCTCGCCCGCGCCAGGGTAATCCTGTCGCCCGGTGCAACAACGGGCACAATACGGAATTCGCCACCACCGCACGCATGTTCGACATCCGAACACTGACGGTGCGGCACTGCTGCCCGACCTCCTTCCCGGTCCTCATGAACGCCACGCCCACTCCCGCGCGCGAGTCGAATTCGCCGCGCTTCCTGCTGTTCCTGATCTGCCTGTTCGCGTCCGCCGGCCAGCTCGCGATCGATATCTACGTGCCCGCGCTGCCCGACATGGCCCGTTCGTTCGCGACCACGCCGCAGGCGATCCAGTCGAGCGTGTCCGGCTATATGGCGGCCTACGCGCTCGGCCAGTTGATCTTCGGGCCGATCGCGGACGCCTACGGACGCAAGCGCGTGCTTGCGTTCGGGCTCGTGATCTACACGATCGGCTGTCTGCTGTCGCTGGGCGCGTCGAACCTCGAGACGTTCATACTCGCGCGCTGCCTGCAGGGCTTCGGAATCGCGACCACCAACCTGCTGGCGAAGGCGATCATCACCGATTCGTTCTCCGGCCAGGCGTTGATGCACGCGTTCACCTACATGTCGATCGCGTGGGGGCTCGCGCCGATCATCGCGCCGGTGATCGGCGCGCACCTGCAGGAATGGTTCGGCTGGCGCGCATGCCTCGTGTTCCTGCTGGTCTACTCGCTGGCGATGTGGGCGCTGCTGTGGCGCTACCGCGAAACCTTGCCGAGGCCCGTGCATCTCGAGCCGCGCACGTTGATGGCGAACACGGGCAAGGTGCTGGCGAGCCCGGTGTTCCAGAGCTGTTTCCTCGCCCAGGGGCTGTGCTACAGCATCCTGCTGGTGTTCAACATCGTCGGGCCGTTCATGGTGCAGACCACGCTGCACAAGCCGCCGACCTTCTTCGGGTATCTCGCGCTCGGCATCGGCCTCATGTATTTCCTCGGCGGCCTGTCGAACCGGATTCACGGCCGCGGGCTGCCGAGCGCCGAGCAACGGCTGCGTATCGGCGCGCGCGTGATGGCGGGCGCGTCGATCGCGATGCTGGTGCTGGCGCTGACCGTCGGCCTGCGCGTGTGGACGCTCGCGACGCCGGTGCTCGTGATGGGCTTCTGCGCGGGCGCGATGTATCCGACGCTGATGGCCAAGGGCAATTCGCTGTTTCCGCATATCGCCGGCCTGACGAGCGCGATTCTCGGCTGTGCGCTGCTGCTCGTGTCGTCCGCGATGATGGGTCTGGCCGGTTTCGTGTCGATTCACGTGCTGACGCCGCTCGCGGTGTTCTTCGTCGCGTTGTCGTTCATCGTCGTGTGGATGGTGACGAAGCTGCTGCGGTATCTGTCGCAGCAGCAGGCGGCGCCGGTGGTGTGCGGGCGGGGGGAGGCGGCGTAAGCGCGGATGGTGATCGACTCATGAACCGGATCCTGCTGAATCGCGTCGCCCGGTCCGACGCCGCCGATCTGATCGCCGGCAACCGCGCGAACCGGAGCCATCATCTGCCGTGGGTCGATTCGTTCATCGACCAGGCCGGGTTCGATCAATGGTTCGCCCGCTGCCTGACGGGGCCGAACGTCGGATTGGTCGCGCGCGAGCGGGCGTCGGGCGCGGTGGTCGGCGTGGTGAATCTCAACGAGATCGTCGGCGGGGTGTTTCAGAGCGCTTATCTTGCGTACTACGGAATGGCGGATTTCAGCCGCAAGGGGCTGATGACGGACGCGTTGCGCGCGGCGATCGACGTCGCGTTCGGCGAACTCGGGCTGCACCGGCTCGAAGCGAACATCCAGCCCGGCAACCATGCGTCGATCGCGCTGGTTCGACGGCTCGGTTTCCGGCAAGAGGGATTTTCGCCGCGCTATCTGCGCATCGGCGGCGAATGGCGCGACCACGAGCGTTGGGCGTTGCTGGCCGACGACGCGCACGAAGCCGGCGCCTGACGGTCGATTCTCCTCCCCCTCGCATCGCTTACAGCGGATGGGCGGCCCCGGCCTGCTGCAACAGCGACACGGCCACCGGATCCGGCAGTCCGTTCGAATCGATCGCCCCGGCTTTGCCCAGCGCGACGAGATCGCTGTCGACGCCCGGTTGCCCGACCACGAACGACGTGGTCAGGAACGCCGGCGCGGCGAGCGTGACCGCATAGCGCTGCTGCAGGTTCGTCACCACGGCCGATTGCGCGGCCTGCACGGTGTCCGGGCTGTTCATCGCCCGCTGGTAGCGCAGGGTGCTCTGGAAATTGCCGATCAGCCCGGCCGTGTTCGTCCCGAGTTGCGCCGCGAGATAGACGAGCATCAGCTCGGTCTCGGGCGTCGTGTTGAAGGTGCCGCCCGCATAGGCGAGCGAATGCAGGCTCGCGCCGCCCGACGCCACGGTGATCACGCATGGCAGCGCCGCGTTGAGCGTCACATGGTAGTTGCCGCCGCCGTCCGTCAGCGTCGTTGCCGAGCCCGCCGCGCAGTTGACCGTGACTTGCGCGCTCGCGAGCGCGTCGCCCGTCGCGGCCGTGCCCGACAGCGAGACGGTTTGCGTGTTGTCGTTGAAGCACGCGTCGACGCCGAAGTAGGCCTCGCCGTTGCAGGCGGGGAGGGCGGCGAGCGTTGCGACGCACAAAACGCGCAGCGCGGGGCGGGTGAAGCGCGTAAGGCGAATGTTCATGGTCGCGGGCAATCCGAGAGAATGAGGCAACCGGTGCGCGTGGGGGAATGCGGCGCTGTTGTCATTCTATGTCGTGATCCGGGGAAAGCGAATACGGCCGGCCGATAAGACCGCCTCACCGCCTCAGCGCTTGCGCGCACCCGGCTTCGCGAACGCGCCGCGCACCTCGAAGCCGATCGCGTCGGCGACGTTGCCGCGCGCATCGACGAGTTCGAGCCGGTGTCGGCCCGGCCACGGCAGCCACGCGACGCGATCGGCATGGCCGATCACCTTGTCGTCGAGCCGCCACGCGAACTTCGTCGCGTGCCCGGCCGATCGCTCGAACCAGATCCGCTGGTTCTTCGGCGGAATGTCGGGGTCGATCGCGAAGATCGTGCCGTCGGTCGGCGCGCCGATCGTCAGCGGCGCACGCGCACCGTCCTTGCCTGGCGCGACGGGCGCCGCGAGCCGGATCGTGTCGACCGCCGTGCCCGCGATGAACCATTCGTTGCGGGCCGGCTCGATGTCGCGCTCGAACGCGATGCGGCGCGTCTCGACGCCGGCCGGCGCGCGCGGCGCACGGCTCGGCAGGTCGCGATGCAGGTAGCCGACGACGGCCGACCACACGGGCGACGCGCCCGTGACGCCCGACACGTCCCACATCGGCGAGCCGTCCGCATTGCCGACCCACACGCCGACCGTATAGCGCGACGTGAAACCGATCGTCCAGTTGTCGCGCATGTCCTTGCTCGTGCCGGTCTTGACCGCCGAGAAGAAGCGCGTCGCGAGCGGGTTGTCGAAGCCGAACGTGCGCACGCGTGCGTTGTTGTCGGACAGGATGTCGGTGACGACGAAGCTGGCCGCGTCGCTGAACACGCGCGTGCCGGCGTCCATCCGCGCGGGCGCCGAGGCGCCGGATGCGCCGGATGCCGGCGTCGGCGCCGTGGCGGGCAGGTCGACGACCTTGCGCGCGACGCCACCGTTCGCGAGCGCGCGGTATGCATTGGTCAGCGACAGCAGCGTGACGTCCGCACTCCCGAGCGCCAGGCTGAAGCCGTAGTAATCGCCTTCCTGCGCGAGCGGCAGGCCGAGCGCGGTCAGCGTGCGCGCGAAGCGGTGCGGCGTGACGAGCACCAGCGTGCGCACGGCCGGCACGTTCAGCGAGCCGCCGAGCGCGCTGCGCACGCTCACCCAGCCCTTGAAATCCTTGTCGTAGTTCTGCGGAATGTAGAGGCCGCCGCCGGCGGCGAGGTTGATCGGCGCGTCGTCGAGCAGCGACGCGGCGGTCAGCCGTTTCTCGTCGATCGCCTGCGCATAGAGGAACGGCTTGAGCGTCGAGCCGGCCTGGCGCGGCGCGAGCACGGCATCGACGTCGCGCGCGCTCGACAGCGCCCCCGACGAGCCTACCCACGCGCGGATCTCGCCGGTCGCGTTGTCGATCACGACGACCGCGCCGTCCTGCACGTTGCGCCGATGCGCGGGTGCGTTCAGTTCGGTCAGCGCGCGCATCAGCGTGTCGCGCGCGAAGCGCTGCAGCGGCGCATCGAGCGTCGTGCGGATCTGCGCGCCGGCCGCCGGCTTGACCTCGGCCGCGATGCGTCGCGCGAAATGCGGGGCGAGGGCGGCGCCGTCGTCGCGTACGGCGTTGGCCGGGCGCGCGGTGACGAGCTGCACGTAGCCGTCGAGCGACGCGCACGCCTGCGCGGCCTGCATGTCGCGCAGGATCCGGCACGCGCGTTCGGCGATCTTCGCGGGCGCCGCGTTGGGCGCACGCACGAGTGCGGCGGCGATCGCGGCCTCGCGCGCGTCGAGGCCCGACGGCGCCTTGCCGAACAGCACCTGCGACAGCGCGCCGAGCCCGATCGTCTCGCCGCGAAACGGCACCAGGTTCAGGTACGCCTCGAGGATCTGGTCCTTGCGCCAGCTGCGTTCGAGCCACAGCGCGTTCACGGCCTGCGTGGCCTTTTGCGGCAGCGAGCGCTGGCCCGAGCGGCGCGGCGAATCGCTGAGCAGGCCCGCGAGCTGCATCGTCACGGTCGACGCGCCGCGCGTGCGCTCGTTCCACAGGTTGCCCCATGCCGCGCCGGCAATCCCGCGCCAGTCGACGCCGCTGTGTTCGTAGAAGCGCTTGTCCTCGGACACGACGATCGCCTCGCGGAACGCGGGCGATACGTCGGCGAGCGACACCCAGTCGCCGCGCCGTTCGGTGCGGTCGATGCGCGTACGCTGCAGCGGCGTGCCGTCGCGCGCGAGCAGCACCCAGTCGGAGCTGCGCCAGTTGCGGCGCACGTCGTCGTAGCCGGGCAGCGCATGCGCGACGAGCGGCGTGGCCAGCACGACGGCGACGAATACGCGGCCGGCGAAACGCGCCGGCCGCGGCAAAGCCAGATCGATCATCGCTTGCCCGGTTACTTGCCCGCGTCGGCCGGCTTCACGGTCATCGGCGGGTTCGGCCACAAACCGTACACGGACGGCGCATACAGCGCCTCGACGCGCGTCGGCGGTAATTCGAACGTGCCGACGTTGTTCAGCCGCACCGTGTACTCGACCGAGAATTTGCCCTTCGGCAAATAGTCGTAGTACGCGCGATAGCCGTCGAAGTCGCGCTCGATGAACGCCGGCCACGCGCCGTCGGGGGTTTTCTCGCCCTGCATCGCGGCTTCGGAATCGCGGCCGAGGCCCGACCCGAGGATCGTCGCGCCGGCCGGAATCGGATCGTTGACGGCGACCCACGTCATGTCGCTCTGCGCGTCGATGTCGAGATGCACGCGCACGACGTCGCCGCGCGTGAGCACACCCTTGACGGCCGGCGACACGGGCGTGACGGTCTTCGTGATCCGGTAGCCGGCCGCGAACGGCGCGCGCAGCGGCACGGCCGCGAGGCTTTCGACCGTGGCCCACGGGCGGCCCGTGCCGTCCTGCGTGACCGACAGCGTGGCCGGCCCCTGCGACGCACGCGGCCACGGCATCAGCACGCTGCGCGCGGCGGCCGCGCGGGTCGCCGGCGTGGCCGACGCAGGCGCATCGGCGGGCGCGGCCGATGCCGCTTGCGACCACGAGATCGAACGCTCTTCGCCGCCCAGCGCCACCTTCGTCGCGCCGGCGACCGGCGTGCTCTCGTAGGTCCGCGAGAAGCGCTCGACTGCGAGCAGGCCGAGTGCGTTCGACGTCGTCGTCTGCCATGCGCCTTGACGTTGCAGCGCGAGCAGGCCGGCGGTCACGCGCGGCATTTCGTCCTTCCATGCCGGGTCGCCCGCGAATTCCAGCGCGAGGCGCGCGGCGTTGGTCTCGTTGCTGGTCATCAGCCACCACAGGTCGTCGTCGCGCGCGGTCGAGAACACGAGTTGCGTGCCCTGGTAAGTCAGGCGCGCCCGCAGGATCTGGTCGACCTGCGCGCGTTTCTCGTCGCGTTGCGGGATGTCCTTCACGCGCGTGAGGATCGCGTGATAGTCGATCACCGCCGAGGTCGGCCACTGGTTCGGCGCGATCTCGATCGAACCGAGCATGCGGCCCTGCGCGGCGCCGTAGCGCGACAGCGCCTCGATCGCGGCGAGCTTGCGCAGGTCGCGATCCTGGCGCGGCGCCCACGCGTTGCGCTCGAGGCGGCCGTCGACGAAGCGCGCGAGCCCGGCCTCGAGCTGCGTGCGCAGGTCTTCCGGCAGCGCGAAGCGCGGGTCGAGGCGGCTGGCTTCGTCGGACACCACGAGAAGATACGACGACAGCGTCGGGCTGCCATGATGCGAATCGTCGGACGACGGCGGGAAGTAGCTCGCCAGCCCGTCGCTGTCGAGATAGACGGGCATGCGCGCGATCAGCGCCTGCCATTGCGCGGGGTCGCGCAGCCCGATCGCACGCGACGTCTGCTGTTCGAGGCAGCGATACGGATAGCGTTCGAACCAGCGCCGCACGCCGGGCAGGCCGTCGGCGAGCTTCGACTGCAGCGACACGGCGATGCCGCCGCGCGGCGCGCCTTGTGCGTTGCTCACAGCGCCGGCCGGGGCCGCGACGGGCACCGTCAGCGTGCCGTCGACCTGCGCGAGCGTCGCCTGCTGCACGGTCACCGGCAGCGCGGGCACGACCTTCTGCGCGACGGCCAGCGCGTCCGACGCGCGCTTGCCGCCTTGCTCGGCCGCTTCGATGCGCCAGTTCAGCGCACCGGCCGCATCGAGCGCCTGCTCGGGCACGGTGATCGTCCACGCGACCTCGGTCGCCGCATTCGCCGCCAGCGACACGGTTTGCGGCGCGACGTCCAGGCTCGTCACGCGCGGCGTCACGACGACCTGCATCGCGCGATCGGTCGTGTTGCGCAGCGTGACCTGCGCACGGAACGCGTCGCCTTCGCGCACGAGCGGCGGCAGGCCGGAGATCAGTTGCAGATCCTGCGTGCTGCGGATCGACGTGCTGCCCGTGCCGAAACGGTCCGGGCCGACCGCCGCGATCGCGACGATCCGGAAGCGCGTGAGCGCGTCGTTCAGCGGCACCTCGACGGTTGCGCTGCCGTTCGCGTCGAGCGTCACGCGCGGGTTCCACAGCAGCAGCGTGTCGAACAGCTCGCGGGTCGGCGCGCTGCCGCCCCCGCCGCCGGCCGGCACGGCCTTGCGGCCGAAGTGGCGGCGGCCGACGATTTCCATCTGCGCGGTGGCCGTTTCGACGCCGTACGCGCGCCGGCGCAGCATCGCGTCGAGCAGATCCCAGCTGTTGTTCGGCATCAGTTCGAGCAGCGCCTCGTCGACGGCCGCGACCGCGATCTGCGTGCCGGCCGGCGCGGGCTGGCCGTTCGGCAGCGTGACCTTCACGTGCGCCTGCGCCTTGCTGCGTACGGTGTAGCGGGTCGCGTCGGTCGTCACGGTCACGCCGAGGCGATGCACGCCCGTGCCGACCTTGATCTCGCCGAGCCCATAGCGGAACGCGGGCTTCGACAAATCGACGAACGCGGTCGGCGCCTCATAGTGGCGGCCTTCGCGCCAGAACGCGCGCGCCCATTCGACCGGCGCCTTCCAGCCCCACGTGAAGAACGAGTACCACGGCACTTCGCGAATTCGGCCGCGCAGCGCGAGCACCGACACGTAGACGTTCGGCCCCCACGATTCGCCGACCTTCAGGTCGACGGTCGGGTTCTTGCCGTTCAGCTCGACGATGTGCGCTTCCATCACGCCGCCGCGCTCGACCGCAACCAGTGCGGTCGCGTAGCGGAACGGCATGCGCACCTGGAAGCGGGCCGTTTCGCCCGGTTCGTACGACGTTTTCTCGGGGATCACGTCGATCCGGTCGGTGTTGTCGCCGCCGAACCAGAGTTCGTCCTCGCGCGTGACCCATACCGACGTCGACGCATTCGACGTGCGGCCGTCGCCGTCCTTCGCGACCGCGATCAGCTGCACGTTGCCGGCCTGCTCGAGCGTCGCGTCGCAGGCCATGCGGCCCTTGTCGTCGGTCTTGCCCGAGCACAGCACGCCGAGGTCGCGCGTATCGCTCTTGTTGTCGTACGCATAGAAGCCGCCGACCATCCGCTTGCGCGACGACGTCGTGATGCGTGCGATGCCCTTGATCTCGATCGGCACCGACGCACGCGGCTTGCCCTGCAGGTCGACCGCCAGCGCCTGTACCGGCACGCGCTGGCCGACCGACACCCAGCGGCCGGCCTTGATGCCGGCCACCACCGCGGCCGGCCACAGGATCGTGTCGCCGCGGATCGTCTGCACTTCGCCGTTCGGGTCCGCGAACGTTGCCTCCAGCGCGATGCGCTTCGGTGCGTCGACGTCCGGCAGGCCCTTGAGCGTGACCGAACCCGCGCCGTTGCGGTCGAGCGTCAGCGGCAGCTTGTCGGCGATCAGCTTCGTCGCGTCGGGATCGTTGCTCGACGCCGACGACGACGCGTTGTCGCCGTCCTGCGCATCGTCGTCGGCGTTGCCGTCGCTCGTGTCGGGGCGATACGGCGTGAAGCTGAAGTCCTCGAAACGATCCGCGAACGGCGGCGACGCCCACTTCATCAGCGCCGACACCTGCACGGGCAGGTTCGATGCGCCGCCGCCCGACACGTAGTCGATCTGCACCGCGAGCGGCGCTTCCTTGACGGCGACGAGCGGGCTCTTCTGCGCGTCGCGCGCGCCGATCGAGCCTTTCAGCACCGGCAGGCGGAACGCCTCGACGCGGAAGCTGCCGCTGTAGTAGGTGGCGGTCGGTGCATCGTCCGGGCCGCCTTCGAGCTCGACGCTGTATTCGCCGAGCTTCGCGGCGGCCGGCAGCGTGAACTGCGAATCCGCGCTGTGGTCGGCCGCCCACGTGAGCGGCAGTTTGTACGTCTGGCCGGTGCCGAGATGGCGGATCGTCACGCGCGTCGGGTATTGCGACGGGAACGCGAGGCTCTGCAGCGTCTCGGTGCGGATGAAATGCTTCATCGACACGGTTTCGCCGGCGCGCAGCAGCGTGCGGTCGAACACGGTATGCGCGCGCACGGTCGGTGCGCTGTCGGTGTCGGTCGGCACGTTGAAGCGCCACGATTCGATCCCGCGGTTCCAGCCCGAGCTGACGAACGCCATGTCGGGGCCCGTCTTCGGATCGTCGACGCGGGCCGACACGAAATAGTCGTCGAAACGCTGCTCCGACGAACTGCATGCGCGCTTCGGCTCGAACGGCCCGTCGATCTTCAGCAGGCCCTGCGCGTCGGTCTTGCCGGCCGCGATTTCGTCGCCGTTGCAGTCCGACACGCGGATCTGCGCATTCGGCACCGGCTTGCCCTTGTCGAGCGTCGTGACCCACACCAGGTTGTTCTCGCGGCCCTGTTTCAGGTGCACGCCGAGGTTCGTGATGAGCACGGTGGTGCGCACGTACATGCTCGACGGCTTCGCGAGCAGCGAGCGGCCGAGCGCGGGCGACGCGAGTTCGAGCACGTAGAAGCCGGGCTTGTCGATCGGCACGCCGACCACTTCGAACGGGCGCAGCGCTTTCGGATCGGCCTTCGGCAGCGTCAGCACCTGCGCGCCGGGCTCGCCCGCGAGCAGCGACAGCGAGCGCACGTCGATGCGGCGGTTCTTCGGCGCGGGCTGCTTTTCGCCGGCCTCGAGCGGCACGTAGACCGGGCGTTGCCCCTTGCGCTCCAGCAGGCCGGGAATCTGGTCGTCGATCGAGCCGGCCGTCATCGACCAGTTGTCGAAGCGATCGACGGTGCGCATCCATTGGCGGATCGCGGTGTCGTTCTCGACCTTCAGGTTCGCGAATTGCGCGCCGCCCGCGTTGAGGCCCGCGATATGCAGGTCGGCCTCGACGTTGCGCAGCGTGACGGGCACCAGCGCGGGCGTGCCGGGCTCGGCGAAGCGCTCGACGATCCCGAAGGTGCCCGACGAGAATTTCGCGAGCGGCGGCATCGGCGCGGTGCGCGTCGCGAGCGGGAACAGGTCCGCGTTGGACAGCGGCCGGTCGGTCACGTCGTGCAGGCCCGACGGCAGCTCGACGGTGAGAGCCGCCTGTTCGGGCAGCGGCGGGTTGAACGTGACGGTCGTCACTTCCTCGCTGTGATCGTCGGCCGCGAAGGTCGGCGACAGCGAACCGTCGGGGCCGCGCAGCTTGATCGCTTCGGCCTGCTTGCGCGCGATCGGCGCGTTGAACGACAGCGTGAGCGGGCGCAGCGGCGTGCAGGGCGCCTTCGCGTTCTCGCGTTCGCACGAGAAGCTCGCGGCGAACGGTGCGCGCACGGTGAAATCGAAGCGCCGTTCCGTTTCGTTCGCGATGCCGCTCGGGCTCGCGACGCCCTTGCCGTATACGAGCTGCATCTTTGCGCTCGCCGGCAGCGCCTGCGCGCACGACAGCGTCAGCACGCGCGCGGCATCCTTCTTCAGCCCGAAGTGATCGAGCAGCGCGTTGCGCGCATCGTCGTCGGCGGCCGTGACGGGAATGCGGTTGCCGATGCCGGCCGCTTCGCACCAGATGTTCGCGAGCGCCGAACGCGGCTCGGCCGGGCCGTTCAGCTTCATCACGAAGACCTGCCGCTCCTCGATCTCGCGGGAGCCGGGGCGCACCGACACCGGGAACGGGCCGCCCGTCTGGAACGTGAAGCGACGCGGGCCGCTGACCGCATTGCCGGCGACCGAGCGCAGCGTGTCGTTGAGCGCGACCGAGCAGCGTACGCCGGGCGGCAGGTCGCTTTCGAAATCGTAAACCCAGGTCTTGTCGTCGAGCCAGTGGCCCGAGCCGCGCGCGGCCGTCGAATCGTTGCAGGTCACGCGCGCCGGATTCGGCGCAGAGGCCGAGCCGAACGCGACCATCGGTTCGTCGAACTTCACGACGCTCTGCCGGACTTCGGTGACGGTGCCTTGCGGCGACACGCTCACCGTGCGCGCCGCGCCCGCATGCAGCGACAGCGCGGCGGCGCCGCCGAGCGCCGCGACGGCGCCGATGCGCCAGAGCAGCCGGGTCGTGTGGTGGGTGTGGTTCGTTTCTTTGTTGTGCTTGTCGCGCTGCTTCATCGCTCGATTGCCCTCGGAGGGAAGCTTTCTGTTTGATTGCACGGGATTCTAACCGACCGCCGCGCGCGCGCAGCACGGCGTGCAGGTGCAGTGTGTGGTCGGCGCGCGACACGGGCGTGCCCGCGGCAGATTTGTCGCGCCGACGACACAAAATTGCAGCGAAATGTCGATTGTCACGGATTGCGGAACATTTAATGGACTATAAAAAGATTGTTCGATCCGATTTGTGCGCGTACATTTCAGGGCCGCGCCAATGTTTGAGAAATATCAAGCGTGGTTTTCCCGAATCCGGTGTTCGAGAGAAGGAAACATGCACAACGACAACACCCCCCAATCGCGTCGTGACAACGACGCAGCCGTAACCGGCATCACGCGGCGTCAATGGCTGCAGGGCGCACTGGCGCTGACGGCGGCGGGCCTCACCGGCTCGCTGGCGTTGCGGGCCCTGGCCGACGATCCGGCCACCGCGCCGCTCGATACGTTCATGACGCTTTCCGAAGCATTGACCGGCAAGAAAGGGCTGAGCCGCGTCACCGGCGAGCGCTATCTGCAGGCACTGCAGAAGGGCTCGTTCAAGACGGCCGACAGGCTGTCGCAACTCGCCGGTGCGCTCGCATCCGGCTCGCTGAATCCTGACCAGGAATCGCTCGCATTGACGATTCTCGGCGCGTGGTATCTCGGCATCGTCGACAACGTCGTGATTACTTACGAAGAAGCATTAATGTTCAGCGTGGTGTCCGATACCCTCGTGATCCCTTCGTATTGCCCCAACAAACCCGGCTTCTGGGCCGAAAAACCGATCGAGAGGCAAGCCTGATGGCCGATACCGATACGCAAAAAGCCGACATCGTCGTCGTCGGATCGGGTGTCGCCGGCGCGATCGTTGCACACCAGCTCGCGATGGCGGGCAAGTCCGTGATCCTGCTGGAAGCCGGCCCGCGCATGCCGCGCTGGGAAATCGTCGAGCGTTTTCGCAACCAGCCCGACAAGACCGATTTCATGGCGCCGTACCCGTCGAGCCCGTGGGCGCCGCATCCGGAATACGGCCCGCCGAACGACTACCTGATCCTGAAGGGCGAGCACAAGTTCAACTCGCAGTACATCCGCGCGGTGGGCGGCACGACGTGGCACTGGGCCGCGTCGGCGTGGCGCTTCATCCCGAACGACTTCAAGATGAAGACCGTGTACGGCGTCGGCCGTGACTGGCCGATCCAGTACGACGACCTCGAGCA
The DNA here is from genome assembly GCF_017815045.1 of Burkholderia sp. CpTa8-5. Classification (NCBI taxonomy): domain Bacteria; kingdom Pseudomonadati; phylum Pseudomonadota; class Betaproteobacteria; order Burkholderiales; family Burkholderiaceae; genus Burkholderia; species Burkholderia sp. CpTa8-5. The sequence continues at coordinate 384,407 of NZ_JAGIQD010000003.1, forward strand.
TTACTATCAGCGCGCCGAGGAAGAGCTCGGCGTGTGGGGCCCGGGCCCCGAGGAAGATCTGTACTCGCCGCGCAAGCAGGCATACCCGATGCCGCCGCTGCCGTTGTCGTTCAACGAGCAGACCATCAAGAGCGCGCTGAACGGCTATGACCCGAAGTTCCACGTGGTGACCGAGCCCGTCGCGCGCAACAGCCGCCCGTACGACGGCCGGCCGACTTGTTGCGGGAACAACAATTGCATGCCGATCTGCCCGATCGGTGCGATGTACAACGGCATCGTCCACGTCGAGAAGGCCGAGCAGGCCGGCGCGAAGCTGATCGACAGCGCGGTCGTCTACAAGCTCGAGACCGGGCCGGACAAGCGCATCGTCGCCGCGATCTACAAGGACAAGACGGGCGCCGACCATCGCGTCGAGGGCAAGTATTTCGTGCTCGCCGCCAACGGCATCGAGACGCCGAAGATCCTACTGATGTCCGCGAACCGCGATTTCCCGAACGGCGTCGCGAACAGCTCCGACATGGTCGGCCGCAACCTGATGGACCATCCGGGCACCGGCGTGTCGTTCTACGCGAACGAGAAGCTGTGGCCGGGCCGCGGCCCGCAGGAGATGACGTCGCTGATCGGTTTCCGCGACGGCCCGTTCCGTGCGACCGAAGCCGCGAAGAAGATCCACCTGTCGAACATGTCGCGCATCAACCAGGAGACGCAGAAGATCTTCAAGGCCGGCAAGCTGATGAAGCACGAGGAGCTCGACGCGCAGATCCGCGACCGTTCCGCGCGCTACGTGCAGTTCGACTGCTTCCACGAAATCCTGCCGCAGCCCGAGAACCGCATCGTGCCGAGCAAGACGGCCACCGACGCGGTCGGCATCCCGCGCCCCGAGATCACGTATGCGATCGACGATTACGTGAAGCGCGGCGCGGTGCACACGCGCGAGGTCTACGCGACGGCCGCGAAGGTGCTCGGCGGCACCGACGTCGTCTTCAACGACGAGTTCGCGCCGAACAACCACATCACCGGCGCGACGATCATGGGCGCGGATGCACGCGACTCGGTCGTCGACAAGGACTGCCGCACGTTCGATCATCCGAACCTGTTCATCTCGAGCAGCTCGACGATGCCGACCGTCGGTACGGTGAACGTGACGCTGACGATTGCGGCGCTCGCGCTGCGGATGTCGGACACGCTGAAGAAGGAAGTCTGACCGTGCGGAAATCTACTCTCACCTTCCTCCTCGCCGGCTGCCTCGCGCTGCCGGGCCTCGCACGCGCGGCCGATTCGGCCGATCCGGCGCAAGTCAAGCGCGGCGAATACCTCGCGGTCGCGGGCGACTGCATGGCGTGCCACACCGCGAAGGGCGGCAAGCCGTTCGCGGGCGGCCTCGGCATGCCGGTGCCGATGCTCGGCAAGATCTATACGAGCAACATCACGCCCGACCCGGACACCGGCATCGGCAACTGGACGTTCGACGACTTCGAGCGCGCGGTGCGGCACGGCGTGTCGAGGAACGGCGCCAACCTGTACCCGGCGATGCCGTACGTGTCGTACGCGAAGATCAACGACGACGACGTGCAGGCGCTGTACGCGTACTTCATGCACGGCGTCGAGCCGGTCAAGCAGGCGCCGCCGAAGAACGAGATCCCCGCGCTGCTGAGCATGCGCTGGCCGCTGAAGATCTGGAACTGGCTGTTCCTGAAGGACGGCGTCTACCAGCCGAAGCCGGCGCAGAGCGCCGAGTGGAACCGCGGCGCGTATCTCGTGCAGGGCCTCGCGCATTGCAGCACGTGCCACACGCCGCGCGGCATCGCGATGCAGGAGAAGTCGCTCGACGAAACGGGCGGCAGCTTCCTGTCGGGCTCGGTGCTCGCGGGCTGGGACGGCTACAACATCACGTCCGACCCGAACGCGGGGATCGGCGGCTGGACACAGCAGCAGCTCGTCCAGTACCTGCGCACCGGCAGCGTGCCGGGCCTTGCGCAGGCGGCCGGCCCGATGGCCGAGGCTGTCGAGCACAGCTTCTCGAAGATGACCGAAGCCGACATCGGCGCGATCTCGACGTACATCCGGACGGTGCCGGCGGTGGCCAGCGGAGACGCGAAGCAATCGCGCTCGTCGTGGGGCAAGCCGGCCGAGGACGGCCTGAAGCTGCGCGGCGTCGCGCTCGCGTCGTCTGGCATCGATCCGGCGCGGCTGTATCTCGGCAACTGCGCGACCTGCCACCAGATGCAAGGCAAGGGCACGCCGGACGGTTACTATCCGCCGCTGTTCCACAACTCGACGGTCGGCGCGCCGAATCCGACCAACCTCGTACAGGTGATCCTGAACGGCGTGCAGCGCAAGGCCGGCAGCGAGGACGTCGGGATGCCGGCATTCCGCCACGAGCTGTCGGATGCGCAGATCGCCGCGCTGACGAACTACGTGACCGGGCAGTTCGGCAATCCGGCCGCGAAGGTGACCGAGCAGGACGTCGCGAAGCTGCGCTGACGCGGCATGCGACGAAGCAGGGCGACAACGTAAAAGAGGAGGAGCACAGCACATCGGGCGGGCCCCGATGCCGGTTGTTGCAGAGCGGGGCGGGCGGCGCGATGGGCCGCTCGCTCCGGTTCACAGGCAATCCGGTGCGTGCGGTTGCGCGCGCATCGTTTTCGTTGATCACACCATGACACCGAATCAACCGTTTCTCGCGTCCCAGCGCGATGTGCTGCTGCTGCTGTCCCGAATCCTGCTCGTGATCCTGTTCGTGATGTTCGGCTGGAAGAAGATTATCGACTTCTCCGGTACGATCGCGTTCATGGGCAGCGAGGGCGCGCCGGCTCCGATCATCTCCGCGGCGATCTCCGTCGTGATGGAGCTGTTCGTCGGGATCGCGATCCTCGTCGGCTTCCAGACGCGGCCGCTCGCGCTGCTGCTTGCGCTGTATACGATCGGCACCGGCATCATCGGCCACCACTACTGGACGATGACGGGCGGCGAGCAGATCAACAACATGATTCATTTCTACAAGAACATCGCGATCTCGGGCGGCTTGCTTGCGCTCTGCGCGGCCGGCCCCGGACGTTTTTCGATCGATCGCGGATAAGCGACCCGAGGCGCGTGCATGGGGCGCGCGACGGACGGTCGAGACTTCGAGGGGGCATCATTTTGCGACTCAAATACTTCGCATGGCTGATTGCGGCCGCCACGCCGGCGGCTGCGTTTGCGCAGACGAGCGTCACGCTGTACGGCCGGATCGACGGCGGCATCGAATACCTGAACCACATCGTGAAGCCGAACGGCGGCAGCGGGACGCGCTGGAGCGCGGAAAGCGGCGACTGGGGCACCAGCATGTTCGGGCTGAAAGGTGTCGAGGATCTCGGCGGCGGGATGTCGACCGTCTTCAACCTGGAAACCGCGTTCCAGGTGATGAACGGCCAGACGGGCGGCGGGCGCATGTGGTCGCGGCGCGCGTACGTCGGGTTGAAGAGCAACACGTGGGGTCAACTGCAGGCCGGCCGCAACCTGTTCATCGACAGCGACGGCGTGTGGGAATTCGATCCGTTCGTGCAGCAGGCATTTTCGTCGGCGTCGCTTGTGCGCGGCCGCAACTGGCAGCAGAGCAGCAACAACATCGAATATCACAGCCCGGTGATCGGCGGCTTCGACGTGCAGGCGCAATACGCGTTCGGCAACCAGTCGCGCGGCTTCAACTACGGCGCGGCCGACGATTTCGGCCGCTCGGACGGGATCATGATCTCGTACCACTCGCCGGTGCTCGACGTGCGCGGCATCTACGACGAGCTGCGCGACAACAACGGCAAGTTCAGCAACATCTTCACGGCGTCGCGCGAGTACTTCGTCGGCGCGAACGTGAAGGTGTCGAAGTTCAAGATCCAGGGCGCGTATACGCACTACCAGGCGCCGGACAGCCCGGCTGGTGTCGCGGATCGTGCGGATCACTACTGGCTTGGTGCGACCTACTCGGCGACGCCGCAGTGGGCTGTGACAGGCGGCGGGTATTACGTGAAGGTGGGTGATGGCGGTGGAGACGTGTCGCACGATCCGTCGGGGCACGCGATCATGTACGTGCTCGGCACGACGTACAACCTGTCGAAACGGACGTTCCTGTATGGCACGGTCGCGTATGCCCGCAACGGCGGGAATTCGAACTTCTCGCTGATCGCGTCGCCGCGGGATGCGACGTCTGGGACGAGTCCGATGACGGGCGAGTCGCAGACGGGCGCGTATGTGGGGATGATGCATACGTTCTGAGTGTAGGCAACGCCAGATACGCAAAAGGCACGGGTGATGAACCCGTGCCTTTTGCGTTTACAGCGCTTGCGAAGCGTTCTGGCAAGCGTGCTGATGTCGGTCGGCGGAATCAGAGGCATCGTGTCGGTTATGTGGCCGCGACATGTCGCTCTGCCATCGGTTCGCCGGCTCGGGCGTGGCTTACATACGTATCGCGTTGCGGGTGCAGTACACGCGCGATTGCGTCACACTTTCTAACGTTTGTGGACCGGAAACTTCAAGGCAAACGTCGGTTGCCCGATTTATCGCTGTCTGACTGATGCCAGCTACGGCGGGCACTTTCGCTGCAGACGTCGAATGCATCCCCCGACGGGCCGCGTGCCTATACTGCCCCGCGACATCGTTGTACTCGAAAGCATCACGTAAGCTCCCGTATCGATGAGATACCAATCGGCCGCCCGGCACCGCCCGGCGGCCGTTTTTGTTACTACACGGTACGGGGTAGCCTGATGGTTTCCGATCTCCTGAACAAGGCACTGCGCACGCAATACGTGCAACACGGACGAATTGTCCGCCTCGATACGCCGCTTGGCGAAGACTGGTTGGTCCCGCTCTATGTCCGGGGGCGCGCATGCCTCGGGCGAGACTTCGAATTCACCATCGACGCAACGTCGACGCGACTCGAAACGATTCAGGCGAAGGCGCTGATCCGGCAATCCGTGACGCTGTGGATTCGGCAAATGGACGGCAGCGAAATGCCGATTCACGGCTATGTGACTGCATTCAGTCGCCTGGGCGGGGACGGAGCCAATACCTACTACCAGCTCCGCTTCAATTCGTTCCTCGCGCTGCTGCGCCTCGGCAGTGACCGGCGCGACTGGATCGAGACTCCTGCGCAACAAACCGTGTCCGATGTGCTTGGGAAGTATCCGCAGGCGGCCGGCAACTTTACTTGGCAACTGCGTCAATCGTTGCGCTCGTATTCTCAGCGGATGCAATGGGAATCCGACTGGAACTACGTCCATCGTACATTCGAAGAGCTTGGTCTTTTTCCGCGTTTCGATATCGCGCAGGACGGCAAGTCGCACAAGGTCGTCATCATGGACGACCTTTTGTCGGTTCCCGAGTTGAAGCACAAGACCATTTTGTTTAGCCGCTCGGTGCAGAACGAAGAATTCGATGGTCTGAGCGAGTGGATCGATTCGCAGGAAATCCAGTCGGCCGAACTCGACACAGGCACGTTCGACTACAAGCGCCCGGATCTTTCCAAGCACGTCACGATGCCCGCGTTCGATCTTGACGATGTACCGGGGCTGGGCGAGCAGTATGAATACACGGGGTCACATACGTGGTCGGATCGCGACATGGGCGAGGCTCAGGCAAACGTTGTCACCGAAGAGTGGCGCTCACGCGCGCAACGCTTCTACGGTGTGGGCGCATTGCGTTGCGCATGGCCTGGCCGCTATGGGGTGCTGACCGGGCACGCGGTGCATGATGCGCAGCCGGATCAGGATCGTGAAATGGCGATTCTCTCGGTGAACTGGCTCATCCAGAACAACGTGCCGGGACTCGAGAACCTGATGCGTTTTCGCAGGAGCCTGCGCGCTGAAGTCGAGCAAGCGCGCGCGAGCGGTGCGGGTTCGTCCGTACGCCATGACGACGGCGGCGTGGGATTCTTCCACGTCGAAATCGAGGCGCAACGGCGCCGCGTCGCGTTTCGTAGTCCGTTCGAACACAAGAAGCCGATCATGCAGCTTCAGACGGGCATCGTCGGCGGTCCCGAGGACGAAGAGATTTATACGGATGCGATGCTGCGTGCGAAGGTGCGGCTGACGTCCAATCGACTCAATGACGGCGACCAGAACGTGTCGGCGTGGATACGTGCGGCGATGCCCGATGCGGGCCACAAGCGCGGCGGCATGTTCCCGCTGCGCAAGAACGACGAAGTCTTGATTGGCTTCATCAACGGCAATTGCGATCGTCCCGTGATCCTGTCCAGAATGCACGACGGCGAAAGCATGCCCGAATGGCACACGCACGGGCTGACTTCGGGCTTGCTGTCGCGCGAGTACGGCGGTGAAGGTTATAACCAACTGATGATGGACGATGCCAGTGGGCAGAACCGCGTGCATTTGTACTCGACGAGCTATAGCTCGCATTTGCACCTGGGCTATCTGATCCAGCACTCGGGCAACACGCGCGGCGCGTTCATCGGGCAGGGTTTTGACCTCAAGTCATTGAGCTATGGTGCGGTGCGGGCCGAGCAAGGGCTCTACGTGTCGACGCAACCCGCCGCGACCCAACCGCTGAGTGTGACGGCAGCGTCCGAACAGCTTACCCGCGCCGAAGCAATGCTGGCGACGACGTCGAAGGCGAGCCAGACGAATCGCGCGCAGAGTCAGCAAGACGGCCACGATGCACTGAAAACTTTCACGGACGCAACGCAGCACCCGGTGGCTGGCACGACCAAGGGCGGCCGCACGGCAGGCGGCGGCACGGGCAACGCGAACGGCTTCGCGAAGCCGATCATGCTGCTGTCGAGTCCGGAAGGCATTGCCGCATCGACGCAAGGGTCGGCGCATATCACGGCAAACAAGCAAACCAACGTGGTTGCCGGAGAGGACATCAACCTCGCAGCCGGACGGGCGTTACTCGCCAGTGTGTTGGAGCAAATCAGCCTGTTTGCGGAAAAACTTGGCGTCAAGATCTATGCGGCGAGCGGCCCGATAGACCTTCAGGCACAGAATGATTCGATGAGTTTGGCCGCTTCGCAAGATGTGAAGATTACGGCCGGCAAGAAGATGTATCTGTCGGCCGATGAAATCTGGATCGGCGCGAACGGCTCGTATATCAAGCTGACGGCGAACATGATCGAGAACGCAACGTCGGGGCAGATTGTAGAAAAGTGCGCGAATTGGGAGAAAGCCGGTGCCGCAAGCGGTGCGCTACAAAATCCGCTGAATTCGTCGCCGGTATCGACTGAGGGCGGGCGTTTTACCGTGTTCTCCGGTTGAACCGCGCGACCGGTACAGTCTAATCACAAAAAATCCTGAAACCGAATCCGAGTCGGGAATCATGAGCAAGACAACCCATAAAAAGAAGCACCATCCAGCGACCGCGCCGCAATCGGCCCCGAAACCAACGGAACCTGCGGATACCACGCTGAATTGGGCGTATCCGTTCACGCCCGTAGGTAAGGCCGACGCGACAGACCCGATGACGTATTTCCAGGCGCTGGCAAAATGTGAGAACGGCTTTTATCCGATGGGCGTCAGCGGAATGTGGCATGGGGGCGTGCACTTCGCCGAAGGCAGCGCGGAGATGTTGAAGCAGGACAGCGGTGTGCGCGCGATTGCGGACGGCAAGATTGTTGCATACAGGCTGAACACGAAATACGAGGAAACGACGTATCCGAACAACCTCGGTCTGGCGCACTACTCGACCGGCTTTGTGCTGATTCGGCATGAGCTGAAATTGCCGCCGAAACCGGCACCGACGGAACCTGCGAAACCGGCTTCGGCACCCGCGTCGGCTCCCGCACCAGCATCGACGAACGCTGCACCTCCTACACCCGCTCCAGCCAATAACGCGCCGTCCAACACCAAACCGGCGAACGACAAATCCCTCGTGTTTTTCAGCCTGTACATGCACACGATGGATTGGGCGACCTATCAGAAGGCGATTGAGCAGGCCAAGGCGAACCCGAAACCCGATCCGGCGCTTCCAACGCCGATGTCATACTGGGAAGGCGACCGCTATTATCGAGTCGGCGACAAGGCGAAGGACCCACAATCGGTGCCGAAGCCGAAGGCACCTGTCCAGCCTCCCGCTACGCGAGCGGATTCGGCCGACGATCTGCCCATCAACAATACCAGCCAGAACGAGCCGATACCGACCGATAGCGATCAAGATGTCGCCCTACCGGCTCCGCAGATGGGATTGCGCATTCGCGAATTGCCAAACGGAAAGAGCAAGATTCTCGGGATATTACCGACCGGGGCCGAAGTGATTGCCGGTGAAGGCGATCCCGCACACACGGATTGGATCAAGATCAGGGCCATCAAATCGGGCACGGTTTTGTCTGCCGAAGTGGGTAAGCCGGTATCCCCCCAAGCGCCTTGGGGCTACGTGTTCAAAGGAGAACTGGATGCCGTTGTCGATCCGAAGCCGCTCGATACGGTCGTTATCCTGAAGGAGCCGCAGCGCATCAAGGCAGGCGAAGTCGTCGCGCATGTCGGCCAGTATCAATGGCCCAGGAAGGCAAGTCCGATACCGCCGAAGCCGAACTACCCGATGCTGCATCTCGAAGTGTTCGCTGGCGCGGATTTCAAGGATTTCATGAACCAAAGCCGCGCGCGTGCCAAAGAACTGAACGATAAAAGCAAACCGCTTCTGGAAATCGAGCAGGGCGCCAAGCTGGTCAGCGAAATTCCCGCGCCTGATCAGCAACTGACGCAGGCCGGATTGAAGCTCGTGCCGATAGGCGACGCGAAAGGTTCACGTTGGGTCAAGGTGCAGCCGAAGAGCGTGACGAATGTGCCTGCGAAAGGCAAGCAGAAGGCGACGCAGAGCCTCAAGGACGTCGGGAAGCCGATGTGGGTAGAAAGCAGTCTCGCCAATACAATCAGCACGGCGAATGTGTCGGGGTGGCAGAACTTTCCCCTGGACGTTTCCAAGGCCGCAGGGCCCGGCGCAGACTTTCGGCGTGTGTTTCGTCGCGCTGAACTCAACAAGCTTGGCGCGGATAACATCGCAATTGATGATAAGGGCCATCATTGGTGGAATATCACGATCGGCTCGAACGATGGGTCCTCACGGCAAGGATGGGTGTGTGAAACCGACCATCCCCACGTACAGTTCCGGAGTTCATGGGAATGGCCGGGTTTCGAATTGGTCGACAACGGCAGCGTCAGCCCTTCTGACATGTTCAAACGCCATATACATACGACCGAGCAATATCTGGCGGATGAGGACGGTACGGAGTTTATGGAAACGGCGGCGAAGGTCAACGCTGGCGAACTCATCACGAAACTTGAAAAGGCGATCGATACGAACCACGACGGGAAGGTGTCGGCACAAGAACTGAAGCATGCACTGGAAACGCCGTGGATGGCCGAAGCGGTTTCGCATTTGGTGGTGCGCAATGAAACCGAATGGGGCGGCGGTCTCGGCAAGTGGGAAGAACTTTACCCGCTCATGCAGAAGCAGACCGAGATGTGGAAGACGGAACTTGACCGGCTCGCGAAGCTTCAATGGTGGGAGCAGATCAAGGGGGTTGACGGTTTCCCCACAGATCTTTCGCCTTGGCACTTCCATCCGATTGGGTTGATCGGGAATTTTGCGGACACAGACTGCTGCGCAATTACGGTCGAGTTATTGGAAAAGGTTTATGAAAAATCGGGAGACTGGTTTACGGGGAAAGGCGGATCAAGGACCTTTGTGCAGGAGTTTCCGGAAAAATACCCGGATATATATAAATACGACAAATATAAATTCGTCTCGCTGCTCAATGCTAAATTGAAGGAGTATGGCATTGTCGGGTGTTATCATAAAGCCCATTTTCTCGCGCAATGTTTCCACGAGTCGGCTAGGTTCGAGACAACAATAGAGTTCGCCTCCGGTGAGGGATATAACCCTGGAGTGCATCCGGATGCTATTAAGAATGGAAATACTACTCTCGGAGATGGGCCGAAATATAAGGGAAAGGGAATAATTCAGCTGACGTGGAAAAATAACTATGCAGCATACTCCGTACACAGGGGAATCGATTTTGTGGCCAATCCTGAGCTTATTGCTACCGATATGGAAAACGCCATCGATGCATCTTGCTGGTATTGGCGGCACAAAGGAACGCTTTCGGAAAAGTATGAGGCCAAGGGTGATATAAATATTATCGTAGATCATGAGAAAAATAATGTTAGATTAATTACGTTGGCCGTCAATGGTGGGCATAATGGATTGCCTGAACGTCAGGAACTTTTTGATCGAATCAAGAAAGAGTGGAGGTTGACTTGATAATTTGGAAAAGAGATGTGTTGCTCAAATTTGGCTTGATTTCCGCGATTGCAATGACCGCATTATCAGTTGATTCTTCTGAGATTGCCAATGGGCTCTCAATAAATAAAGCAGGGGAAATCCATGATTGCAGCGGTTTGTCAGCATGCAAAGGCATTGAGCCGACTGGCGATCTAAAAAAGGCTATTGATGAGGGTTACGAGAATTTAGCTGTTGTTGATATTTATAAGGATGGAAATAAGGAGATTGCTGCTACGAGTGGTGGGAGCGATGGTTGTTCGAAATTTTTCTCATATGACCGTGCGTCGCACAGATTTTCCGCTTTGAGGTTTTCGGATCGAGATATATGTAATTTCCGAGTCGAGGGCGATAGCTTGATTAGTTCGTATCGGCTTGATGCGAAGCAATATGAGGATATCTATAAGCTTAAAAATGGAAGGTATCAAATCGCAATAACTGATGCATGTATTGGATGCGATGAAGTTTCCCGTTCGGTGTACGCAGATGGGAAAATTTCTGAAAAAATAATCGTTACAAATCAACGGGACTATGCGAGGCGCACGCCGATAACTACGCTGGTTGTAGCGGATAAGGCAAGATTATACGATGATCATTCAGATTCTTCTTCGGCAAAAATGTATTTGCTGAAGGGTGATAAGGTTCAGCTGGCAGATTTTAATAGTGAAGACGGCCTTTGGTATCTCGTTAAATATTTTACGAAGCGGCATGGCGCTATCCTCAAATGGATCAAGTGCGAAGACTTGGCTATATGCAAGTAGGTCGGGAATCTAAAATGGATGGGGTGATATAGATGGTAGTAAAAGGGGGTATGGGTGATTAATCTGATTGGATCGGGGAAGGATGCTTGTTAAGCGAGCATTTGAACAACTTAATTTAAGAAGATGGCTTTATGCGGCAAAAATGCCGCCTGCGCTCTCGAGGCAATGAAGCTGCTGATGGTATGGGTCGAAATTGGCAAAGAATGCATTGCTTGGGGATGGAGTATATACCCCGGGGGAAGGTGTGAATTTGTATACGAATATTTTTTTGTCTTTGTCACTGATTTTTGCTTCGACGTTCTCGTTTGCAAAAGAATGCTCAAAGTCTGCTCCATGTGAATTTTACGTCAACGAGAAATGGGATTTAATGCATCGGTCTGACGGAAATGTCAGTCAGAATGGAAGGAGAATTAATGGTCCATCCATGCGGGGTGTGTATGTTATGTTGCGAGGTAGCCAATACTACCTCGTAAAAGAAAGCGGGACTAACGATAAATCATTCATAGTCGTCAACATTCTAAAATCAGGTGATCGAGTTTTATTTGATCGGGTGATTTATTTTTCGATTGCGATGCAAGCATCCTCGCGGAGGGGATACAATGTTTGGTCGGGCGACGAGCTTGCACTGAAGGTCCCACAGGGGTTGTCGAAATTCTCATGGGACTTGGCATCGCAGTGGCAGAATAATTTTGAACCGAGAGAGGCGTCTTCTCGAAAGATCATAATCCAAGATGATTTCCGATCGGTTGAATCATCTGTTCATGACATCAATGGTAAAATAATTGGGTGCCGTACTTATATCTACCCTACTCAACTTGATGTAACTCCTGAGAGCCTTGCTTGCTTCGAATCTTGCCCGACAAGTCGGGCAAGTTTTTCGGCGCAGCGCGCGGAGGCATTGGGAAATATCCAATCGAACTATCCATTATAAATGAAAGCTCATTGATTATATCGATGCCAGAGTAAGTCAGAAAGATATATTTGTCTGATCGCTAGCGGGTGTCATGGTTGAATATCTAGATGATGCGCACTTGGCTATATGCAAGTAACTTAGATGCTTTAATTGAGTGGGTGATGTGGGTGGCAGCCAGTTGGGGGAATTCGAGTGATTAATTTGATTAGAATTGGCGATGCCACCGACCACGGCGGCAAAGTCGAAACGGGCTCATCGACCATGAAATTCGATGGCCGCTACGTCGCGCGCAAAGGCGACCGCGTATCGTGTCCACAGCACCCCGACGTGTCGCCGAACATCATCGAGGAAGGCGACGAATCGATGAAGGACGACGGAATTCCGATAGCGCGACACGGCCATCGCGCTACATGCGGTTGTCACCTGATTTCAAGCTTGGTGTAACGCTACAACAGCGGCGCGAGGCCCGGTCGCACCGGGCAACGAACGATCACGGAGCCGTCGTTCTTCGACAGCACGACAAGCTGCGTAAAGCCGTTGGCTGGCGCATACCGCGACAGGTATAGGTCCAGCTGAAGGATCAACGTGCCCATGCTGTTTTCAATGAACGCGCTCTCATCTGCCGCCATCACAATTTCGAAGCCTCTCATTAGGGCCGAATGCGGCTTGATCGCCAGTAGTCTCTCGACGACGTTTCTTTTGACGAACGAAATCGCCGCGACGTGTTCGGCGCGTCGATCGTTCGGCGCAAGCTGGCGCATGAATTTCACAAAATCCGGCCACCCCTCGCGCGTCAACTGCGTCAAGTTGGCTGTCGTCAGCGCGAGTACGCGCCACTGCGCTTTCGACTCACGGGACGCGCTATAAGTCGGCGTTGGTTGTTTCAGCAGCGTAATCCTGCAAGGCACGTGATCGTTTTCGTTTTTCAGATCGCCTTTGGGGGAGCCGATCCGCATCCGCGAAGGCCAGTCGCGATTCGTGCAGGTGAGGTCGGCATTCAATTGCAGCGGCGTTTTCGCCACCGCTGTCCCGTCGGCGCGTAGCAGTACGAGCGACGTTTCACGTCCGGGATGATGGATTGCCGCGTAGGGATCGTGGCGCGTGATCCAGAATCGTTCGCCGGCCCCGACGCCCCATGCATTCAGCGACGGAATAGTGGTCCCGTCTGACGGATCGCGAACCGCATCAACCGAATAGATACCGCGTATGTCTGGTCGGCTCGGCTTCGGCACGATGGGATAGTCCGCGACGATTTCGCCGCGCGACGACTTGATGCCCATATGCTTGAACAGGTTCACGATTGGCGTACAGAACAATCGGATATTGTCCGCCGATAGCGGGGTGAGTGCTTGCGCGATGCGAGAATCGGCGTGCATGCCTCCAATCGCCAGATGCAGTGTTACGCGCCGCGCGCGGTTTATTTGGACGGGTTCAAGACATCGGCGCAAATGAATGTCGACAAAATCGAACTTGTCCGGAAATCCGACGTATTCGAGCAGCGGTTGAATCAGCGGCGAGGTTTGGGGTGGTGGCAGCAGCATATCGTCCGGACCGAACCCGACCGGTGTGACCGGTATCCCCGCAATTGGCATCCATCGTCCGCTGTCGTCCGCTTCCACATATGCGCCCCGGACGCGCAGCAGGACCGTATCCAGCAGCGCGACGACTGTCTGGCGTTCCCCAGCGAAATGGACGCGCAGCGTATCGGGCGAAATCGCGCCGAGAGGCGAGGCGGCTACCGTCGACTCAATCGTGATGGAAACGAAGCTGATTATGTTCGGCGGCAATGCGACTTGTGCCGGTGCGACGGTGCTGCGCGAGAATCGAGCGTTTGCGATGCGGATCGGCGCAAGCGTTACGTCATAAGCGGTTCGAAAGCGAACTTCTCCGCCGCGCGACGTGAGTTCCATGCCACGCGGCAAGACGACCGGCTTGCCCGGTAATTCCTTGATCGGATCGAAGTGAGCGATCGAACATGCAGGGAACGGTCGCAAGTAGTGCGGGTGCAAGACATGAAGCAGCGCTTCGGTGAACTTCGGTGCGCCGTCGTCCAGGTTGGCCCGGATTTCGGCTGCAATCAACGCGAACGCCTGCATCATCCGCTGGATGTGTGGGTCTTCCGTCTGTCCGTCTGTAAAGCTCAGGCGGGCGGCAATTCGTGGATACTCGTTGGAGAAGGTTGCGAACTGATCCTCCAGCTTCGTCAGTTCCTGTTCATAGTAGCCGCGCAGCTTGTCGTGCATATCCAACGTCGTAAGGCCTCTGCAGGTCACGACGTGCGTCGTATTGTCCAACGGTCATCGTAGTCGAATCTCCATTGTCCGAGTTCCCGCGGCTCGATTGTTCGACGCCAAAATTTGAGTCTGATGTGATTACGGCAACTGCATGACGGCGGGAAAAAGCCGCTTACGTTCGCATGCGATTGATATTCAGTAACCGATATTGACGGGTTTTGGCATCAGCCGTGGTTCCTTCAATCTCGGCGTGAATATGTTTCGCAATGTGAACTTCGAGCGGCGGCTCGTCGAGATAAAGTCGTGACGCAGCCGCCGACGCGGAACATGATCAGCAGGATGATGTCGGCGAGCGCGCGTTTCTCTTCGTATGGACGTTCGGGGCCGTGAAGCATCCCGGCATGCATGTCGCTGATGAACAGTGTGTGTTGAAGATAGGGGATCGGACATCGCATTCTCCCGAGTGACCGGTACGGACCGAGACACGGAAAGACCCCGTCCGGAACCGGCGGGGCCAGTGAGGCATCTTGCTGAAAGGCGCCGAGGATCTCGGCGGCGGGATGTCGACGGTTTCAATCTGGAAACCGCGTTCCACGTGATGAACGGCCAGACGGGCGGCTGCTATTACGTGAAGGTGGGCGACGGCGGCGGCGATGCGTCGCACGATCCGTCGGGGCACACGATGATGTATGTGCTTGGCACCACGTACAACCTGTCGCAACGCACGCTCCTGTACGGCGCGTGCCGTATCGGCGCTGTCCGTGACGCGACGCGATATGGTCTCAACAAGCGCTCGTCTGCTGCTTCGAGGCCAGTCCTGTTCTCGAAAGTCAGCATGACGCATCGAGCGATCGACAAGGGGAGCTCGGTCAATTTACATTCGCTCAAGTTTTTGCCGGACCAAAAATTCCAAAGCAAGTCACTCCAGTGCCCCGATTCTGAGAAACGTTGGCCGCAACTCCCTCTGGCTGACATCCGCCACGAAGCTCGACGATGGCGCTGCTGGTCTAGCTCCGTGTAATCAGCTCTACGTTGACTCCAACGGCCGGGAATAGGTCTACGCATTTCTTTGACTGCGAGGAAACCGATGCGTAAGCTTCACCGACTCATTGTTCGTTGTGTCGTCTTGATACGTATGGGAGACGTGATGCGGGACCTTGCTCTATGAAAGATTTGTCTGCGTTGCAAAAACTCATCCGAGCCGACAACCTTGGTCTGGTAGTCGAGCGGGATGGCGCATTCGTCGCCGAGGCGCATACCTCGCACGGAAAGGTATTCGTCAAGGCCACGACGAACAGTACGGCTTTCGACCGGCACTGTGAAATCCTCGAAGCACTCGAGGCGAATTCTTTCGCACCGAAAATATTGGAGAAGGCCGTTTGGGGAGAATATGCGGTGGTCGTCTTGAGCGCTATTTCAGGCAAGCGCCTCGATCATGTTCTGAAAAATGCGGAGCAGGAAACGAAGCTTCGGCTCGCCGCGGCCGCAGGTTCTGCTTTAGCGCAACTTCATCGCGCAATCACGCCATCGCGCCTGATGGGGATGACGTTCTGGCAGCAGCGTAACGAGAGGCTGGAGCGTCCTGCCGAATGGCGTGTTCATCTCGACGGGATGGTTTCGAAGTGGCTGTCGCGCCTGAACCAGACGGCTCCTGGCTACCCGGAATACCGCGTTCAGCTGGATAGACTTCGTCATTTCGGCGCTGATCTGCGTGTGCCGTCCGATATCCGCTTGCTGCATTGCGACTACATCGGAAGAAATATCCTGGTCGACTCGGACGATCACGTGTCCGGAATCCTGGATTTCGAGGCCGCGCGTATTGGGGACGCGGCCTATGATCTGGCGAAGATCGTCTGGGTGGATATGGACTTCTCCGACGAAGTGCTGTGCCACGCCTTTCTTGCGGGCTGGGAGGCGACGTACGGTGAGCCGGTACCACGAACGGAATTTCTCTACTATGTCGGCGTGCAATGCTTGGCGGCCATCGCCTGGACGGATAAGAACACACCGCTCGATAACGCGAATGCATTTCGATCAACGGCGATCCAGACGCTGTGCAAGGTGGTCCGCGAGTTGCAATTGATTGTCAGTTGAAGCGTTGTCGGGGTTTGGGCGATTCTTGTCGGAACAGTGACCGTGCAAATCAAAAACAAGGTACTCGTTTATCTTACATGGCGGGATAGACTACTCGTTTTCACGCAACCCAAGTTCCCGGAAGCCGGGAGGCAAGTGGTCGCCGGCACGATGAATCACGGAGAACTGCCAATAGCCGCCGCGCTACGCGAGCTTCGCGAGGAAAGCGGTATCGGCGACGCTCAAGTCGTGCGTGTTCTCGACTGTTACTTCTATTCGATGAAGAAATTCGGAAGAAGCGAGATTCAGCACCGGCATGTCGTGCATGTCATGGTGAGCGACGCCATTGCAATGAAGGCGCATTGGGCGCATTTCGAGAGCGATCCGGGTTCCGGTGGTGAACCCATTGAATTCAGCTTCCAGTGGGTTCCACTTTTTGGAGCGGAATTCACGCTGATCGGTGGCCACGATTTCTTCTTACCCATGCTGAAACACTTCATGCGCGAGCATCAACACGAGCGGTTGAACAGAGACTGAAACATGAAGGTTTGCATCGTAGGCCCGTCGGGTGCGGGGAAAACGACTATTGCCCGGGAGTTGGCTCGGAGGTTCGATACTGACGCGTATGAATTCGACAACGTCTATTGGGACAAGAGCGGTGAAGAGTATGTGAAGAACTCGGATCAGGCGATGGCTGACGCTATCGCGACGATCATCGCCGAAGCCGGCTGGGTCGTCGAAGGCGCGTACGACAAGCGAATGTATCCGCTGCTTGCCGAGTGTTCACTGATCTTGAAGGTCGAAGTCCCGTTCCGTGTGCGCGTGATACGCCTGATCAAGCGCTTCATCGGGGCGACGGTGACCGGAAAGTTACCTAGGGAGACCTTCCGGAACACCATCGAATTGACCAAGTTTTCGTTCCGCTTCGACAAGCGGCTCAGCGATTTTCTGTCCGCGGACGCAGTGCTTTCGACGAAGGTCGTTTCAGTCCGCGACACATCGTCGAGCATTGAAGCAATACGTATGGCAGGGCTCTGCTGACGCTATAGCCGGCCCGCGCTGATCCATCGCGATCCGATCGGCGCCGTGCATCAGAACACGCATGCCTCGGTCTTCGTCAGCACCGCAAACGGGCCCGCCAGCGTCGCATTGTGATGCGCGACGATCCGCTCGGCCGGCAACGCAGGTGTATCCATGCAGGTATGCGCATCGGCAACGAGCACCGCGCGAAAGCCGAGATCGCCGGCCGCGCGGCACGCCGTGTCGACGCAGTACTGCGTCTTCATCCCCGCGATCACGATCTCGCCGATACCGGCCGCATGCAACCACTCGGCGAGCCGCGTGCCCGCGAAGCAACTTGGGCGAGTCTTGTCGAACACGATGTCGCGTGCGGTATCGATCGCAAGCTCCGGCAGCAACGCGGCCAGCGGCGCGTCGGGCGAAATCGGCGAGCCGGCCGGGCCGGTGTGACGCACGGCGAACACGGGCGCGCCGGCTTCATGCGCGCGACGAATCAGCTGGTTGACGTTGGCCAGCACGCGTTCACCGTCATACGGACGATCTGGACCGTGAAACAACCCGACCTGCATGTCGATGACGAGCAGTGCGCGTTTCGGGAAAGGGACTTCGGACATTGCGTTTCTCCTGAGTGGCCGATGCCGACGGAGAAACGGAAAGACCCCGTCCGGAACCGGCGGGGCCTGTGGGAATCGGTGACGCTACGATCTTGCGCGCACTCGCCGCACGGGCCCGCCGAAGGCGGTCGTGCGCGTGGTCGTCGAAAGGGTGATCGTGGCGTTGTGCATTGAATGATCATGCCCGATGCGCGGGCGCGGCGTCAATGACGTACGTCACGCACCCACGCATCGGCCACCGCTCAATCCAGCGCCTTCCCGGCCTTCTCGTCCATGCAACGAATCGCGAGCAGCGTGAACACGCCACACCCGATCGCATACCACGCCGGCGCATTCGGATTCCCGGTCGCCGCGATCAGCCACGTGACGAAGAATTGCGCGAAGCCGCCGAAGATCGCGACGCCGACGCTATACACGAGCGCACCGCCCGTCGCACGCACCGCACGCGGAAACAACTCGCCGAGCATGGCCCCCGTCGCACCGATGTTGATCGCATGCACGATCGACAGCGCGGCGATGATCGACAGCAGCGACGCGGCGCCCGGCCAGCGGTTCAGCGCGATGAACGCCGGGTAGATCGCGGCCATCAGCACGATGCGCGTCCACCAGACGATCCGGTTGCGCCCATACACGTCGGACAGGTGGCCGCCGATCGGCGTCACGAGCATCAGGATCGCGCCGGCGACGCAGCCGGCCGTCATCGACAGCCACGTCGGCAGGTGCAGCACCTGCACGCCGTAGATCGCCATGTAGAACACGATGATGTAGTGGATCGACGTGCCGCCGATCGTCACGCCGAGCCCCGCGAACACGGCTTTGCCGTGATGGCGCAGCACGTCGGCGAGCGGCAGCGACGCAACGGGTTCGTCGTGCTCGGCGGCGGGCGAGGGTGTCGCCGCCGGGACTTCCTCGACGGTGCGTCGCAGCCAGTAACCGAGCGGCACGAACAGCGTGCCGATGATGAACGGCACGCGCCAGCCCCAGCTTTCGAGTTGCGCGGCGCTCAGCGTCGACGTCAGCGCGACGCCGGTGAGCGCGCCCGCGAGCGCGGCGAGCCCTTGGCTCGAGAACTGGAACGACGCATAGAACCCGCGACGATGCTGCGGCGCCTGTTCGAGCAGCAATGTCGTCGAGGCGCCGACTTCGCCGCCCGACGCGAACCCCTGCAGCAGCCGCGCGAGCACGAGCAGCAGCGGCGCGGCGATGCCGATCTGCGCGAAGGTCGGTGCGACCGCGATCGTCGCGGTGCCGAGCGCCATCAGCAGCAGCGTGAGGATCATCGCCTTCTTGCGGCCGGCGCGGTCCGCGTACATGCCGATCACGAGTCCGCCGAGCGGACGCGTGACGAAGCCGACGCCGAAGCTCGCGACCGCGAGCATCAGTTGTCCGAACGACGAATGCACGGGAAAAAACAGCTTGCCGATCAGGATTGCGAAGAAGCTGTAGACCGTGAAGTCGTAGAACTCGAGCGCGTTGCCGACGGCGGCGGCCGCGATCAGCCGACGTTTCTTCGCGGCGGCGCGGGCGTCGACCGGCGTGCCGGCGAACGGAAGGGCGGACGTTTCCATGGGGTTCCCCCGGGTAGGCACGAAACTGCGTGGTGAAGGATCGTCAGGCCGCGAGCCAGGCTTCGGCGACGCGGACCCAGTAGCTCGCGCCGATCGCGAGGATGTCGTCGTTGAAGTCGTAGCCGGGGTTGTGCACCATGCAGCCGCCCTTGCTGCCGATCCCGTTGCCGATGAAGGCGTAGCAGCCGGGGCGTGCTTCGAGCATGAACGCGAAATCCTCGCTGCCCATCAGCGGCGCGGCGTCGGTTTCGACGCGTTCGGCGCCGAGCATCTGGCGCGCGATGTCGGCCGCGAACGCGGTCGGTTCCGCGTGATTGACGAGCACCGGATAGCCGTAGTCGTAGTCGACTTCCGCGGTGACGCCGAAGCTCTCCGCCTGGCCTTTCGCGAGCGCTTCGATACGGCGCGCGAGCAGCGCGCGCACGTCGGCGTTCAGCGCGCGCACCGACAGTTTCATCACGACGGTTTCGGGAATGATGTTGAACGTCTCGCCGGCCTGCACGCTGCCGACGGTGATCACGGCCGCATGCTGTGCATCGACCTCGCGCGCGACGATCGTCTGCAGCGCGACCATGATGCTGCCCGCGGCCGACATCGGATCGCGCGCGAAATGCGGCATCGCGCCGTGGCCGCCGACGCCGCGCAGCGTGATCGTCACGCGGTCGGCCGACGCCATCGCGGCGCCGGTGCGGAACGCCATGTCGCCGGCCGCGCGGCCCGGCATGTTGTGGATCGCGAAGATCGCGTCGCACGGGAAACGATCGAACAGGCCGTCGTCCATCATCGCCTTCGCGCCACCGAAGTTTTCCTCGGCGGGCTGGAAGATCAGGTTCAGCGTGCCGGAGAACCGGCGCGTGGCCGCGAGGTGGCGCGCCGCGCACAGCAGCATCGCGGTGTGGCCGTCATGGCCGCATGCATGCATCTTGTTCGCGTGGCGGCTTGCGTACGGCAGGCCGGTGGTTTCCGCGAGCGGCAACGCGTCCATGTCGGCGCGCAGGCCGACCGTGCGCGCGCCTTGCCCTTCGCGCAGCACGCCCACCACGCCCGTCTTGCCGATGCCGCGATGCACGTCGTAGCCCCAGCCGGTGAGCAACTCGGCGACGAGATCGCTCGTGAGCGTTTCTTCGAATGCGAGTTCGGGATGGGCGTGGATGCGGCGGCGCACCTCGACGAGTTCGGGGGCGATCGCGGCGATGCCGGGGATGACGGGGTTCACGGCTGGCAGCATGGTCTCTCCAGTGGGGCGGGTGGGGCGTTTGACGCGCATATGACGACCAAGCATATAAATTTCTTTTGCGTACCAGAAGCTGCTAAATTGCTTTGGTGCACACCGTCGGTTGTCGCTCGGGAATACCCTGAACCCCTGCGCGGCACGGCGCACAGGGTTTCCACGGATCACGCATTGCCCCATGAAATACCATCAGCTGAAAGCGTTCGTCACCGCCGCGGAGGAAGGCAGCATTCGTGCGGCCGCGCGGCGCCTGAACGTGTCGCCGGCCGCGCTGACGAAGGCGGTCAAGGAGCTGGAGATCGCGCTCGGCGTATCGCTCGTCGTGCGCACCGCGCGCGGCGTGCAGCTCACCGCGTTCGGCCAGCAACTGCAGGTGCGCGCGCGGCTGATCGTCGCGGAAATGCAGCGCGCCCGCGACGACATCGAGCAGGCGCAGGGCGCGATGACAGGCTCCGTCGCGGCGGCGATCACGCCGGCGGCGGCGGTGACGATCCTGCCCGACGCATTCCGTGCATTCCGGCGCCGCTTTCCGGTGGCGCGCGTCAATCTGGTCGAAGGGTTTCCCGGCGTTGCGCTACCGCGCCTGCACGACGGTTCGCTCGATTTCGCGGTGGCCGTCGTCGTGCCGGAGCTGCTGGCGGCCGAGTTCGATCATGCGGAGCTCTATGCGAGCCGCTCGCTGATCGTCGCGCGCAAAGGGCATCCGCTCGCGTCGGCCACGTCGCTCGCCGATCTCGTCGAGGCCGACTGGCTGATGAATCCGTCGCCGGAAAGCTCCACGCAGGTACTGTTCAACTCGTTCGTCGCGTACGGATTGCCGGTGCCGGCGCGTGTCGTCGAGTGCCCGAGCTTCGGTCTCGCGCACAGCCTGATGACCGGTTGCGACCTGATCGCGTCGATGCCCGAGCAATTGCTGCAAGGCGAGTGGGCACGCGATCAGCTCGCGGTGCTGCCGATCCGCGAGCGCTTGCCGGGCGTATCGGTGCAGGTCGTCACGCGCCGCGACAGCCCGCTGACGCCGGCCGCGGCGATGCTGCTCGATTGCCTGCGCGATTCCGCGCGACGCAAGGGATTAAGGTGAGCGTGCGCCCGCAAGGATCACGTAGTGATCCTGACGATCATGGGCCCGGCATGTGCCGGCCGCGCGCCATTCGGGCGCACCTTGCGCGAGCCGGTATCATAGCGGCCGGCCCGCCGCTCCGGCCGGCCGCCAACCACACCGCCATCCGGCATCCAGCAATCAGAGGCATCCCATGACCAGTGCAACCCAATTCGACAACGTATCGGTCGTCAAGCGCGCGAACGTCTATTTCGACGGCAAGTGCGTGTCGCATACCGTGCTCTTCCCGGACGGCACGCGCAAGACGCTCGGCGTGATCCTGCCGTGCGCGCTCAACTTCGGCACGGATGCACCCGAATTGATGGAAGTGCAGGCCGGCAAGTGCCGCGTGAAGCTCGACGGCAGCAGCGAATGGCAGACCTACGGCGCCGGCGAATCATTCTCGGTCCCGGGCAAGAGCCGCTTCGACATCGAAGTGCTCGAGACGCTCGATTACGTCTGCAGCTACCTGTAAGGCGCTTCCCGCGCGGCAAAGAAAAAGGTTCATCGCGGATTACCGGGGAACGCGGCGCGGATCTTGAGGAAGAAGTATTCCTCGTCGCGGTACCCGTAGGCCC
>NZ_JAGIQD010000040.1:0-42026 GCF_017815045.1 Burkholderia sp. CpTa8-5
TCGCGCGCCAGGTGCTCGGCGAGAACTGGATGGCCGATTATGTCGCACGGGCGAACCATGGCGGGATCGAGCGCGTGATGCTGTGACGCAATGACCTCGCAAACAAGGCGGGCGCGACCGGTCCCCTGTATCGAGACTATGCGTGCGCGGCCAGCGTCGCGACAACGTGCTCCTGGAGCTCGCGCTCCCGGGCATGGATGAAGAAATGATCGCCGTCGAACCGATGAAGCGAGAACGGCCCGCCGCTGTAGCGGCGCCATTCGCGCAGCGCGTCGATGTCGACATGCGGATCGTGCAGGCCGCCAAATACGGTCAGCCCGCAGCGCAACGCGAAAGGCGTATCGGTGCAATAGCCTTCGGCGAGCGCCAGATCGGCTCGCAGCGCACGCAGGAAATGCCGAAGCCAGTCCGGCTCCGACAGCAACGCATCCGGTGTGCCGCCCATCGTCTTCAGCCAGTCGATGAGGTCCGGTTCCGGCAACCGATGAATCGCTAACGGACGAGGGACGACATGCGGCGCACGGTGCGCCGCGCAGAATGCGTGAATGGGCCCGCGAAGCCGTCGTCGGTCGAGTTCCCTCAGCCATTCGATACCGACGACACTGCCGAAACTGTATCCGAAGGTGCCGAACGGTTTGTCGAGGAGCCCGTGCGCGGCGGTGGCCAATGCATCCGTCATCGCATCCAGCGACGTGGGCGGCGCTTCCGAGAAGCGCGTCTGGCGTCCCGGTAGTTCGACCGCCACGACTTCGATCCAGTCGGGCAGTTCGAGCGCCCAGCGCCGATAGAGCAGCGAGCCGGCACCGGCGTACGGGAAGCAGAACAGCCGGTGCGTGGCCGCGGGTTGGGGGCGATGCAGGATGAACCAGGGCGTGATCTTGACTGGCATGCCGATTGAGAGCGGAAGTCGTGACGCGTCGCAGCCGCGATCCGATCCGGGGCGGCGCGCCGATGACGGTGCAGCGTAATCGCAAGGGCCGGCGACGGGTGCCGTCCGACGGTACAGGTTGACGATCCCTCCCGGCCGTGATTGTTCGCGAATGCGGGGCGCGACATGCGATCCCGGCATCGGGTTCGCGCCCGGATGCTGCCCCAACGAACAGGTTTTTCCCTAGACGCAAGTTGGTATTCTGCGCTGCGCGATCGTCCTGCACCGTGCTGTCGCGGCCTGCCAACTTCGTACATCGAGACCATGAACGCCGTAATACTCGAAGCCGTTGAAAAGTCGTATCTGATGGGTTCCGTCAACGTGACCGCGCTGCGCGACGTCACGCTCGACATTCGCGACGGAAAACTGACCGTCATCGCCGGTGCTTCCGGTAGCGGGAAGTCGACGTTGCTGAATCTCGTCGGATGCGTGGACCGGCCCGACCGCGGCCGCATCGTCGTGGCGGGAGAAGACGTCGGTCGTTTGTCGGACGACGCACTGTCCGATTTTCGTGCGCGACGGCTCGGTTTCGTCTTCCAGAACTTCAATCTGCTGCCGGTGCTCACGGCGCACGAAAACGTCGAATATCCGCTGCTTCTCGCGGGCACGCGATTGACGGAGTCCGAACGTGCACTGAAGGTGCGGGACATGCTCGATGCGGTCGGCCTCGCGGACAAGGCGCATCACCGTCCGGGACAGATGTCCGGCGGTCAGCGGCAACGCGTCGCGATCGCACGCGCACTCGTTGCGTCGCCGAACCTCGTGCTGGCGGACGAGCCGACCGCCAATCTGGACAGCAAGACCGGTCAGCAAATCATCGCGCTGATGCGGCGGTTGCAACGGGAGCGGCGCGTGTCGTTCGTGATTTCGTCGCACGATCCGCAGGTCATCGCGGCAGGCGACGACGTCGTTCACATTGCCGACGGGATCGTGTCCGACGTGACACGCACCGACGACCAGGAGGCGTTCGCATGAAGACTTTTTCGCTCGCGCTCCGCAATCTGCTGCGCAACCGTCGCCGCTCGATCACGACCCTGCTCGCGATGATCGTCGGCGCGCACGCGGTGCTGCTGTTCGGCGGCTATACGCGCAACATCACGTACGGTCTGCAAACCGATTACGTGAAGTACGGCGGCCACCTGCAGATCGAACGCAAGGGGTTCTACGAGTTCGGTAGCGGCAATCCTTCCGCGTACGGGATCGACAACTACGAGGCGATCATCGATGCGGTGAAGGCCGATCCGGAACTGGCGACGATGGTGCTCGTCGCGACGCCCACGCTGCAGTTGCAGGGTATCGCGGGCAACTTCGACGCGGGGTTGTCGCGTACCGCGCTCGCGC
This sequence comes from Burkholderia sp. CpTa8-5, assembly GCF_017815045.1. Lineage (NCBI taxonomy): Bacteria > Pseudomonadati > Pseudomonadota > Betaproteobacteria > Burkholderiales > Burkholderiaceae > Burkholderia > Burkholderia sp. CpTa8-5. The sequence continues at coordinate 2,270 of NZ_JAGIQD010000040.1, forward strand.
TCGGCGTGCGCGTCGACGACCAGAACCGGATGCGAGCGTGGAACGACTATCAGTTCCCCGTGACGATCCCGCCGATGGCGCTGACCGGCACGACCGGCGACGCAGCCGTGATCGGGACGGGCCTCGCGCGCGTGCTCGAACTGTGCGGGCCGCTCAAGGTACCCGACTGCCACCCGCCCGGGAAGCCCGCGGATACCACGCCGGCTTCGCCGCTTCCGGGCGACATCGCGGCCCTTGCCGAGGGGACGCGTGCGGCGCCGGTTGCCGCGGCGGACGGCCGGCGGATCGAACTGCTTGCGGCGACCGCGCGCGGTGCGCCGAACGTGGCGGAACTGCAGGTCGTGAAGGCGGAGCGACAGGGCATCAAGGAATACGACGACATGTACGTCGGCCTGCATCTCGCGCAAGCGCAACGACTCGTCTACGGCACCGGGCGGCCGATGGCGACGGCGATCGTCGTCCAGTTGCGCCACACGTCGGATTTGCCGGCCGCGAAGGCGCGGATCGAGGCGCTGCTGAAAACGAAATTCGCGGGTACGGACACGGAAGTCGTCGACTACACGGTGCTGAACCCGTTCTATGGTCAAGCGCTTGCGATGTTCGCGACGCTGTTCGGTTTCGTCGCGCTCCTGATCGCCGCGATCGTGCTGTTCACCGTCGGCAACACGATGAGCACCGCGGTGTTCGAACGCACGGTCGAAATCGGCACGCTGCGCGCGATGGGATTGCGCCGTGCGGGCGTGCGTCGCCTGTTCCTGTGCGAAGGGTTGCTGCTCGGCGTGATCGGCGCGGTGCTGGGCGTCGCCAGCGCGGCGTTGCTCGCCGGCGTCATCAACGTCAGCGGTCTGACGTGGACGCCGCCGGGCCGCTCGCCGGTGCCGCTGATCATTCGTGTGTGGGGCGAGAACGACCTGATCGTCGGTACCGCGATCGGCCTGCTCGTGGTGGCGATGCTTTCCGCGTTGCTGCCCGCGCGCCGCGCGTCGCGAATGGAGATCGTCGATGCGCTCCGCTATGCGTGATCGAACGATCGGATCGGCCATCGATGAAATGTCGATGAAATCGATTCGTCGGCGGATTGTCATGTTAGCCTTCGCCGGGAGTGGCATCGCGATGCTCGGCGCATGTGGCGCACCGGCCGAGCAGCCGGCGCCCGCGGGTCTGAATTTGTCGCTGACGCAAGCGACGGCGTCGGGCGCGTACGTCGTGACGCTCGAACCGCCGACGACACCGCCGCCGCTGAACCGGATCCATGCATGGACCGTGATCGTGAAGCGTGCATCGGGCGAGCCCGTGCGCGGTGCGCGCATCGATGTCGGTGGCGGGATGCCTCAGCACGGGCACGGTCTGCCGACGCGCCCTCGCGTGATCGACGGCGACGCGAACGGGACGTATCGACTGCAAGGGATGAAGTTCAGCATGCCCGGCTGGTGGACGATCACGCTGAAGGTCCGGGACGCGCAGCGCGACGACGACGTGACGTTCAACATCGTGTTGCCGCCGGCGGCGGCGTCATGACGGTCGACACGGGCGCCATGCCCGATTACTGGATGAGTTCCATACACGGAGAGGCTTCAATGCGAAAAGTCATGTTGTACTGGATGATGGTGCTGCTCGCGCCGTTTGCATCGGGTATCGCGAACATGGCCCATGCGGGGCCGGCGAGCGAAGCGTCGGCGCCGGCCGCCGCCGCGCCCGCGGCGGCACGCGCGGACCGGCTGCCCGCGTATCAGCCGCGCTTCGGGCGCACGCGCCCGATCGTCGCCGTCGTCGGCGAAAACTACTATACCGAGCTGACCGATTACGTCGTTCCCTATGGGATCGTGGCCGAATCGGGCGCGGCGGATCTCGTCGCGCTTGCGACGAAACCGGGCCCCATCCGGATGTTCCCGGCACCGATGAACGTCATTCCGGACGAAACCACTGCCCAGTTCGATCAGCGCGTGCCCGAAGGGGCCGACTATGTGATCGTGCCGGCCGTGCATCGCGACAGCGATCCGGCGCTGCTGGCGTGGGTGGCCGAGCAGGCGAAGAAGGGCGCGACGATCATCGGCGTGTGCGACGGCGTCTGGGTGGTCGCCCGTGCGGGGCTGCTGGAAGGTCGCCGTGCAACCGGGCACTGGTATTCGATGAACGATCTCCGCAAGAAGTTTGCCGATACGCGCTGGGTCGAAGGCAAGCGTTACGTTGCCGATGGCAAGGTCGTCACGACGACCGGCGTCACCGCGACGATTCCGGTATCGCTTGCGCTCGTCGAGGCGCTCGCGGGGCGCGAACGTGCGCTGCAGGTCGCCGAGCGGCTCGGACGCCCTGCATGGTCGTCCGAGATCGCGAGCGACCGCTTCAACCTCGGCTTGCCGGCGATGGCGACGATCGCAACCAACTACGTGTCGTTCTGGTCGCATGAGGATTTCGGTATTCCGATCGCGCCGGGCGTCGACGAAATCGCGCTCGTGCTCGAGGCCGACGCGTATTCCACGACGTTCCGCTCGACCGCCTACACGGTGGCCGCGAACCGCGAACCCGTGCGCACCCGGCGCGGGTTGACGATCGTTCCCGACCGCGTGGCCGGCGTCGACGCGCCGACGCGGATGTTGTCCGCGCCGATCACGCGCTATCCGTTGCATGCGCTCGATGCATCGCTGAATGCGATCTCGTCCGAATTCGGCAAGCGCACGGCCGCATGGGTCGCACTGCAGATGCAGTATCCGGGCTACTGAGCGGCACACCGCAGCGTTACCCCGTTCCTCCCCAAGCCTGTCGGTTTTCCACCCGTTTTTCGGGTGGGAGCCGAACTCGTCCCTGTCATTCCGTAATTGCTCCGGAGATTCCGATGCAGACGCATTCGATGGCGCGCCTGTCCGCCGCCGCGATTCTCGCACTCGCCTGCTGTACCGCACACGCCGCGCCCGATCCGCAACGCATCCTCGCCGCGAGCGATGCCGTTCGCAACCCGAGCGAACCGTTCACGCTGAACGTCACGCTGACCCAGTACACCGACGGCAAGCAAACGGATTCGAACGCACTGACCGCCTATTCGCGGATCAACCCGACGAGCGGTCAGTTTCGCAGCCTGATTCGATTCGCCGCGCCGGCGCGCGATGCGAACAAGCTGATGCTCAAGAGCGGCAACGATCTGTGGTTTTTCGATCCGGCAAGCAAGGCGACGATCCGCATTTCGCCGCAGCAACGGCTGCTCGGGCAGGCGTCGAACGGCGACGTGGTCACCGTCAATTTCGCACAGGGATATCGTGCCCGGGTCGAGGCGGAGGAGGACGTGCAGGACGGCGAGCGCCAGATGCGCCGTGCGTACCGGCTGAAGCTGGTCCAGAGCGTATCCGACATGACGTATCACTCGATTGAAATGTGGATCGATACGACGGACTCGCGCCCCGTGAAGGCACGGTTCTTCAGCGAAAGCGGCAAGCTTCTCAAGACCGCGTTCTATCGGCGCTTTCAGCAGCAGCTCGGTGCGTTGCGGCCCACCGAGATCGTGATCATCGACGGGCTCAATCCGAGTCTCGTGACCGTGATGCGATATGCGGACTACGTGGCGAAGGAGATTCCGGATGCCTGGTTCCAGTCCGATTTCATGGCGCGTTTCCAGCCTGAATGATGACGCGCATCGGCATCGCCTGTATCGCGTTGGCCGGCATGGCGGGCGTATGCCATGCCAACGACGCGGAAGAGGCCGGGCTGGCGCTGGCCGACGCGACGCCGGTGCAGAAGGTCGACGACGGCAAGTACCAGTTCAGTCTTGAACCGGGCCTGCGCTTCGCCACCTTGCGCCCGGGCGGCACGCGGACGGCCACGCGGCTGTCGCTCGACCTGACGGCGCGTCACGCATTCTCGAACGGCTGGGGCATCAGTCTTGCAGACCGACTCGACCTGAACGGTCCGTGGCGCTTCGATGGCGACTCGGGCGCGATCAACACGCTGAAAGAACTGTATGTGGACGGCCGCGTAGGCAGCGGCAGCACGCTGCTGCAGGCCGGTCGCGTCAATGTGCGGCTCGGCGTTGCGACCGGCTACAACCCCACCGACTTTTTCCGCGACAACGCGGTTCGTTCCGTGACCTCGGTGGATCCCGCGAGCCTGCGCGAGAACCGGCTCGGTACGGTGATGCTGCGCGGCCAGCAATTGTGGGCAGACGGTTCCGTCAGTGCGCTCGTCGCGCCGCGGATAGCGGATCGCGCCACCGACGCATCGTTCTCGCCGGACTTCGGCGCAACGAATCAGCGCACGCGCTGGATGCTTCAGTTCAGCCAGCGCGTCATCTCGGATCTGTCGCCGCAGATCGTGATCTACGATGACGGAAAGCCCGGCAGTTCGCCGCAATTCGGTGTCAACCTGGTTCATCTCGTCAACAATGCGTGTGTCGGCTACGTCGAGTGGTCGGGCGGGCGAGGGCCGTCGACGCTGGCGCGTGCGCTTGGGCAGCCGTACAGCGATGTCGCGTTCCGCTGGAAACTCGCAACCGGTGCGACTTGCACGACGTCGCGCAATCTTTCCGTCACGCTGGAATACGACCGGGACGGCGCCGCGCTCGACCGTGCGGGTTGGCAGGCACTGCGCAATGGCCCGCCGGCCGGCTACGCCGCGTATCGAACGCTGGCGGCCGCCCAGCAGGACCCGACGACCCGCGACGGGCTCTTCGCGATGATCAGGTGGCAGGACGCGTGGATCCAGCGTCTGGATCTCTCCGGTTTCGTCAGGTTGAACCTCGCCGATCGAAGCCGGCTCACATGGCTCGAGGCGCGTTATCGCTTCGCCAGAACCGATGTCGCGCTGCAATGGCAGATCAATGCGGGCGCGTCGTCGACCGAATATGGCGCGCTGCCTCAGTCGAATCTCTTCCAGTTGCTCGTCAAGCACTATTTGTGACGCGGCAGCGCCACCTGCTTCAAGGAGAAGCACTGCATGAAACACTATGTGACCTCGGGCCATGAACTGCCGCAGTGGCCGTCGCCGATCAGCCATGCGGTGGTCGCGAACGACACCTGCTATCTCAGCGGCCAGCTTTCGCTGGATGCCGACGGCCGCTATGTGCCCGGTACGCCGGCCGAAGAAGCGCGGCGCGCGTTCGCGAACCTGTTCCGTGCGATCGAGGCGGCGGGATTCAGCCCGCGGGATCTCGTGTTCGTCGACATCGCGTTCTCCGACATCGGTGCGCTCGCGGACGTGAACGGGGTTTATGCCGACCTGTTTCCCGCGGATCGCCGGCCGGCGCGAACCGTCTATCAGGCCGCTGCGTTGCCGTTTGGCGGCCAGGTCAAGGTGATGGGCGTCGCCGTTCGCGACGCGTCGCGCTGACGCACGACGGCGCGGACGATCAGCGCTCGACGATGGGGCCGGAAAACGCGCCGAGCAGCGCGACGAGCTGCCGTTGCTCGTCGTCCGACAACGCGATCCTTTTCAGTTCGCTATGCCCGATCGCGGCCGCGGGCGCGTCCGCGTAGTGGCGCATCACCGCGTCCAGCGACGCGAATTGACCCGCGTGCATGTACGGCGGCCGCAGCGCGACGTTGCGCAAGCTCGGCGTCTTGAACGCGCCGAGCATTTGGGGATCGTCGGTCGAGATGAATTGCAACTCGTCGCACTGCTCGGGCTTCGCGTCGCTGAACGGCCCCATGCAGTTGAATTCGTCGTGCAACACCTTGGCGATCGCCGCCGCGCGACCCGGATCGGCGGCCGTCCCGCTACGCGGCGGGACGCCGATGTTGTGGAACTGCCGGTCGCTCAGCATGGGCCCGGTGTGGCAGGTCATGCATTGGCCTTTGTTCACGAACAGGCGCAGGCCTGCTTTCTCGGTCGGTGTCAGCGCGGCCAGCTTGGCCGGATCGCCGGTCCGGACGCCGTCGACATAGGTATCGAAGCGTGAAGGCCCGTATTGAAGCGTCGCTTCGTACGCCGCGATCGCCTTGCCGAGATTCGCGAACACGCGCGACACGTCGGTGCGGGTGCGTTCGTCGAGTCGCTGCCACACCGCTTTCTCCGCGTCCGTGCCGAGCGGGCCGCCGTCACGGGGCAGCGCGCTCAGGTCGGGCAGCGGTCCGAACAGCGGCTCGTAAGCGTCGCGGTAGTGCTCGGCAAGCACATGGGCGGCGCGCAGCCGGGTGCCGCCGTGTTCGTTGTGATCCTCGATCGGCCCGATCGCCTGCGACCACATACTATCCTTGCGGCCATCCCAGAACAGCCACGGCGCATCGGTCATGCCGACGACGGGCATCGTGCGACGCACGCCGATGCCCAGGCCGATTGCCAGCGGTCGGCCGTCTTCGAACTGGCGATCGGGGGTGTGGCAGCTTGCACAGGCGATCGCGCCGTTTCGGCTGAACCGCGGATCGGAGAACAAACGCTTGCCAAGCTGCGCCGCCGGTGCGGACGTGGCCACGCGATTCGACGGGTCGACTTTGACGACGACGTTCGCGGGCAGGCGCATCGATTCGAGCTGCGCCCGTTCGTCGGCGCGCCAGTGGTCCGGCGCGTCGGCGGTTTCCGCCATCGCGTCGGCGCGATGCCCCGGCCATGCGGTCCAGACGAGCAGCGCGCCGATCATCGACGCAGCGGCGAGCCCATAGTGCGTGCGGGACGGCCGTCGCATGCGACGGCCGGAATCACGCGACCGCATCGATCGTGCGCGATGTCGGCAGCAGCGCACGCGTATTGCCCGACATCAACCACTTGCGTTGCACCGGCGCGACCGCCGCGAGCGGGCCATCGGCGGCGAGGAACTGCTCCATGACCTTGCGGTGGCCGCCCGAGTTGCGAAAGACCGGCCAGTCGGTGCCGAACAGAATCTTGTGATTGATGTTCATGCGGAACAGCTCCGCGAGCGCGACCGACCACCCCTGCGGATGCTGCGAGCCGAGAAATGCGCTGACGTCGAGATACACGTTGGGTCGATACGCGCACTGTCGCGCGCAAGCGTCGACGTGATGGACGGCGCCGTGCGCGAGGATGAAGTTCACGTCGGGAAAATCGAACGCCGCGCGATCGAGCAGATCCGGGTGCGAGTACGCAAACTCGAGCGCCGGGCTGGTCGGCCCCACGTGCAGAAGCACCGGCAACCGGTGGGCTCGACAGATTTCGTACAGCGGGTACAGGCGCTTGTCGCTCGGGCTGTAGCCGCACGGCGGATAGAGTTTCAATCCGGAGAAGCCGTACTCGACCACGCCTTTCTCGAACAACGCGACACCGTCCGCGCCCCAACGCGGATCCATGCCGCCGAAAACGTGAAAGCGCTCGCCGTGACGCTGCAGAATCGCATGATGCTCGGCATACATCTCGGCGATCGTGAGGTCGCTTTTCATCACGTACGTGAAATCGGGCAGCAACACCACGGCCTGCTCGATCCCGGCCGACGTCATGTCGGCCACCAGTGCATCGCCGAAATGGTCCTGGCTTTGCGCGAGATAGGTATCGAGCAGTTCCGATCGCGATTTCCGTACGCCATTGGCGACGAGCCGGACATGAACGTTGGCGCAGAATCCCTCGAGGAACGCAGTGGGGATGAAGCGCGTCGACGCGATGTGGCAGTGCGAGTCGATGATCGGCCCGTCGTAGATGGCGTGGCTCATGCCGTTGCTTTGACGGGGGCGGTGCGGTCGGCGTCGCGACCGGTGAGCATGCCGAGCGCGCGTTCCTTGAGGTCGGCCACGCGCTGCATCATGAAGTGGCCGGCATGCATCTTCCCGTTCGCGCGGGCGTAGTCCGGCAACGTGCCCCACGTCTGAAAACCGTAGTGTTCCCATACGCGGTGAGCGGGCGTGCCGTCTCGCACGTCGAGCGTCAGCAGTTCGACATTGTCCCGATCGCATTGCAGCGCGATCTCGACGAACGCGGCAGGCAGCACGCCACCGCCGCGACAGGCGTCGTGGATCATGCCTTTCGCGAGATCGGTGATATGGCGATTGTTGGGGTTCAGGTTGCGGCGCAACGTGCACAGGCCGATCAGCTGCCCGGTGTTCGCGAAGATCGTCAGCAGGCGCACCTTTTCCGCGGCGAGATTCGAGCGCAGTTCGTCGAGATAGCGGCTCGCTTCCGCGTCCGTGATCGTTTCGGCGAAGCCGATGATCGGCGCGCTTTCGCTCGTGCGCCGCATCAGTTCGACGATCTGCGCGCCCAACGTATCGTCGACGGCGTTCGTCCAGCGATAGGTGACGTGCGTGACGTTGGCCTTCGGCAACGCGATCGGATACTGCGCGCCGTCGGCAAGCAAGGTACGGATGGAGTCGTTCATGGGTGTCCCTGGATCACGTGGTTTCGAGGGCCACGGCGCTTTCGGCGCGTGGCGGGGGCGCGTCGGTGCACAGGTCGTCGAGCACGGCCTGGAGGCCATGATCGACCAGCCACTGATCGTCGTAGATCGTGTCGAGATACTTGGTGCCGCTATCGGGGAAGACGAGCACGATGTTGGCCGGACCTTGCAAGGTGGCGACGTAGCGACGCGCGGCCTGCGCGATGGCGCCGGACGAACCGCCGAGCAGCAACCCTTCGTCGAGCGCGAGGCGACGACAGCCGACGAACGCATCGCGATCGACGATGCGCATCGTTTCGTCGACGAGATGAATCAGGATGTTGCCGGGCTGAAAACTGAGCCCCGCGCCGTTCTGCAGATGCGGCCGGTAGGTGCCGCCGAACACGACCGAGCCGTCGGGCTCGACACCGATCACGCGGGTGGCCGGGTCGCGCTCCTTCACATAGCGTGCGATGCCGCTCAGATGGCTGCCGGTGCTCGCGGACACGATCACGGCGTCGAGCCGATCGGCGAGCTGGGAGACGATTTCGGGCCCGGTGGAGTAATAGTGGGCGTCGATCGCGGCCGGATTGTTGTACTGATCGAGGTTCACGCAATTCGGCACGCTCGCGGCAATCGCCTTCGCGACCGCAATGCGCTTGCGCTGATAGCTGCCCGTCTCGTCGGGGTGTTCGACCATCTCGACCTCTCCGCCGAATGCGCGCACGAGATTCGCATTCGTCTTCGGCGTCTTCGGATCGAGCACGCAAATGAAGCGATAGCCGCGCGTGGCGCACAGCATCGCAAGTGCGTGCCCCATGTTGCCCGACGTCGATTCGACGATCGACCAGCCCGGCTTGAGGCCATGGTCGCGCTCGGCCTGGCGGAGCAACTGCAGCGCGCTCCGGTCCTTCACGCTGTTGCCGGGGTTGTAGCACTCGAGCTTTCCATACACGCGGATTCGCCTGTGTTCATTCGACAGGCTTTTCAGATACAGCAGCGGCGTATCGCCGATCAGTTCGACTAGGCTGTTTGCGTACATTCGACATCTCCGACCAGCGGGTTGGCGTTGGCTTGTGCGTCGTTTGCGAGTTGTACGACGCGATCGGCCGCGTGTGATCCGGCTTGCTTCACAGTGCGACTTTAGTGATCGATGCCCGGGGCCTGTAACTGTCCGAACGGGCATCGGAAGGCGCGTGCGTCACAGTTCGCCCGATTCCATCTCTGTCTCCCTCTCCCTCTCGCCGCGGTCGGCCGCAGGGAGGACGCGCAGTCTCGGATGCGGCAGTGCGTCGGGTGTCAGCGCCCGATCGCCGACGAACGCGCTGACGAGTTGCGCGAGCAGCGCCGCATTCTGCTGAACCATGTGATGACTGCCGGCCTGGAGCTCGATCTGGATCGGGCGAAGCTGGGCCGACGTAATGGCTCGCGCACGAATCGCGCAGGTCATTTCGTCGTATTCGCCGGTCACGAGCAGCGCGGGGATGCCGGCGATCGATCCGTCGCGTTCGGCTTCGATCCGATGGGCGCGGAAATTCAGCAGTTGCTGGCTGTATTCGATCATGTTCGCCGCCGACACGAACGGCGCGTGCAGCCAGTGACGGGTCGCCGAATCGGGTAGCGCGAACATCGATGCGTGGCCGCCTTCGCGTGCGTCGCTGCGTGCCCGCTTCTCCAGGAGCCCGATCATCGATTTGGCCATGCTGTCCGCGGCCTTCGGCATGCGCGCGACGAGCGAGCACATCGTATTGAGATTGTTTTCGTACGCGCTGTCGGCGCCGTCGTAGTCCTGCGCGCCGGCAAACGACGGCGCGATCAGGCTCATCGACGCGATGCGGCCGGGCAGTGCGCGCGCCAGCGCCAGCGCATATCGGGCGCCTCCGCACCAGCTCGCGACGTGAATCGCGTCGATCCCCTCGACGTCGAGCAATTCAGCCACGCTGCGCGCGTAGCGGTCCGGCGCATCGGGGCTCGAATAGTACGCGCGTGTCAGTCCTGCATCGGCTGACGCATCGCTCGCGTCGTCCGCCAGATAGAGCGAAAAATCCGGCGCCAATCCGGCCGCGAAGTCGTGCCACACGTCGTGCGGGATGCCGAATGCGTTGATGAGCAGCATGGCCCGCGAGCCGCGCCCGGCATTCAGATACCCATGCCCGCTGCCGGTCGTGATCCGGCGCGCAGACGGCAGGTCGACAAACCGGGGAGCGTCGCGCCGTTCGTGCCGGGCCGCGTGAGCGGCGACGCGTGAAGCGATCCGGGCTTGCCAGTCGAAGCCGTCACAGCGTAGTCGGTGAGAACGGATGTCGGTCGGGGGAACGTGCGCGTCATCCGCGTATCCCAGCATGTGCTCGGCGTGCTTCAGATTCGTTTCGAGCAGCGCGAGAACGGCGTCGGAGCCGGCCTCGTCGGCATCGCTTCGCGTCGGAATGGGCACCCTTTGCGCGACGCTTTCGGCGAGTTCGCGCCAAGCAATACGCCGATCGCCATGCACGACGTGAAGGCCGGGCGACGCTTGCGTCGCAAGCCAGGCCAGCACCGCTTCAGCCGTCAGCAGGCAAGCCGCGCCGGCTGTTTCGGCAGGCAACGCCAGCGGCTCTTGCTCGAAGTACGTGTCGACGCGGCGGCGTACCTCGAACACGGTTTCGGCGACCGCGTCGGCGAGCGTGTCGAGTGACGCCAGCGATAGCGTACCGGCTTCGCCGATGGCGGCCGTGCCGTCCGCGAGCGCGTCGCCGAGCACGACGATGCATGCGTTCGCAACGGATGCGGACGCAACGTCGAGCGCGGCCGACAGGAGGCGGGGCAAGGACGCGAATTCGCGCGTGCGGCGAATCTCGGGATCGTCGACGACGACGGCGAGCTGCCCGGAACCGGGCGCGTTCAATGCGTCGCGAAGCCGAGCGATGCGCGGGTACGCACCGAGTGCCGTAGTCGCATCGCCGGCATCGGCCGCTGCGCGCAGCGCGGCGAGGTCGCCGGCATCCAGCAGGCAGATACGGTCGTCGCCGCCGGCCGACGGCATCCTGCATGCGTCGTGCGGATGATCGTTCATCGTCATCTCGTTACGCTTTCACGGACAACAGCATTTCCACCAGATCAACCGCATCGCCGATGGTTTCGAGGTTCGCGACCTGTTCCGTGTGCGATGCGAAGCTGATGCCGAGCCGATCCTCGGTCAGCGCCATCAGCGACAGCAGCGAGATCGAATCGAGCATCAGATCCGACGTCAGCGACGTTTCCCGCGTCAGCATGTCCGGCGCAATATCGAGCGCAGCAATCTGCGGAATCAGTTCGGTAAGCGTAGCGAACACGTTCGCGTGGTCGTCCATCGGATTCTCCAAGTGCCGTAGGGGTTCCGCTTTATAGCGTCAAGCCACCGCACTGCCTACCTGCACTGACGTACAGGGTTGGCGCAGCAAGGGAAACACTCGCCCGAACGGACAGGTTTCAGTCTTGAAAGCGGCCATTACATTGCCGGTTACCTCACCGACAGGGAACGATCATGACCCTCACCAAAGAAGCCGTGCTGATGGACAAAGCGACGTTTTCGCGCGCGCTGCGCGAAACGCTGGACGAGCAGCTCACGCTCGATCACCCGATCTTCGCGGAGTTGTTCACGCCGCAGAAAAACTGGCGCTTGCTGAAGATCATCTCGCTCGAGGGATACCAGATCACCCGGTACTTTCTCGAGTACATCGAGAACCTGTACTTCCGCTGCCCGTTCCCCGACCACAAGCGCCGGCTGCTGTACAACCTGTTCGAAGAGGAAACCGGGCGCTTCTCGAAAACGAAGAACCATGTCGAGCTCATGGAAGACTTCATTCGCGCGCAAAACATCAGCGACGAGGAGCGCGATGCGTGGACGCCGTCCGCGGCCACGCGCGAGTTGATCGACTATCGCCTCGAGAACTGCAAGGGCGAGGGTACCTACCATATCGGCGCCGCCGCGGTGATGATCGCGAGCGAAGGGCAGAGCCTGGAAACCCGTGCGGGCGACGCGCGCCACTCGATTCTGGCGAAGTGCTACGGGCTCACCGAGGAAGACACGCGATTCTTCTCGGTTCACCAGAAAGAGGACGTCGCGCACGTCGCCGAGGGCATCTCGCTCGTGACCGACCTGTGCACGACCGTGGAGATGCAACAGGAAGCGCTGTTCGCGGTGCGCCACACGTGCAAGCTGTTCTGGAACATGTATGAAAGCGCCGCGCAAAAGTACTACGCGTCCGCCGAGGGCGTCGCGCACGCGTGACGGGACAACGCCGATGATGACCTTCGACGATCTCGTCGCGCGCTTGCGCGACAGCAGTCATACGCTGACCTTTGTCGACGACAAGGGCGCCGAAACCGTCCGGACCTTCCACGAACTGTTCGAAGACGTGCTCGCCACGGTCGAGCGCGGCAAGACAATCGGCCTCGTACCCGGGGCGCGCGTCGGCATCGCGGCCCCGAACGGCTATCCGTGGATGGTGTGGGATCTGGCGTGCATCGAGCTCGGCTGCGTTTCGGTCGCGTTTCCGAACGATGGCCTGCTCGACACGTGCGACGCGTTGATCGAGCGCTACCAGCTGAGTGTGCTGGCAGTAGACGCACGATGGATCGATGCCGGCGAGACGATTGCCGGGCGCGTCGTGGATATCGATCCCGCCAGCCGCGGCGATTCGCACGCGCGCATCGAGCCGGTGCGGGTCGAGCATATGCCCGATACCCATTCGTTGGTGTTCAGTTCGGGCACGACGGGCAGGACCAAAGGGCTCGTGATGAGCCGCCGCGGCACCGCGCACTTGCTCGGTCTGTATGGCGACGCATTCGGCGTCGCACCGGGCGAGCGGTTCCTGACGTTCTTGCCGTTCGCGAACTATCAGCAACGGATGACGTACTACTTCTGCCTGTATCACGGGGTCGATCTCGTGTCGGTGCCGTTCCACGGACTCTTTCCGGGGCTCAAGCGGCACCAGCCGACGTTCGTGATCGCACCGCCGGTGCTGTACGAGACGCTGCATACGCTGGCGCGCGCGGCTGCCGGGCCCGGCAGCGATCCGTCGACGCTCGCCGAGCGACTGAGCGCGCTGACCGGCGGCAACATCCGCTACATGGTCACCGGGATGGCGCCGATCAAGCGCGCGGCGCTCGATTTCTTCTGGGATTGCGGGATCGCGCTGTACGAGGCGTTCGGGATCACCGAGGCCGGCATGGTTGCGTGGAACAAGCCCGGGCAGGTACGCGTCGGTACGGTCGGCCAGCCGGCGGAGCCGGGCAGCGTCTCGTTGCTGGGGGACGGCGAAGTCGTCGTCACACGGAACGCCCTGCTGTCGCTCGGCTACTTCGATGCGCCGGAAGAGGACAGTCGCGCGACATTCATCGCACCGAATGCGGTCGCGACGGGCGACATTGCCGAATTCGATCGCGACGGCTTTCTGCGCGTCGTCGGGCGCAAGAAGGACGCGATCATCACGAGCAACGGCGAGAAATTCCATCCCGAGCCGATCGAGGCGCTGTTGTATCGCGATCCGCGCGTCGACGTGGCCGTCGTGATGGCGGGCCCGCAAGCGGGGCTCAGCGTCGTCATCGCGACGCGCCGGCCGGACGATCCCGACGTCACCGACGCGCTGCGCGAACTCGTCCGCGCGGTCAACGGCACGCTGCCCGCACAACGGCAACTGGTGAAGGTGATTTTCACCGACCGCGCGTTCGACGTCGAAGGCGGATTGCGCACGCGCAACCTCAAGCTCAATCGCCGCGCGATCGCGGACGCGTTCCTGCGACACGCATGAGATCACCCCCCGTGCGCAAGCCGCCGCCTTTGCGCGGCGGCGCGCACGGACCTCATTCTGGATACACCATGACGACGCATCCGAATCCGAACGTGTTTCAGATGGAAGTCGAACCGACCTCCATCATCGAGACGCTCGCCCATCACACCGAGCGAGACCCCGACCGCGTCGCGCTGACCATCCTGCGCGACGGCGAGGCGATCGAAAGCGAAAGCACGTTCGGCGATCTGCATGCCGGCATGATGCGCGTGGCGCGCGGACTCGCGCAACTGACCGAGCCGGGCGCTCGCGTGCTGCTGCTGTTGCCGACGAGCGCCGAGTTCGTCTGCACGTTCTATGGATGTCTGGCATCGGGGCGCGTCGCCGTGCCGGCCTATCATCCGCAGCAGGTACGCAAGGTCGCGCAATGGGCGAAGCTGCACGCGATTGCCGACAATTGCGGCGCCACGCTGATCGTCGCGCCGGCGACCTCGGTCGAGACCATCGAGACCCTGCGCGCGACGCAGCAGCTGTTCACCGGCTGCCAGCTCGTCACGTACGAAGCGCTCGTCGACGCGGGTGCGAAGGACACGTCGGCGTTGCCGCGCATGCCGGCGCCGGACGATCTTGCGTTTCTTCAATACACGTCCGGATCGACGGGCACGCCGAAGGGCGTGATGATCACGCACGGCAACATCATCGACAACCAACGGTCGATCGCGCTGCTGATGCAGCACGATCGCGACACGCGCATGCTGTCGTGGCTGCCGCTGTATCACGACATGGGACTGTCGATGCCGTTGCAACTGGCGTCGATCGGGCTTTCGGTGGTGCTGATGTCGCCCGTTGCGTTCGTCCAGCAGCCGGGGCGATGGTTGCGCGCGATTGCCGCACACCGTGCGACGACGTCCGGCGGGCCGAATTTCGCGTATGCGCTTGCCGCGGCCGCCCTCGACGGAAGCGACGACGGCGGCCGGCTCGATCTGTCCAGCTGGCGGGTGGCGTTCTGCGGCGCGGAGCCGATTCATCGTCAGACCGTCACCGACTTTATCGACGCCGCAAGCCCGCACGGCTTCGCTCCTGGGTCGTTCTATCCGTGCTACGGGATGGCCGAGGCGACCCTGATCGTATCGGGTGTCCCTTACGGTGAAGGCGCCCATTATCTGGACGTCGACAACGTGAAGCTTGCCGCAGGCATCGTCGAACCGGTTCAGCCCGGCGCCGCGAACGCGAAGAGCCTCGTGTCGTGCGGCGGCACGGCGCCCGGCACCGAGATCCGGATCGCAGGGCCCGATGGTTGCCCGGTGGCCGACCCGAACGGCGTCGGCGAAATTTGGGTGCGCGGCGGCGCGATCGGCGTGGGCTACTACGGCAACCCCGAAGCGACACGGTCGACGTTCGGCGCGCATGTCGATGACGCGCCTGGCGCCCGTCCGTTCCTGCGCACCGGCGATCTGGGCGCGATCGTCGACGGCCGCCTGTACGTGACCGGCCGCGTGAAGGACATGCTGATCGTTCGCGGGCGCAACCTGTATCCGCAGGATATCGAGGCGTGCGTGCAGGACGCGGTGCCGGCGTTGCGCCGCGGGTGCGGCGCCGCCGTATCGGTGCAGGCGGACGGCGAAGAGAAGCTCGTGATCATCCAGGAAGTCGGGCGCACCGCGCGCCGCACGCTGGACCTCGACGCCACGCTGCGCGCGATGGTGGTCGCGATCGGCGAGGACTTCGGGGTCACGCCGCACGCGATCGTGCTGGTCGAGCCGGCAACCATCGAAAAGACTTCCAGCGGCAAGATCGCGCGTGCGCTGTGTCGTCGTGCGTATCTGCAAGGCGAACTGCGAGCCGTCGCCAGCTGGACCGACGGCGCCTATGCGATGGATGCGGGCGCGGCGCGTGACGGTGCGGTGGCGCCGGCTGTCGCCGAGGTTGCGCCCCATTCCGAATCGACGCTGATCGAGCGCGAAATCGCGGACCGGATCGTACGGATCGTCGCCGAGCGGCTCAAGATCGCCGAGGCGCAAGTGTCGCGCACGGCCGCGTGGGTCGAGATGGGTTTCGACTCGATGAGCGCGCTCCAGTTTTCGTTGAAGGTGCAGCACACGATCGGGCTGACGTTCGACGCCGCCGTGCTGTGGGACTGTTCGAACGTCGAGCAGCTTGCCGCGCATCTGGCGCGGTTGCAGGGCGCGGCCGATGCGTTGCGATCGAGCGACGCGCCCGCACCGGCCGCCGCGCACGCGCGTTCCGCGCCGATCGTCGACGGCGCCGACGCGCAGCCTACCCGGGAGCAGCTTGCGGCGCTCTCCGACGCGCAGGCCGAAGCGCTGCTGCTGAAAGCGCTGCAGCGCTGAGCCGATCCCCGGCAGTCTCGTTCCGCGAACGTCTGGAGTGGTACACATGATCGAGTCCAATCGCGCGCCCGCCGCGCCCCTTACACCCGTGAAGCAAGCGTTGCTGAAGATCGACGCGCTGCAACGCGAACTGGCAGAAGCGCGCAGCGCGATGAACGAACCGATCGCCATCGTCGGCATGGGCTGCCGCCTGCCCGGCGGCGTGGATTCCGCCGACGCGCTCTGGTCGATGCTCGCGGACGGGACCGACGCCGTCGGCCCGGTGCCGGCCGACCGATGGACCGATGCGATCTACGATCCGCGGCCGGGCCGGCGCGACACGAGCTACAGCCGGCATGGCGGGTTCATCGACGACGTCGATCGTTTCGATGCGGGATTCTTCGGCGTGTCGGAGCGCGAGGCGCCGCACATCGATCCGCAGCAGCGGTTGTTGCTCGAATGCACGTGGCGTGCACTGGAAGATGCCGGCTTTTCGCGGGAAACGATCGCGTCGTACCGAACCGGCGTGTTCGTCGGTTCGTCGGTGGACGACTACGCGCGCGTCAGCGAGAGCGTAGCGGGTGACGCGCTCAGCTATGCGCAGACCTCGCTCGGTACCGCGCGGCCCTTCGCGGCCGGACGCATTTCCTATCTGTTCGGGTTTCATGGCCCGGCGTTGCATCTCGACACCGCGTGCTCGTCGTCGCTCGTCGCCGTCCATTTGGCTTGCCATAGCCTGCGTACCCGCGAGTCCGATGTCGCATTCGCGGGTGGTGTCAACCTGATGCTGTCGCCGGAGATGACGATCGCGCTGAGCGAGCTTCAGGCGCTGTCGCCGAGCGGCCGCTGCCGGACGTTCGACGCGGCCGCCGACGGTTACGTGCGCGGCGAAGGCTGCGGCGTCGTCGCGCTGATGCGGCTGTCCGACGCGCGGGCGCAGGGCAGGCCGATCCGGGCGGTGATCCGCGGCTCCGCCGTCAATCACGACGGGCGCAGCAACGGAATGACGGCGCCGAATGGCCGTGCGCAACGCGACGTGATCCGCGACGCGCTCGAGCATGCCGGCGTGTCGCCGGCCGACGTCGACTACGTCGAGGCGCACGGCACCGGTACGCCGCTCGGCGATCCGATCGAGCTGCGTGCGCTCGAGGACGTGTATTGCCGCGACACGAATCGCACCGGCGACCTGTACGTCGGCAGCATCAAGACGAATATCGGGCATCTCGAATCGGCCGCCGCGGTTGCGGGGCTGATGAAGGTCGTGTGCGCGCTGCAGAAAGGTGAATTGCCGCGGCACCTGCATTTCGATACGCCGACCACGCACGTCGACTGGGATGCGAACGGCATTCGCGTGCCGACCGAGCATGCGGCGTGGCCGTCGTCCCGACCGGGCCGGCGTATCGCGGCGATCAGCTCGTTCGGCATGAGCGGCACGAACGCACACCTGATCATTGAGGCATGGCAGGAGACGCGCGCAGCGGAACCCGACGCGGACGTCGCGCTGGCCGGGCACGCGCGTCACGATATCTGGCCGTTGTCCGCCCACACGGCGCCGATGTTGAAACAGGCGATCGAAGACTGCGCGGCGCACGTGCGGGCAGACGCGTCGCTGGCGCCCGACGCGGTCGCCAGCGCGCTGCGTCTCGCGCGCGACAGCCATCGGCATCGCGTGGCGATTGTCGCGGATGCTCGCGACACGCTGCTCGATGCGCTGTCGGACGCGGCGCGGGCCATGACGGTCCGGAGCGGGCAGCCGGGCGGCGCCCGCGACCGGCTTGCGTTCCTGTTTACCGGACAGGGCGCGCAGCGCGCCGGGATGGCTCGACAGCTCTATCGGGATTTCGCGCCGTTTCGCGACGTATTCGACGCATGCGACAGCCATATCGAGGCGCAAGGAGAACTGTCGCTCGTGGACGTGCTGTGGGGCGACCATCAGGACCGGATCAACGAAACGCGTTACACGCAACCGGCGATGTTCGCGCTCGAGGTCGCGCTCGCGCGCTTGTGGATGCACTGGGGCGTCGTGCCGGAGGTCGTGATGGGCCACAGCATCGGCGAGTACGCGGCTGCATGCATCGCCGGCGTGTTCTCGATCGAGGACGGCTGCCGTCTCGTGACGGCGCGCGGACGTTTGATGGATACGCTCACCGCGCCGGGCCGTGCGCTCGCGGTGTTCGCAAGCGTGCGTCACGTGGCCGATGCGGTGCGCGACTACCCCGGACGCGTCGCCATCGCCGCGGACAACGCACCGGAGAGCGTGCTGGTGTCGGGCGACCCGGGCGCAATCGAGTCGATCGAGCGACTGTTCGCGTCGCGCGGCATCGCGACGAAGGCGCTGGCGGTATCGCGCGCATTCCATTCGCCGCTGATGGAGCCGATGCTCGCCGATTTCGGCGCCGTCGCCGCGACCGTGCGCTATCGCGTGCCTGCGATTCCGATCGTGTCCAACGTGACGGGCCGATTCGAGGCCGAACGCCTGTGCGATCCCGCGTATTGGGTCGAGCATGTCCGGGCCACCGTAGCCTTCCGTGCGGGTGTCGACACCCTGCTCGACGACAAGGTGACGACGGTCATCGAGATCGGGCCTGGCAAGACGCTTTCGAGCCTCGTCTCCGCGTGCACGGCGGAGCGGGCGGATCATCGCAACGTGATTGCGCTGCCGTCGATGAGCAATGACGGGCGCGAAACCGAGCAGTTGCTGCGTGCATTGGCACATGTCTATATGTGCGGTCGTCGTGTCGACTGGCATGCGTACGAGCGCTCCCGAACCGGTGCGCCGATGCGGCAAGCCGCGCGCCGCGGCGTGCTGCCGCCGTATCCGCTCGAAGCGCAGCGTTACTGGGTGAATGCGCGGGAGCCGGCGCAGCGGGCGAACGTGCTGACGAGCGCAACCGGCGCGCGTCGGACCGCCGGTCGCGGCGTGCTGGGCCGGCATCTCGCGATTCCGGCATCGGATCATCTTCGCTACGAGAGCGAGGTGTCCGATCGGCATCTGCCGTTTCTGGGCGGACACCGCGTGCACGGGCAACTCGTTTTTCCGGCGGCAGGCTTCGTCGAGGCGCTGCTCGACGCGGCATCGCGGCGCGATGGCGGCGATACGGAATCCGCGGCCGGCCGCTGGCTGGTCGCGCGTGAGGTGTCGTTCGATAACGCGCTCACGCTGGAGCCCGGCAACGCGGTGACGTTCGGCACGGTCGTGCACGCAGGCGACCCCTCGCATCCGGGCGAAGCAGGCGTGCGGATCGACATTCACGCCTGCCACGACACGGCCGCGTCGCAACCCGAATGGATGTTGCAGTGCGCCGCGCAGATCGGGACGACGCATGGCGTTGCCGACGTGTCCGACGTGCCGGCGCTCGATGAATGGCGCGCGCAATGCGGCGACGCGTTGCCTGTCGACGGTTTCTACGCGCGCTTGCAAGCGACCGGGCTCGAATACGGCGGTGCATTTCGCTCGATTCGCGCGCTGTCGCGGGGCGACGACGTGGCGCTGGCCCGAATCGAAATGGAGCCGGACGGCACGGACGACCTCGTCCGCATCGTTCATCCGGCGCTGCTCGACAATGCGTTTCAGACCGTCGCGGGCGCGCTATGGGATGCCGAGCTGAACACCGCCTTCGTGCCGATCGGCATCGAACGGATCGCTTGCATGCCGATGCGCGGCGTGCAGGCGGTGTGGTGTGCAGTGCGGGCTCGGGTGAAGCGCAGCGTTGCTACCGCGGATCTCTGGATATACGACGACGCGGGCAGCTGCGTCGCCGTCGTCTCCGGATTGCGGCTGATGGCCGTCGATCCGCGACGGTTTCAGCGGGTCGCGGAGCCTGTCGCGCTGAACACGCTCGTCTGGCGGCTGTTTGCGGCCAAACATGAGGCGGCCGACGCGCGCGCGAACTTCGTGCTGATCGGCAACGGGTCCGCGCTGGACGCGATGCTGGCGCAGGCATGTGAAGACGCTGACAACGCGTGTGCAATCGCGGCGCTGCCGGCGGACGACCTGTTCGACGACGATGCAGGTACCCGGCGCATTCGTGCTGCGCTCGACGATGCACTAGCCGGCCTGGATGCACGACGTACCGTGCTGCTCTATGTGTGGCCGTCGAGAGACGACGCGGAATCAGAGGATGAACTCGCCGCAGTCGGCGCAGCTTACCGGCGCTTCGCGAACCTATGGCGCGAAGTGCAGTCGGCTCGCTGGCCGCAGGGCACGCCGGCCGTCTGCATCGTGACCCACGCGGCGCAGCACGTGCCCGGCATCGACGTGCGCGTAGCGCCGTTTCAGGCGGCGGCCTGGGGCGTTGCCCGCAGCCTGATGCACGAGAGCGGCGACATTCCGGTGTGCGTGGTCGATCTGCCGGCGCCCGATGCGACGTCTTGCGCGCGCGCGCTGACCGCAGTGGCGGGCGCCGCGACGACCGGCGAGACGCAGTTCGTGTCGCATGGCGACGCCGTATACGTCCCGCGGCTCGTCGCACGCGACGCCGGCGCGGCGCAACCGCTTGCGCACGGCGCCTATCTGGTGACGGGCGGACGCGGTGCAATCGGCACGCGGGTGATCGAGCAGTTGATCCGGAATGGCGTGCCGAAGATCGTGTCGGCCAGCCGCCAGGTCCCGGCCGACAGCGAACGCGCGCGACTTGCGTCGATCGCCGATGCGCACGGCGCGATCGTCGAATTCGTGGCGGCCGACGTCGCCTCGTCCGCCGACATCGACGCGCTCGTCCATGCGCTCGAAGCGGATTCCGCGCACCCCCTCGTCGGCGTCCTGCATGCGGCGGGCACGCTTGACGACGGCCTGTTCGCGACCCAGCCGATGACCGACGTATTGAAGGTGCTCGCGCCGAAGGTCGCGGGAACGTTGAATCTGCATCGCGCGACCGCGCATCTGCCGCTGCGGCACTTCGTGTCGTTTTCGTCGATCGTGGCTTGCATCGGCTCCCCGGGGCAATGTGCATACGCCGCCGCGAACGCCTATGTGGACGCGCTGACGGCCGTGCGCAACCAGGACGGCCTGCCTGGGCACACGATGAACTGGGGCCTGTGGGGCGGCAACGGGATGGTCGATCAGCTCGACGCGCGGCAACTGCGCCGCATCGCATCGTTCGGTCTCAAGCCGATCGAGCCGGACGTCGCACTGCGCGTGTTCGACGCGCTGGTCGCCGAACCGGACGGGCAGACGCAGATCTGGAACGTGGAAGTCGATACGCTGATCAAGCGCAGCCCGAGCCGGGCGATGGCGGCGCTGTTGTCGGAACTCGTGCCGCCAGCGCCGCCGGCGAGTCGCCCGGCCGGTACCGGCCCTGGCTTGCGCGAGCGCATCGCGGGGGTGCCGGACGACGAGCGCATGCAATTGCTGCGCGGACACCTGACCGACGCCATCGCCGCGACCCTGCATACGTCGAGCGAGCGGATCGCGCCGGATATTCCGCTGATCGAGCTCGGCCTCGATTCGCTGATGGCCGCGGAATTCCGCAATGCATTGCGCAGCGAGCTCGGCGTCGATGTTCCGTTCGGGCGATTGCTCGAAGGCGCGTCCGTCGACGACGTCGTGCGCACGATCGTGACGACGCTCGACCGCAGCGAGTCGCGGGCACCCGACGGAACACCCCCATCGCGCGCGGCGGACCGGATCGACGTGGTGTCAGGAGAAGCGACGTTCGGCGTCGAAATGGAAGGAGGAGAGCTGTGAGCTCGATCGAATTCATCAACGAACTGGCGGGGCGCGGCATCGAGCTCTGGACCCAGGACGGCAAGCTGCAATACAAGGCGCCGAAGGGCGCGGTCACACCTTCGCTCGTCGACGAGCTGAAGACCCACAAGGCGACGCTCATCGCGCTGCTCGAGCAATTTGCGGGAACGGCGGGCACCTACCCGCTCTCGTTCGCGCAGAAATCGCTCTGGTCGCTGCATCAGCTCAATCCCGACAGCGCGGCATACAACGTGACGTATGCGACGCGCATCGACGACGATGTCGACCTATCCACGCTGCGCCGCTGCGTCGACTATCTGATCGCACGCCATCCGATCCTTCGCACCGCGTACCGCGTGATCGATGGCGAGCCGCGTCAGCAGGTGGGGTCGCAAGCGCGCGCGCAGTTCTCGGTCGATCGCGTGTTCGCGGCCGACGAAGCCGCGATCCGCCGGTGGATCGACGAAGAGTCGAATCGCCCGTTCGATCTGACGCAATCGCCGATCCGGCTCAAGCTGCTGCTGAACGAGCACGACGGCGCCGACGCGATTCGCGTGGTGCTGCTGTTGAACGTTCACCATATCGCCGCCGATTTCTGGTCGCTCGAGATCCTGCTCAACGAGCTTCGCACGCTCTACCGTCTCGCCCGCGCGGGCGAGCCGCTGAAGTTGCCGCCGCTGCCGGTGCAGTACAAGGATTGCGTCGAACACGAGCGCGCACGGCTCGACGGCGCGGACGGCGAGCATCTCGCGGCGTTCTGGCGGCGCGAGCTGGCACACGGATTTCCGGTGTTGAGCCTCGCGACCGACCGGTTGCGCCCGCCGCGCAAAACCGAGCATGGACGCGTCTACGATCCGTCGCTCGGCGCGACGCTATCGCAGCAGGTGCGCGACACGGCCCGGCTGCTGCGCGTGACCCCGTACATGCTGCTGCTCGCGGTCTATCAATTGCATCTTCACCTTCACACCGGGCAGGCGCGGGTGATGATCGGCGCACCGACTTCCGGGCGCAATGCGCCGGGCAGCGAGAGCGTGGTCGGTCATTTCGTGAACACGGTCGTGCTCGCGTGCGAAGTCCGACCGGACGATTCGTTCGACGCGCTGCTGCAGCGCACGCGCGAAATGATGCTGCGCGTGCTCGATCACCAGGATTATCCGTTTCCGTTGCTGGTCGATGCATTGCGTCCGGCGCGCGATCCGAGCCGGTCGCCGATCTACCAGGTGATGTACAACTGGAACCAGGCGCGCGGCGATTTCGCCGCCGAAGGCGGGAGCGGCGTGCCGTTCTATCGTGAGCGTCTCGCCGCATCGAGCACCGGTACGCGCGGCGCGACACACGACCTGACGCTCAACGTACAGGATCTCGGTGACGAATACCTGACCGCCTGGACGTTCAATACGGATCTGTTCGACGACGAAACGATCGCGCGATTCGCGAGCCAGTATGCGCATCTCGTCGAGCAGGTGGTGGCTGACACGCGCCGTTCGCTGCACCAGTACACACTCGCGACCGCACCGACCGACGATGCGCGAAGCCGCATTGCCGCGGCCGACGCATTCGTGCGTCGGGCGGCCGATGCCGAATCCGATATGCAGCGGGATGCGTCGCGCGTGGTGTGGCAATTCGACCATCGCGCGATCAGCGGCGGCGAGGTCCGCGATGCGGTTCGCGCCGTCCGTGCACAACTGGACGCCCTCGGGATCGGCGTCGGAAAACGCGTCGAACTCCGACTGCAAAGTGTCGCCGAGCGCGCGGTCGCGTTGCTCGCGATCCGCGCCGTCGGCGCGTGCTATACAGTGTCGGGCGACACGGCCGACGCAGTGTGCAGCGGTCGTGGCGATGGTTGGTCCGGCTGGGAGATCGACACGATAGAAGTGGTGCAGGCGCGCGATGACGCCGCGCGCGGCGACGGCGTTGCCGCAGGCAGCGCTTCTGCGGTCGAGCCGCTGCTCGACTATGTCGGTCAATTGCTCCATCTCGACGCCCACGCAACGGTGCTCGTTCCGCACGGCGCGCATGACTGGCTGTCGGCAGCGGCGCTTGCGCAGGCCGTGCTTGTCGGCGGCACGGTTCGATTGTCCGAGCAGGCCGCCATTGGTGCGCTCGCTTCCGGCGACCCGGCAATCGCGACCATCGCGTACGCGGCACTCGACCGGTTGCTCGCGGACGGCCCGTCGCTCCTGCTGCCGTCGCTTCTGTTGCAACGTGCGGACGTCGCCGGCGTGGGGCGGGCACGCGCGCTTGTCGCGTACGGCGAGCATCCGCAACCGTTGAAGTCGCTCGCCGCGGCCAACCGGATACCCACGGCGGCGTACTTCGTCCCGGTGCAGCACGCGGCTACCGGTTCGGCGCTGTGTGCGTTTGCGGCCGGCCCGGACGGCTGGCAATTGCTGGCGCCGTCGTATCCGGGACGTGTTGCATTCGCGCTCGGATCGTCCGGAAGTTTCGCCGATGATCGCCAGGCCGGAAAACTGCATTTCTTCGACGGCGCGTCGATCCGCGCGTCGGCTGCAGGAGCTGCACTCGAAACCGCGCCCCCGGACAGGGCGCTGATACCCACTGGCGTGTCGGTCGTGCGCCGTGGCGGCGACCTGCTGTGCGCCGATCCTTCGTCACGGGTCGCGCGTCACCGGCCCGTGCCGATCGAAATCGGCACGGTCGAACAGGCGATCTCCGCGATCCCCGGTGTGGCCGCCGTCGCCTGTGCATGCGTCGTCCGCGACACGCAGGAAATGCTGGTCGCCTATCTCGTCGCGGATGACGGCCACGTGGATGCGCATGCGCTCGAAAACGCGGTGCGTTCGGCATTGAAGCATGCGTTGCCGGACGCGATGCACCCCGACGCGATCGTGGTGCTCGACCGGCTGCCGCTCGACGCGGGCGGCGCACTCGACGCAGGCGGGCTCCCGCTGCCTCGCGCAAGCGAGCGGGCCGACCGTCGCGCGTCGACCGACATCGAACGCAAACTCGCTGCGATCTGGGCCGACGTCCTCGGCCAGCCGTCGGTCGGCGTCGATCAGGATTTCTTCGAATTGGGCGGCGATTCGATTCTCGCCGCGGTCATCGTATCGCGGGCCGCGCTCGACGGCATGTATTTGAGGCCGCAGGACATTTTCCTGCATACGACCGTGGCGGGCCTGTCGACGGTGGTGCGCGAGACGCCGGGCCTCGATGTCGATCAGGGGCCGGTGCAGGGCGAGACGGTGCTCGGTCCGGCGGCGCAATGGTTCGTCGAGCGCGTCGACGTCGATCGTTCGCACTTCAACCAGGCGCTGCTCGTTCCGCTCGGCGAGACGCCCGACGCGAACATCATGGCCGAGGCGATTCGCGTCGTCATGCGGCATCACGACGTGCTGCGTTCCCGGTTTGTCGCGCACGGCGATGGAATGCGGCACATGTTTGCCGGCGACGGCGGCGCCGACGCCGTCGATTTTGCGATCGTCCCGTGTATCGACTCGGCTGGCCGGCATTGCGAACGCATGTGGCGCGATGCGATCGACGCCGCACAGCGCAGCCTCGACCTCGAGGGCGGTCGGCTCATCGCGGTCAGGTGGCTCGAGAGCACCAGCGTGTCGAGCAGCCGGCTGCTGATCGTCGTTCATCACATGGCGATCGACGGCGTGTCCTGGAGCATCCTGCTGCAGGACCTGGCCGATTGCTATCTGCGCTTGCGCGACCGCACGGCGGCGGCGTTGCCGCCGAAGACGAGCTCCGTAAAGGCTTGGGTGGACCAGTGGCTTGCGCTGGCGCAGGGCGACGCGCTCGACGACGACCGTCTCTACTGGCGCAACGTGAACGCACAGGTGCGCGACGTGCTGGATGGGCCGAAGCGGGTGGCGCTGATGCGTCACGGGCTGACCTCGATCGTTCAGCATGCTTATCAGGAATCGTCGCTCAGTTGTGCGATCACGCTCGATGCGGATCTGACGCACGCGTTTCGAACCACGGCGCCGCGTGCTTACGGCACCGACGCGAACGATCTGCTCATCGCCGCGCTGCACGCGGGTTTCCATGCCTGGAGCGGCAGCGATGCGTTGCTGGTGGACGTCGAGGGGCATGGCCGGGATGGCCTCGGCGACGCGATCGACCTGAGCCGCACGGTCGGCTGGTTCACGTCGATCTATCCGGTGCTGATCGACACGCCGGCCACCGCCGCGGATCCGTCGGCGCTCATCAAGTCGGTCAAGGCCCGACTGCGCGAGGTGCCGCGCAAGGGCGCGAGCTATGGCGTGCTGCGCTATCTCGACACGAAACCGCAGGCCGGCGCCGATGCGCTGACATCGTTTCCGCGCGCACCGATCCTGTTTACCTACCTCGGTCAACTGGAGCAATTGTCGGGACCGTCGTCGCCGCTGTACGGCGGGCCGCCCGAACCGGCGCCGAGCATCCGCAGCCCGCGCCAGCGGCGCACGCACCTGCTGGACGTCGTCGCGTACGTGTCGCGCGGCAGGCTGACCGTGGAGTCCAGCTTCTTCGGGGTGCCGGGCGTCGATGAGAGCATCGGCTGCCTGATGTGCCGCGTCGAAGAGGCGCTGACGATGCTGATTCGCCATTGCAGCGCCGACGGGGTGGGCGGTCTGACACCCGACGACGTTCCTCAACTCGATGTCGACCAGGACGCGCTCGACGCGCTGCTGGAAGAAATCGATGCACTCGAGCGCTGAACGCGGCGGCGCGCGATACCGCGCGTTCGTCGAGCATGACCGCACCAGGAATCCAGGATGACCCGAAACGTCGACACCATTTACCCGCTCACGCCTCTGCAGCGAGGCATGCTTCACCATTCGCGACTCGATCCGGCCTCCGGCATCTACGTCGAGCAATTTTCCTGCGTGTTGCATGGCCCGCTGGACCTCGAGCGATTCCGCGGCGCGTGGGAAGCGGTCGTGCATCGCCACGACACACTCAAGACGCTGTTCATTCGCCTGCACGAAGAGAATCCGTTGCAGGTCGTCCGGCATACGGTCGGGTTGCCGTTCGAGGTGATCGACTGGCGCGATCACGCGGCCGACGAGCAAGCCGATCGATTCGATCGATTGCTCGCGAGCGACCGCGCGCGCGGCTTCGATTTCAGCGTCGCGCCGCTGATGCGCGTCACGCTGATCGAACTCGGTCACGAGCGGCATCGGTTCCTGTGGACCTATCACCATGCGATCCTCGACGGCTGGTCGATGCCATTGCTGCTCGGCGAGGTGTTTCAGCGTTATTCCCGCCCGGACGCGCCGCTTCCTGCCGTCGCGCGGGACTATCGCGACTACGTTGCGTGGCTGCGCACACGCAATGGCGACAGTTCGCTCGACTATTGGCGCGATCTGTTGCGCGGCTATCGCAGGCCGGCAGGATTCGCGCCGTCGGTATGCCCTTCGCCGGCGAACGGTGCCACAAGCGGCGCCGACACGCGCCGCACGCTGTCGGTTCGGGCCGACACGATGCCGGCCGGATGGATGGAGGCGGCCGGCCGCGCGTGCCGCGTCGCCCGGGTGACACTCAATACGCTGTGCCAGGGTGCGTGGGCGATGCTGCTTGCGCGCTACGGCGGTTGCGACGACGTCGTCGGCGGCATCGTCGTATCGGGACGTGCGGCAGAAGTGGACGGCATCGAACGCATGGCCGGCCTGTTCATCAACACGCTGCCGTGGCGTGCGACGCTCGACGGCGAGCTCGATACGGCCGACTGGTTGCGACGCTTGCAAGCCGGTACGCAGCGCCTGGAACAGCATGCGCACAGCGCACTCGCGGACGTATTGAAATGCAGCGAAGTGCCGCGCCAGCAATCGCTGTTCGACACGCTTTACGTATTCGAGAACTATCCGGGCCGGGATGCGTTCGACCGGCTCGCGGCGAGTTGCGGGTGGCGGATCGACGACCCGCGCGCCGTCGAGGAAACGAGCTATGCGCTGGCGCTGATCGTATTGCCGACGGATACGCTGACGTTTCAGTTGACCTACGACACGGCCCGTTTCGACGCGGCGTTCATTGAACGCATGGCGTCGCAGTACCGCGGGCTCCTCGAAATCCTGGCCGACGCGACCCCGCGAAAAGTGCGCGATCTCATGCTCGATGCGCGACCGTCGACGGGTACCGGCGGCGTGTCCGACGCATCCGCACACGCATCGATGGGCGACGCGACGTTGTCGGCGCATATCGCCGCGCATGCCGCACGCACGCCGGATCGAATCGCCTTTGCCCGGTTGGACGGGCGCGAGTCGCCGGGCGGCGCGCACGGCGTCACCTATGGAACGATGGCCGATCGCGTGCAGCGTGCCGTTCATCAATGGCGGCGTTTCGGCTATCGGCCGGGCGAGCGCGTGCTGATTGCATGCGACGACCCCGTCTCCGGGCTGGTCTTGCTGCTGTCCGGGCTGACGTATGGCGTCGATTGCGCGATGACCGATCCGAATCTGCCGTCGGCCGCGTTCGATGCGCTCGTCGACGGCAGTTGGTCGCCGGAACCGCTGCGAAGCTGCGTGACGACCGCGCAGCATACGCCGTTGACCGGCGTCATGTGTTACGTATTCGACGAGCAGGACCCGATGTACGGGCAAATCGACGGTGCGCTCGACGATCGTTCAGATCCGGTACAGGGCGCATGTTCGTTGCTGCGGCGCGATGTCGATGGCGATTGGCATGTCGTGCGCTATACGCACGCCCAGCTTGTCGAAGCCGCGCGCGCGTTCGGCGCGACGTTACCGGCCGGTGCATCGCGGGATGTTGCGCTCGGCGACGGGCCGCTGTCGCATACGGCGTTGTGGACGGTATTGGGCGCACTGAGTGCCGGGCTGTCGCTGCACCAGATCGCGAGCGCCGGCGATCCCGCGTTTCTGCGGCGAGCGGCGTCTCCGGATGCGCACTGGCACGGTATCGTCCTGAGTCCGGAAGCGACGCGTCATATCGTCCGCGCCGCGTCGATGCTGTCGGCCGGCGCGCTTCGCACCGACTGGGTCATGGCCGATGCACGCTCATTGACGCGTGCGGACGCCGCGAGACTCGCCGAGCTCGCACCCGGCGCGAAGCGTTTCCGGCAATTGTGCTGGCCTGCGTGGTCGCTCCCGCATGCGGTGTCGTCGGCCGATGGATTCGATCGCGTCGAATCGGGCGTGGTATCGGCCAATGAATCCGTGTTCGTCGCCGACACCCATCTGAACCCGGCGGGTGGGGACGCGCTCGGTACGCTCGTCGTGTCGGGGCATTCGGTGCCCGATCTGATGTTGCGCAACGGCAAGCCGGACCGCGACAGCCTGACCGTCACGCGCAACGGTACGTGGTTGCGCACGACGCTGGACGCGTGGCACACCGAGCATGGCTGTCATACGTGGCTGCCCGACCGAAGCGCGTGTTCCGACGAGACGACGGCGGACTGGCTCGATTTCGAGGCCGACGTCGCACGGCAGGCGGGCGTCGATGAGGTGGCGCTCGTCGAGCGGATCGCCGAAAGCGGACAATGGGACCATGCGCTGTTCCATCAGGACGCGACGGCCGACGCCGCGGACATCGTGCGCCGACTGGCCGGGCTGCGCGGCGTGCCGGCACTGTCCGCCGGCGCAGTCGTCGCGCTCGCCGCCCTGCCGCGTTCCGCGAAAGGCAGGATCGACCGTGTCCGGCTGCTTTCCGGTGACGTCGAGGTTCGCCGGCATGGTCGCCATGCGGCGCCTCGCGACCTGGTGGAAACGGCGATCCACGACATCTGGTGCGTGTTGCTCAAGCAGCCGCGTATCGGCATTCACGACAATTACTTCGATCTCGGCGGGGATTCGCTGCAAGCCACCGTGATGCTGTATCAGATCGGCGAGCGGCTTCAGCACCCGATCGACATGGAAACGCTGCTGGCCGCGCCGACGATCGCCGGCCTGGCCGCCAGTATCGCGAATGGCGATGTGCGTCGCGATACGCCGGCCGTCGATTTGCCGGGCGAAGCGCGGCTCGACCCGGCGATCGGGACACGGCAACCGTATGCGTGGCGCCCGTATCGGACGGTGTTGCTCACGGGCGCGACCGGATTCCTAGGCGTGCACCTGCTCCATACGCTGCTCGCGACGACCGACGCACGCGTGATGTGCGTGGTGCGCGCCGACGATCCGGCCGCCGGCGTGCGACGTATCGAGGCCGCGATGCAGTCGCACGGCTTGTGGGACGCGCAGCACCGCGATCGGATCGTCGCCGTGCCGGGCGATCTCGGCGAGCCGAACCTGGGCTTGTCGGCGGCTGCATTCGACGCGCTCGCACGTGAAATCGATGCGATCTACCACAACGGCGCGCTGGTCAACTTCGTTTATCCGTACGCAACGCTGAAGCAGGTCAACGTGCTGGCGACCCAGGACATCGTCAGACTGGCGAGCCTGCATCGCGTGACGCCGATTCACTACGTGTCCACGGTCGGCACGCTGAACCGTTATTCGGATGCGTTGCCGGAAACGCTCGCGGTGCCGTTCCACGAACACCTGACGAGCGGCTATGAACAGAGCAAATGGGTCGCCGAGCAGTTGCTCGCGCAGGCGCACGCGCGCGGCGTTCCCGTCACGGTCTATCGTCCGGCGCGGATCGTCGGGCATGCGGTGAGCGGGCGGATGAACCTGGACGATCTGTTCTGTCGATTGATCAAGGGCATCATCCTGTTTGGAAAGGCGCCGCGCGACGTCGGATTCGACAACATCCTGCCGGTCGACGTCGTCAGCCGGATCATCGTACGCGCGTCGCTCGACCCGACTGCCGCGGGGCAGGGCGTGCATGTGATCAACCCGCGCTGGAACTCGCTGGACGCGCTGGTCGATTTCATCGAAGACGAAGGCTTCGCGATCGAGCGGGTGAGCTACGACGCGTGGCTCGCGGCATTGGCCGAGCATGTGCGGCAGGACCCGGCGCATCCGCTTTCGATGCTGATTCCGGTGCTCAAGAAATTGAATCCCGTTGCGGATCCGACGGTCGGGCGCATTCTTCCGATCGACGTCACCCAACTGAAGCGGCTCGCGGGCGACGTGCTCGCATCGAGTCTGCGTCCGGCCAACGACTGGTTGCGCACGTTCTTCGATTACTTCTACGAAGACGGTTTTCTCCAGCAGCCGGATGAAAAGCTGGTCACCGCATGAGGGGCGGTTCGCCGGTGAGACCGCGCGCGAGACGATGATCCGAGGTCGGCGCCGTCGGATCGCGACGACCGACGTCGTCGAATAGTCGATGCCGGGACGGGGGGCCGCCGTCGTCCCGGTTACCGCATTGCCCGAGAGCGATACGTTGCCTTGTTGCAAGTCGCGCCGGCATCGAAACGTTATCTGCCGACTGTATTCGCGGATCGCGAGCGGTTGAAGTGCCGAGCTTTGACGATGCACCCGCGCAGGGTCGCCCGGCAGCAACGCGCCCATCGGTGAGAAAATACCTCCAACGAATATCACCGAAGTGCCGCGCTCGATCAATCCCGGATCGACGGCCGACCCCTGCCCAATGCACGCGCGCCATGCTTAAATAGCAGGGCTCCCGACCGCCGGTCGCCGCGATGGCAGCGCCGGTCGGCACGGGCCAGCATGTCCGATCGACACCGTGACGACAGACGATACAAAAACACCGTTCCGGCGCGCCCGGCGCGGTCCGATAACATTCCGAGGCATCACGTCATGACCATTCTGTTCCGTCTTCTCGCGCTCGCCTGCGCGCTGTGGCTGGCCGCCTGTGCGGCGCCGCCCCCGCCGCCTTCCAGTACCACCGCGTCCGCTCCCGCACCGGATGCCAGCGAGCGCCGCGGGCTCGGCACCGCGTGGGGCGAGTCGGTGCGATCCGAAACCCGGCAGGTCGAATTCGAACGCGCGGATCCGGCGAATCCGACGGATCTCGCGTCGGTTTACTACAACGACGTGCTGCCCGGCCATCTTCCCGCGTCGCAGGTGCGTCGGCTGCCGACCCGCGTCGCGCTTGCGAACGGCGACATCGCGCTGTCGTTTACCGACGAGAAGGGCGCGCCGCTGCGTCTCGCGCGCCGCGACGGCCGCTGGCACATGGCGGGCGTCGAGGGATCGCGCTACATGATCGTGTTGCGCAACCAGGGGCGGCGCGCGTTCGAAGTCGTGTCGACGGTCGACGGGCTCGACGTGCGGTCGGGGCGGCCGGGCAGCTATACGAACGGCGGCTACGTGCTGTATCCGGGCCGCACGCTGACGATCGAGGGCTTCCGCAAGAGCCGCGACGAAGTTGCCGCGTTCCGCTTCGCGGTCGTGCCCGACAGCTATGTCGCGAATTCGAAGTACGGCGATGCCGCGAACGTCGGCGTGATCGGCGTCGCGCTGTTCGCGCAGAAGGAGAGCGACGAGGACGCGCTGCGCCGCAGCGCGAATCCGTTTCCCGGCAACGACAACGGCTATGCGCCGCCGCCGGTCCCGCGCGGCGAGTGAGCGCAGGTAGCCGGGCGCCCGCGTGCATCGTGACGCACGCGGGGCGAGCCTGTGTGCTTTCCTGCTGCCTGTTCAACGCCGTTTCCGTTTGGTTTCGCCCGACACACGATTCGGCGCGCATCCGCGCTATTGGGCGATCGCGCGGCCATCATGTCGTGTGCTGCCCGTTCTTCAGCGGCGCGGTATCGCCGTCGCTCGCTCGTGCTGCGGCACAATGTCGGTTCGCATCGGTATCGCGTGCTTCCCCGTCATCCCGACCGACGGAGAGCGCATGTCGTTACCCGCTTTCAGGTACCATCCCGACCCGCTTGCAGCGGGCAGCATGATCCGGTCCGACGCGTGTCGCATGTGCGGCGGCAAGCCCGGCGGCTACCGGGACGACGCATGACGGCACGGCCCGTGCGAGCGGCGTCGCCCGTTCGCCATGAAACAGAGGAACCTTCGTGAAGTTCATCCACGCGGCAGACATTCACCTTGACAGCCCGTTGCACGGCCTGAGCGCGTATCCCGACGCGCCGGCCGCGCAGTTGCGCAACGCGTCGCGCGAGGCGTTGCGGCAACTCGTGGATCGTGCGATCGAAGAGGAAGTCGCGTTCCTCGTGATCGCGGGCGACCTGTACGACGGCGACTGGAAGGATCACAACACCGGCATCTTCTTCGGCCAGCAGATGGGGCGCCTGCGCAAGGCCGGCATCCGCGCGTTCGTCCTCGGCGGCAACCACGATGCCGAAAGCGAGATGACGAAGAAGCTGACGCTGCCCGACAACGTCACCGTGTTCGGCCACCGCAAGCCGGAAACCGTCAGGCTGCCGGAATTCGACGTCGCGCTGCACGGCCAGAGCTTCAAGGACAAGGCCGTCGTCGACAATCTCGCGATCGGCTATCCGGACCCGGTGCCCGGGCACTACAACATCGGCGTGCTGCACACGGCGCTTGAAGGCTACGCGGCGCATGCGAACTACGCGCCATGCACGCTGGCCGAACTGCACGCGAAAGGCTACGACTACTGGGCGCTCGGCCACGTGCACGAATTCCAGCAATGGACGGGCTCCTCCACCGTCGTGTTTCCCGGCAACCTGCAGGGACGTCATATCCGCGAGACGGGCCGGCGCGGCGCGGTGCTCGTCACGGTCGAGCAAGGCAGGACGCAGGTCGAACGTCTGTATCTCGACGTGCTGCGCTGGGAAGCCGTGTCGGTCGATGCGTCCGATTGCCTGTCGGTGGCCGATCTGTCGCGAAAGATCGGCCAGTCGCTGGAGGCGCTGTTGACCGTCGACGGCCACGTGCCGCGCGCGGTGCGCGTCACCGTCACGGGACGCACGCCCGCGCACGGCCTCTTTTTCGGCCGCGCGCCGCAGTTGCGTGCGGAAGTGCTGAACCAGATCGGCATCATCGGCAACGAGCGGCTGTGGCTCGAGAAGGTCCGGCTCGCGACGTCCGCTGCCGATCATCAGTCGGGCGAGAGCGAGCAACTCGAAGCGCTGGAGGACCTGAAGCAGATCCTGGCCGATGCCGCGCACGATCCGGATTTCCTCGCGCTGCTCGAACGCGACCTGAAGCCGTTCGTCGGCAAGGTCCGCAGCGACGTGAAGGAGGACGTGCCGTTGCTGACGATGGCGCGCGCGGGCGAGCTGACGGCGCTGGTCGAGCAGGTCGGGCCCGCGTTGCTCGCGCGGCTCGCGAGGGGGGAATAAGCGATGCGCATCAGTCAGCTCGATCTGATCAAGTACGGCAAGTTCACCGACGAGACGCTGCGGTTCCCGTCGGCCGCCGAGGACTTCCATGTGATCGTCGGGCCGAACGAGGCCGGCAAGTCGACGATTCGCACGGCCGTGTCCGAGTTGCTGTTCGGGATGAAGCTGCAGACGCCGCTCGATTTCCTGCACAGCACGCCCGAGTTGCGGATCGGCGGCGTACTGGAGAGCGGCACGGGCGAACTCGCGTTCCACCGTGCGCGCGGGCGCAGTCCGTTGCGCACGCCCGCCGACGACAAGCTGCCCGACGACTATCTGGCGTCGATTCTCGATGGCGCGACGCGCGAATTCTTCGAGCAGATGTTCGGGCTCGATCACGGGCGGCTGGTCGATGGCGGCCGCAGCATTCTCGATGCATCGGACAAGCTCGGCCAGGTGCTGTTCGAATCGGCTGCCGGGGTGGGCAGCCTCGGGCCGGTGCGCGAGGAACTCGACGCGCGCGCGCTCGAATTGTGGGCGCCGCGTCGCAGCGGTAGCGCGTTCGCGCTGGCCGAAACGGCATTCAACGAAGCGGTGGCCGAGCTGAAGACGGTCCAGGTGCGCACGCGCGACTGGGTCGATCGCAAGGACGCGCGCGAAGCGGTCGAGCAGCAGATCGAGCAGGCGCGCGCGGAACAGCGCCGGCTCGAAGCGCTGCGCTCGAAGCTCGAACGCGTGCGGCGGCTCGCGCCGTACCTGAAGGAGCTGACGGTCAAGGACGCGGCGCTGGCCGAACTGGGCGCGGTCGTCGAGTTGCCGCCGACCGCGTATGCGGATCTGCTGAAGGCGCAGGGCGATCTCGCGGCCGAGCAGAAGGTGCTCGAGGAACGGCGCGCCGACCTGCTCGCGAAGCGGCAGGCGCGCGATGCGATCGCCGCGGACGCCGACACGCTGGCGCTCGAAGCCGATATCGAGGCGCTCGATCGGCTGCGCGGCGCGTGCATGAATCACGCGCAGGATCTGCTGCTGCTCGGCGCGGACGTCGAGCGGCACCTGTGCGCCGCGTCGTCGGCGGCTTCGCAGCTCGGCTGGCCGACGGACGAAGCGTCGCTGCGCGCCGCGTTGCCGACGGCGCTGTCGCTGAAAACCGTCGCGAACCTGCTGCGCGAACACGGCGCGCTGCACCAGGCGCTTGCCGGCGCGCGCGAATCGCTCGACGAACGCACGCGCGAACTGGCGCAGGTCCGCGAACAACACGCGCGCCTGTCGACCGTCGACGCGCCGGAAGCGTTGCGCGCGGCGCTGGCCGATGCGCAGGGTTTTCGCAACAGCGGCCCGCGCGAGCAGGCGCTCGCGCACGACATCGCGGCTGCCGAACGCACGCTGTCCGGCGCGCTCGATGCACTCGGCCAATGGCGCATGCCGGTCGACGCGCTGCGTGCGCTCGACGTGCCGTCGGCGGCGCGGCTTGCCGCGCTGCTCAAGGAAGACAGCGAACGCGCGAGCGCCGTCGCTGCCGCGCGCGACGCGCGGGACGGTGCGCTCGAAGAGCTCGAGCGGCTTGAATTGCAGGAAAGGCATTTCGCGGAGAACCACAAGGTCGTCACGACCGCCGACGTGCTGGCGGCACGCGCGCGTCGCGATGGCGCGTGGGGCGATATCCGCCGCGGCGCCGTCGATCTCGTGACGGGCGCGCCGGCGGTCGACGACGCGATTCGTCTCGCGGACGAACTCGTCGATGCACAGCTCGGTGCGACCCAGGCCGCGGCGACGCTGCAGTCGCTGCGTCAGCAGGTCGAATCCGCGCGTGCGGGCGTGGCGCGCCGGCAGGCCGCGCTCGACGAACGTGAGCGCGAACGCGCCGCGCATCGCGACGCCTGGGCCGCGCTCGCGACGGCCGCCGCGGTGCCCGGCATGCCGCTGGCGGCGATGGGCGACTGGCTGGCGAAGCGCGACGCGGTGTTCGCCGCGCAGGCCGATCTCGATCGCCAGCGCCGCGAATTCGACACGATGCGTGCTGCCCGCGCCGGCGCGGAAGCCGCGCTGCGTGCGGCGCTGTCGACGGTATCGCGAGGCGGCGAGTCGGACGGGCTGGCCGCGCTCGTCGCCGTTGCCGAGACCTTCGTCCAGTCGGCCGAGAAAGCGGCCGCACGAAAGGACAGTCTCGACGATCGCGCGCGGGAAGCCGAACGCGGGTGCGCGACCGCGCAGTCGCGGGCCGACCTTGCACAAGCGGCTTACGACGCGTGGCAAGCGCAATGGCGCGACGCGCTGACCGACGCGAAACTGTCCGCGAGCGCGACGACGCTGGCCGCGGCGGAAGGCGCGCTCGGGCTCGCGAACACGGTGACGGCCGAACTGGCCGATGCCGACGCGCCGCGCAACCGGATCGCCGCGATCCGCGCTGAGCTGGCCGCGCTCGAGGCCGGCGCGCGGCGGCTTGCCGAAGCGCTCGCGCCGGAATGGCTGGCGAGCGGCGACTGGCCGGACGTGGCGCGCCGGCTGACGATGCGCCTCGCGGCCGCCAGGGAAGTCGCGCGGGCGATCGATCGTGCCGACGAGGCCGTGCGGCAGGCCGACGCCAAGGTCGCGGACGCGGCCGCCACGGTCGCGGGCGCCGATGCGCGCATCCAGCCGCTGCTGCAACTGGCCGGCGTCGCGTCGATCGACGCGGCGCTGCCGTTGGCCGAGCGCTCGGATCGGCAGCGCCAGCTTCGGCAGGCGGTCGATGCCGCGCATGAAGCGCTGGTGCGCGACGGCGACGGGCTGTCCCGGTCCGCCGTCGAGGCCGAGGTGGCGGAACAGGACATTGCCGACGTGCCCGCGCATCTCGAAGCGGTGAAGCAGTCGCTCGGCGATGTCGGCAAGCGGCTGAACGAGCTGGCGCAGCAGCAGGTCGTGGCCGACCAGGCGTTCGGCGCGATCGACGGCCAGGCGAACGCGGCGGTTGCCGAGTCGAAACGGCAGGAGGCGTTGGCGGCGATGGGCGACGCGGCCGAACAGTATCTGGAGGCAGCCACCGCGAGCCGCTTGCTGAAGTGGGCGACGGATCGCTACCGCGACCAGAAGCAGGGGCCGATGCTCCGGCGCGCGGGCGAGATTTTCGCGGGGCTCACGCTGGGCGAATTCGCGAAGCTGACCGTCGATACCGAGCGGACGCCGCCCGCGCTGTATGCGCGCCGCGCGAGGGGAACGTCGGTCGAGGTCGCCGGGCTGAGCGAAGGGACGCGCGATCAGCTGTTCCTCGCGCTGCGGATCGCGGCGCTGGAGTTGCAGCTCGGCAGCCGCACCGCACTGCCGTTCGTCGCCGACGACCTGTTCATCAATTTCGACGATGCGCGCGCGAAGGCGGGGCTCGATGCGCTGCGCGATCTGTCGACGCGCACCCAGGTGCTGTTCCTGACGCACCACGACCACCTGCTGCCGCTCGTGCGGGACGTATTCGGCGCGCGGGTCAACGTGGTCGAGTTGCAGCGCGCGC
The DNA here is from genome assembly GCF_017815045.1 of Burkholderia sp. CpTa8-5. NCBI lineage: Bacteria > Pseudomonadati > Pseudomonadota > Betaproteobacteria > Burkholderiales > Burkholderiaceae > Burkholderia > Burkholderia sp. CpTa8-5. The sequence goes on from NZ_JAGIQD010000040.1 coordinate 39,805, forward strand.
CGGCCGGCGCGTGATGCGCGGTATGCCGGAGGGTCGGCGCGCGGGAAGGGTCATCGCGTACAGGTAGTATGAGCAGTTCCGAAACGCATGCGGCCGGTTCAACGGTCGCGGGTCTGGCCACACGAGGGGGGAATATGAAGAAGCTGGTAGCCGCGATTGCGTTCGCGGCGGACAAGCATCGCAATCAGCGGCGCAAGGACGAAGAGGCGTCGCCGTACATCAATCATCCGATCGCGCTCGCCGACGTGCTGGCCAACGAAGCCGGCGTCGAGGACGAACGCGTGATCGTCGCGGCGGTGCTGCACGACACGGTCGAGGATACGGAGACGACCGAGCAGGAATTGCTGCGGCTGTTCGGCAAGGACGTGGCGGACATCGTGATGGAAGTCACCGACGACAAGTCGTTGCCTAAGGAAGAACGCAAGCGTCTGCAGGTCGAACACGCGGCCACCATCAGCCGGCGCGCGAAGCTCGTGAAGCTGGCCGACAAGATCTGCAACCTGCGCGACATCGCCCGGCATCCGCCCGCGGACTGGCCGCTCGAACGCAAGCAGGCGTACTTCGATTGGGCGAAGTCGGTCGTCGATCCGATGCGCGGCGTCCATCCCGGTCTCGAGGCGATCTTCGACACCGCGTACGCCGCGCGGCCGGCGGACTGACGCACGCGTTATGCGATCGGCCCGATCCGCCGCACGGCAATCGGCTGCCGTGGCGGGCGTCGACGTCGGCGGCGACAGGAAGCTGTGCGATCTCGTGATCCTGCGTGGGTCGACGGTCGTCTGCCGGGAAGCGCGGATCGCGCCCGAGTCGCTGCCCGCCCTGTGCCTCGCTCATGATGTCGTCGCCATCGGCGTCGACGCGCCGAGCCTGTGGTGGACAGGGAGCGGCCGTCGCGCGGCCGAACAGGCGCTCGCGCGTGAACGGATCTCGTGCTTTCCGACACCGTCGCGGGCGCAGGCCGTCGCGAGCACGTCAGGCTTCTTCGACTGGATGTTCATGGGCGAGCGCGTCTACCGCGCGCTCGCCGGCGCCTATCCGCTGCTGACCGACGCGCGCTACGCGGGCGGACGCGTGAGCTTCGAAACCTATCCGTATGCGATTACCTGCGCGATGCTGGGCAAGGCCGTGGCGTCGGCGAAGCAGAAGCGCAACCAGCGCCGGCACTTGCTGGAGCGGCTGGGCATTGACGTATCGACGCTGCGTTCCGTCGATGCGCGCGACGCGACGCTGTGTGCGTTGACCGCGCAATACGTGATCGACGGGAACGCGCATGCGTACGGCGATGCGGCGGGCGGATACATCCGCGTGCCGATGATGAGCGAGACGATCGTGCTCGATTCGCCGTAGGAGCGGCGTGCTGCTCTGCGCGGGATGATGGCGATCGCAGGGGGCGTTTCGTGAGGGGATGCGGCAGGCCCGGCGACGAAGAGGTCAGCTAGCGACTGTCGGCGGGCGTGGCGCGACGCCTCTGCATCGCGCGATTTCGGGTAAGCCTGCTCAATTCTCGAGGATGGATTTCGGCACGCTGGACAGGTCGCAGGCTTGCGCGTGTTCGAAGTAGCTGTCCGCATCGTCGATCATCACGACCGCGACGTCGATCAGCTCGTCCAGCCGTTGCAGCAGCGATTCGCGCCACTCGATGTCTTCGTCGCGTTCGGGCGCCTTGTCCAGCTGCTCGATGATCGAGTCGGCCGTCTGCAGGAACGGAATGGCCTGCTGATAGTTTTCGATCGAGACCAGCGCCGCATTGCGTGCGCCGACGAGCCGCTCGCGATGCGTGTCGGCCAGTTCGGATTCGCCGCTGATGCGCGGCAACATGTCCGAGATGCGTTGCAGAAGCGGCGGCACCTGTTCTTCCAGCAGGATCGCGCGCTCGCGCAGTGCCGCATATTCGTCGCGAAGGTCGCTGTCGCCGGATTGAGTCGTGCTGTCCATCATCAATATGAGTGCGTGGTTCGGTCGCGGCATGATACTCGACCGCGCCCGTTTCCTTGCTTGTTCCGCGTCCTCTTATATAGAAGGGAAGCGGCGCCTTCGTCATATCTTTGGAGGGCGGCGGGCGTTGCGTTTTACGGTCCGTGCGCGCCAGCGCCCGGAGGCTGTTTCAAACTTTCTTCACAAAGGGCTTGCGCGGATGGGGGCGGATGCATAGAATCACGCCTCTTTCGCGCTAACGGAAACGCGGTGCGGGAGGAAGGGAAGCGGTGCTGTTGGGGTTCGGT